>JAFVSV010000093.1 GCA_017503575.1 Alistipes sp. | reverse complement strand
GCTCGATGATAAGATAGGCGCCGCGCCTCAGCGACACATACTTTGCAAATAACGACTTAATCTGCTTTGCGACATCGTACTGATCAAAAATGGGCACCTTACCCTTGTATAGCTTCACCATGCGCTCCATCTCAGGTTTAATGGCATGGATATAGCTCTTTATCTCGTTGTACATGGTCTCGTCGTCGACCAATATCTGCGAGAAGGTATCGTTCAGCGAGTCGCGAATAATGGTATTCACGCGGCTCATCTCGCTAATCAAGCGAGCAGGAGCCTCACTCTTGCGCATGGCTCCTACGGCCTTGTTCCATCTCTCGACAAGAGAGAGTATGTCTTGCATAATGTCGATATCCTCGGCGTCGGCAGCTGCCGTACGGACGATGACACCGAAGTTTTGAGGGAGCACATCTTGTGCCACCTTACGAAGTCGTTTCTTTGCGGTGTTCGAGCGTATCTTTGTAGATACATACACCTTATTTGAGAAGGGCACAAGAACCACATTACGTCCCGCTAACGATATGTCGGCTGTCAGTCGTGGTCCCTTTGTCGATATAGCCTCCTTTGCAATCTGCACCATTATGGTGTCACCCACCTTTATGTAGTCGCCAATGCGGCCCTCCTTGGGTAACGCGGGCTCTAACTTCATGCTCTCCACCTTTACGGGGCGCTTGTTGGCATCGCGGCTGTCGACGACACGACGTAGCGACTCGAAGTTAGCGCCGAGATCTAAGTAGTGGATGAAGGCATCCTTCTCGTGACCTATGTTTACGAATGCTGCATTCAGTCCGGGCATTATCTTGCGTACGCGACCAAGATATATGTCACCCACGGCAAAGCCCGTCTGACACTGCTCTTTGTTTAATTCGACAAGCACCTTATCTTCACAAAGTGCTATCGACACCTCCGTTGGATTTACATTGATGATAAGTTCTCTGTTCATGGTTCTACAATGTAAATCTATTTAGTAAACCACTGTCGCACATACCGTTGTGCGCAGTCTCTTAATCAAAACAGACGAAGCTAAGAGTACTACACCCTTAGCCTCATCTATTGTGCGATAAGAAGATTACTACTTCTTCTTATGACGATTCTTGCGAAGACGCTTCTTACGCTTGTGCGTCGCCATCTTATGACGCTTGTGCTTCTTTCCGTTTGGCATAATTGTAATACTATTTATAGGTTAAATGTCTGCATTGTAGCCCTCGGTTCATCTCCCCTCAGTAATCGTCTTGTGTTTGCCGACCCCTCAGTTTATTACCCTCGGTATGTTGTTGGCACTCTACTTAATCTCGCCTGCGAAGCTCTTAGATGGCTTGAAAGCTGGGATGTTGTGCTCAGGGATGGTGATAGTAGTATTCTTAGAGATATTACGAGCAACCTTCATAGCGCGCTTCTTGATGATGAAGCTGCCGAAGCCACGAAGATACACGTTCTCACCATTAACCATTGCGTCCTTAACGCTCTCCATGAAAGCCTCTACGATAGCCTGAACCTGAACCTTCTCAACGCCGGTTGACTTCGCGATCTGATTTACGATATCTGCCTTTGTCATGATCTTAAAAGTTTTTATTTAAGTTTATTAATAACAAGTATTTATACTCATTTACAATCCACGAAACACACGATCGCATCATGTAGATTTGACCGTTTGTTTATGCGTGTTGCGCTCAAAGAGTGGGCAAATATACGGCTTATTGAGTTAATTTGCAACAAAAATCTTAAAAAAATATATTAACTCACTCGCGCAACCCACTGTTTTTGCAAATATTATCTCGCCACTGGGCGCCTATTTGAAGTTGTTAAGTGCTGTTGCCAAGCCCTCGACCGCCTGGTCGAGACCCGACTGTATCTTGCTACCAATCATCATGCGCATCATCATGTTGAGCTCGGCGTGGAGCACCATCCTCACACGCGTGTCGTGTGGGTCTACCTCGTGTAGCTGTATCCAGAATGTGAAGTCTATGGGTAAACCGCCCTCGTCTGCCACAATCTTAACATGCTTGTTCTCAACCTTCTCAGCTATGCGCAAGCACACCTTCATACCCTTCACCTTAAAGGAGCAGCTGTCGGGTGTTGCCTCCCACTCTTCGACCTTATCCTTCATCGCAGGAGTAAGGAAATCCATTCGCGATATGATGGGGAATATCAGCGCTGCTGGGTGGTGTATCTGTTGTTGTTTCGATTCGTACTTTTCCATGTAGTCTGCAAATTGAGTCGCAAAGATAGGTTTTTTTTAACGAATAACAAAACGTCGTGCCGTATCTGACAATATTTCAATCTTCACGACCATCGTATCCTCGGGTAACAGAGGCTCAATCTTCTCGGGCCACTCGACAAGGCACAGTTCACCCGAGGACAGATACTCTTCGGAGCCAAAGTCGAGGGCCTCCTCAACGCGCTCTATGCGATACATGTCGAAGTGATATATTGTGCGCGAGCCCTCATACTGGTTTACGATTGCGAATGTTGGGCTTGTCACCGCGTCGCTCGCGCCGAGGAGTGCCGCAATACGGCTTATCAGCGTTGTCTTACCAGCACCCATAGGTGCGTCAAAGGCCACGACCGTGCGTCCATCAAGGGCATCGAGTACCGCCTGTGCTACGCCATCAAGCTCATCAAGGGAGCCTATCTCAATAATCTTTTCCATAATCGTTTTCTATTACTCGTCTACCTCACCTTAGGCTTGAGTACAGCGAAGGGGACTATCATCTCCTCCATCGAGATACCGCCATGCTGGAAGGTATTTTTGTAGTATCTTATATATTTGTTGGCATCGTTGTTATATACGAGGAAGTCGCGGTTGTAGGCGAAGATGTAGCTCGATGTGAGCCTTCCCGAGGGGAGCTGCACATCTTCGGGGCGCGTCACCTCATATACATCGCGGGCGTTATACGCGAGGTTACGACCCGTCTTATATCGCAAGTTGGGCGACGTCTCCCTGTCGCCCGTGACACGCACGGGGTTATCTACGCGTATGGTGCCGTGGTCCGAGGTTATGATGACCTTATGTCCGCGCTCGGATAAGAGTTTGAGCATGGTGTAGAGCTCCGAGTGCTCGAACCATGAACGTGTTAACGAGCGGAAGGCAGCCTCGTCGTCCGTAAGGTCGCGGATGATGTCGGTCTCGGTGCGGGCATGCGAGAGGATATCGAGGAAGTTGTAGACGATGACCGAGAAGTCGGCATCATATACACGCTGCATGTTATCCAAGAGCCTACGTCCCGCCTCGGGGCGCACGAGCTTCTCGAAGGTTAGGCGCCACTGCTTTCCCGACTGTTGCAAGAGACGTCGCAAGAACTCCTCCTCGTACATATTCTTACCCCCATCCTCATTGTCGTTGAGCCACTTCTCGGGCATTAGCTTGTCGATAGCCAAAGGCATGAGACCCGCAAAGAGGGCATTACGCGCATACTGTGTGGCAGTGGGGAGTATGGCGCAGTAGAAGTCGTCGGTGGCGATGTCGTAGAGACCACGCAACAGAGGCTCTATGGTACGCCACTGGTCGTAGCGCATATTATCAATAAGTATGAGTGTCGTCTTGCCACCCTCTACCTCGGGGAGTATGCGACGACGCATCAGCGTATGCGACATTATGGGTATCTGCCCATCGTCAACACGTCGGTTAATCCAGTCGTAGTAGTTACGACGTACGAACTTCGAGAACTCCGTATTTGCCTCGTTCTTCTGGTACGCCAACACCTCCTTGATGCTGGCATCCGACGACGCGGAGAGCTCTATCTCCCACGCCACAATCTTGCGATATAGGGCGCACCACTCGGCAAATGTCGTGGCCGTCTGTTGCTGCGAGCTTATACGACCAAACTCCGAGCGATAGTCCGCCGTAGTGCGCTCGGTGACGAGCTGTTGCGAGTGTAGGTTCTTCTTTATGGAGAGGAGTACCTGGTTGGGGTTTACGGGCTTTATGATATAGTCTGCAATCTTGGAGCCTATGGCCTTATCCATGATATTCTCCTCCTCACTCTTGGTGACCATGATTACGGGTAGTGAGGGGCACGCCGCCTTGATTAGTGGCAGCGTCTCGAGGCCCGTCATGCCGGGCATCATCTCATCGAGGATAACAAGGTCGTATGCCGTACTGCCGACCATGTCGACGGCATCGTAACCATTATTGCATGTATCGACCTCGTAGCCCTTCGACTGCAAAAACATGACGTGGGGCTTGAGTAGGTCTATCTCGTCATCAACCCAAAGTATCTTGTTCATAGCTCTGCTCTTTCAATTTTTCATCTGTACAACGCATCGACGACCGCTTTAATTGTGGGATACGTTGAATTAAGTCGCTCGGCAAGACCCATGCCTTTATACCAACCGATGCCGCAAATTCCCTCCTCGGTCTGCGGGCGCAACTCTCCACCAATTGAACGCATCACCCACCAGTCGGTATACTTCAACTCCCAACGGCCATAAGTGTCATAGGCATGAAGAGTGGTTATCAACGGCGCATCACCCACGGTGATAGCCTCAACACCAGTCTCCTCGAGCACCTCGCGGCGAGCTGCATCAGCACTACCCTCACCCTCCTCGATATGGCCCTTGGGCAAGTCCCAGCGTCTGCGGAGGTATATCATGAGTAGCTCGTCGGCATCGCTTATCACCACACCACCTGCGGCACGCACCTCAACAAATTGGTCGGCCAGAAGTCGGAATGTCTTACGAGGGTCGGAAGATAATATGGTCACAAATTTGTCAGTCTCAACTTTTTTTACTACTTTCGCCCGCGAAATAGAGAGACTATCATCTACCGCGAGTAGTGATGAGGTGTAATCGGGCATCGACGAGGTGATATCGACCCTCGCATCCCCGAAATATATCGTGTATGGTGCACTCTGTTTCATAATTGCAGATGCAAATATACAAAAAAGCGACGACAACAAACTAAAACTATAAAACTTATCTATGAAAAAATCACTCTTTATCATGACATTTGCAGCACTTCTTGCAAGCTGCGCAGGCACCGAGCCTGCCGAGCAGAGCCAGGAGGCAGCGGCTGCCCCCAAGGCATTAACCATCGACAACGCCTTGACAGACGCCGAGAAGGAGGCGCGTAAGTTCACCCCCGAGGTGATGTGGAAGATGACCCGCATCGGCAGCCAGATGCTATCTCCCGACGGCACAAAGCTCCTCTACACCGCTACACAGTACAACCTTGCCGAGAATCGCGGCATCACCTTCCTATGGGTGCGCGACATGGCATCGGGCGAGGAGCAGCGCATAACCTACAACACCTCGAACAACCACTCACCACAGTGGCTCGACAACGAGAATATCGCATTCCTCTCGAACCGCTCGGGCTCATCACAGGTGTGGGCTATGGACTACAAGGGTGAGAACGTACGTCAGTTGACCAACTTCTCGAAGGATGTCGAGGGCTTTGGCATCGCTGGCGACCACGCCTTCTATGTTCAGCGTGTGAAGGTAGCCCCCATGAAGGGCTCTGACCAGTATGCCGACATGGATAAGTCAAAGGCACGCATCTACGACGACCTTATGGTACGCCACTGGGACTATTGGGATGATGGCTCTTATCTGCACATCTTCGCAGCTGATTATAAAGATGGTAAGATTGCCGAGGGCGTTGATATCATTGGCGCCGACAAGGCATACGATGCTCCGTTGGCACCCTACTTCGACAATGCCGAGATACGCCTATCGCCCGACGGCACACAGCTCGCATATACCTGCAAACCATTGACAGGCACCGAGTATGCCCTATCTACCGACTCGGACATCTACCTCTACGACTTCGCATCGAAGGCAACACGCAACCTCTCAAAGGAGGCAGCAGCAACTGGCGTCGATGAGTTCGTAGGCTACGACAAGTACCCCGTATTCTCACCCGATGGCACAAAGATCGCCTTCCGCTCGCAGAAGGAGCCAGGCAACGAGGCCGACCAGCAACGTCTATGGGTATACGACCTCAAGAGCAACGAGTGCACATATATCACTCGCGGTCAGGACTACTGCGTGACAGAGGTTGTATGGGATGGCAACGACGCCATGTACTTCGTACTACCATGGAAAGGCACACACCAGGTGGCTCGCATCGACCTTGCGGGCAACAAGCGAGATATCACCAAGGGTGACCACGACATTAACTCGTTCACCTTCGCTGGCGGCAAGCTCATAGCCAACATGAACACCATGTCGAAGGCGGTGGAGCTCTACGATGTTAACCTCGAGAATGGCAAGCTCACACAGCTCACCGACGTAAACCGCAAGATTTACGACAACATGGACTTCGGCAAGGTCGAGGGCGAGTGGATTAAGACTGTCGACGGCAAGGAGATGCTCGTATGGGTTATCTATCCTCCACACTTCGACGAGACGAAGAAGTACCCAACACTTCTCTACTGCCAGGGTGGCCCACAGAGCACCGTATCACAGTTCTGGAGCTATCGTTGGAACTTCCAGCTTATGGCTGCCGAGGGCTACATCATCGTAGCACCTAACCGCCGTGGCTGTCCATCGTTCGGCAAGGAGTGGACCGATCAGATCTCGCGCGACTACTATGGCCTTAATATTCAGGACTACCTCTCGGCTATCGACTGGATATCAGAGAAGCCATACGTTGACAAGGATCGTCGTGGCTGCGTAGGTGCTTCGTATGGTGGCTACTCGACATACTTCCTTGCTGGTAACCACGAGGGTCGCTTCAAGGCATTTATCGCTCACTGCGGCATCTTCAACTTCGAGTCTATGTACGGCCATACCGAGGAGCTCTTCTTCGTGACAAACGACTATGGTGGCGCATATTGGGATAAGGAGAATAGAGATGCTCAAGCATCGTACGCACACTCACCCCATAGTATGTTGCCAACTGGGATACGCCTATTATGATTATCACCGGCGAGAAGGACTACCGCATACCTTATACACAGTCACTTGAGGCATTTACGGCAGCTCGCGTGCGAGGTATCGACGCTCGTCTGGTATCGTTTGAGAATGAGGCACATCAGGTATTCCAGCCACAGAACAACATCGTCTGGAATCGCGAGTTCTTCGGCTGATTGAACAAATACCTCAAATAATTTTTGATTATAGGGGGTGACTAAAAAGTATTTTAGCGCGCCCCAATTCGTGAAGTGACCCCAAAAGTTTGGACAAAAAACTTTTGGGGTTTCATTATGCGCAAAAAACACGATTATGTAGCATTACTCAAATATATGAGGATGCTCGAAGATGGTTACTCGGTCAAAT
>JAFVSV010000092.1 GCA_017503575.1 Alistipes sp. | reverse complement strand
GGCATTTATCTTACGTGGTACAAGGTGGTAGTAGATTACCTCATCACTCACGCCCGATACGCTGTATGCCTCAAGATTCTTCACACTAATAGCATTCTGGTGCGATGCATACTGAAACTCCTTGTTTACGGTTTCGAAGAACTCCGCCTCGAGCATTATATGATCCTTACCACCCTGCTCGTGAGCAAGAATACTGTGCATATAGAGTCGCTGTGTGCCAGGCTCGGTTACGGTGTATACATACTTGTATCCAAGTTGATTATCTGCGCCATACCAACCCTCATCACCTTTGCGAACCACGGGCAGTACACGACCTGTGGTCTGGGTACGCACATCAAGCGAGTTAACCGACACATACACCTTGAATGGGAAGAATGGGAAATCCTCGGGGACGGTGAACTTGAAGGTTGCAAGTTCGCCAATATCTCCACCATAAATCTGCGTAGCAGCCCACACGGGAGTAAACTTTTGGGTCTTTATAAGCACAACATTGATAGTGCGCTGCAAGCGACCCTTCTTTACGATGAGCGTTCCCTCAAGCATAGCATCATCGCCCATTTCAAGGAGTTGTAACACAATCCTACCGCGTCCCGATGTGCCGTTAGGCGTAAAGGTGTGGTTGAAGTTGTGCGAAGCAACAGTGTTGCCCGTAGACCACGACACCTCTGCCATATCGTCGGCCGTAAGAGCCGATGTAGACTCTATTGTATAGTAGAGGTCAAGACTCTGGCCCGCTTTATCCTCGCCAAGAACCACCGATGTCTCATCAACCGAGAGTGTAATGTCGCCATACGACACCTCATTTACCCAATCGTCAACGGCAACCCAGACATTGTTTGTTGCTGGAGAGTTTAACGCATCCTCAAAGTTGCGACTTCCATAGGTAAGTTTGCCCTGAATGTTGAGTTTGTAGTGGTGGTTACGACGAATCATCATTTGCTCACCTTGCTCGTCGATAATCATCACACGGTAGTATAACTCCTCGCTACTACCCGCAGGTCTACCACGAAGGATAATGCTCACGGGATCCTGCAATGTATTCTCGTGCTCAAAGATATACTCTTCAGGCTTTGTGTACACCTCGGTGATATTCGATAGTTTTGTACGATTTTGAGGTATGGTTACAAAGTCCTCACCCGGCCACTCGAACGCTGTACCTGCGGTTGGGAAACGCTTCTCGGGGTGATAGGGCGCAGTAGTTCCGAAGGCATATACATTGGTAGATACAAAACCTGTGATGTCAATCCACTCGTTGTCAGGGTTGTTAATAGATACCATCGCCTGATTGCGGATAAGTTTGATACCCTCACCACCATTGGCCGATGCGAGCTGCTGCTGGTGGCTACCTGCGCCAGTCTGGAAGATAAAGCGGCTCCAATAGATAATCATACCCGATGCTCCAACCATATCGTCTTGAATCTCATCCTCCGTACGGTTGATAAACATATCGGCATCAAAGAGGTTGGGATTTTGGTTGCCCACAAAGTGGATAATACGCGTATCCTCGGGGATTATCGCCTTATAGGTACCCGAAAGCGATGGAGTCTCCACCGCAGGGTCGAGTTCTGCTGCTACATGTGTTATATAGAGTCCAAAGTCGTTGAAGCAGAAAAGCGTAAGGTTCTGCACATCGATACCATCGGGGTCTACACCACGAACGACAACCTCGGTCATTAGAGGGGTATTTGCCACGAACTCAATCTCGACCATACCCTCCGGTACTGTATCCTGCTCCGGAGACACAATATGGGTAATATTATCGTGCTGACAAGCCATCATAGCGGTTGCCACCACGATTGCGAATATATATGAAAGTCTCTTTGTCATAATCTCATCAAAGATTAGTTGTTTTCATCTATTACAAGTTCTTCTACCTACTAATAGGCATCGCGGATACAACGGATAGCCCACGAACTGCTATCTGCTTCGTTCTCGCTATTACCATCGTCGTTCTTGCTATTGAATACAGGGCCTGATGCCGAGTAGTAGTAGTTGGCATTGAGCAGGTAGTCGATAGCATCGGCGCTCTGCGTTGATGTACCCTGAAGCTCCATGATAATGCGAAGTTCGCTTGCTGTTGGCAATCGCCAATCGTCGTATACCGTACCATCGTCAGCCACCTCAACGTAGTATGCGCAGTGGTCACGCGATACCGACAGACGTCTTTCCTGTGTATTTGCCGAGCTCAAGCCGCCTGAGTTTACAAAGCCCAAACGTGATGCAATCATAAACGATGGCGACACAAGGTTCGCATTATCCTGTCCCGGATCGGTAAACTCGAAGTCTACATATGGGTCGGTAGTCTTGCGAGGCACACCAAGATTGTAGTCCGCCGAAGATGCTGTAATGCGCACGTGGTACATACGAGCATTACCTGGGTCTTGAGCTCCTGAGTAGTTAAGCGAGTATGGTTGCGAGCTGTACCATCTACTCCAGTAGTAGTAGTCTATATCCGAGCGGCCACGGTATGAATTTCTGCTATCTGTCGATTCATATGTGCTTTGCACAACCTTTGAAGACCAGAAGCCGCCACCAGCACTCGTGCTGTAGTTGTAGCTCCAACGACCTGTTGTAGAGTTCCAGCTACCCAACGATACTGATACGTAGCGCGAGCCCTGATTATAGATGGTTGTGGGGCTCTGATTACCCACCTTGAAGTCATCACGGTAAGAGTAGTGGCCAAGGATGTTGACAACATATACCAATGGGTACTGCTCTACGATTACGGTCTCCTGCTGACCTGTCTCGTTAGTGACAACAAGCGTAAAGTAGCGTACAGTGTTATTTGTAGGGATGTCACTCTCAACGGTGATGTTACCCGACAACGAGCCACTCTCCGTGCTACCCGATATGTTGTATCTACCAGCATTGATAGTCTGCTTCGCACCGAACTTGTCGATATAGTAGCAATCCTGCACCTCGATAGTTACGGGCGACGATGACAAGAAGAGCAACGACGAGGCATCTGACGAGATGTTGTACATCTTCAGATGGTCGAGGTTTACCTTGAGATACTCAGGGCCCAACTCGCCACCAATATTGATGGTACGCTCTGTCCACGGCTCAACGCTATATTTCAGATCGGTAACTACCACAGGTTCCGAGAAGTCCTCTGCACCTGGAGCGTGTACATTGGCCGTCACCTCATAATAGTGGTTGCGCTCAAACTTAAACTCCTTTGTAAGTGGTACCTGATAGTAGTTATTCGTATGCTCGGTGGTTGTCTGCACGCCATCCTTTGTTACGGTATAGTATGCAGGAATATCTACAAGGAGGTTTGTTGCATAGCTGAAACTATCCTCCGTATCCCAGGTGTGGCTGTATACGTAGGTGGTAATCTCAACACCTATGATGTTATTATCCGCATCACGCAACCATTTGTAGTAGTTCGACATCGACTCGTTGGTAGTCTCAAGCGCATCTTGATGACGCAAAACACCATCATCCATTACGCGAGTCTCATATGGGAGGTTACGAATGTAGTAGCCCTCTGACGAGCCTGGCAAATCGGGTGAGAACTCCATCTTATCACCCGAAACGAGTCGCACGACAACTTTAGCCGCAGCACGACGCAACGTGACGTTCATCTCCACAGTATCGGTAATAGGCGCCGAAGCGATGGTTATAGCACCTGCCGTAGCTGGCTCGGTAGCGCCCATATACGCAGCGCCATCCATCAAGAAGCGCGATGCTGTATTCTGGAGGCCTGATGCTGTAAGGTGGAGGTTATAGGTCTGCTCCTTGAGATTAAAGAGCTCCTCGACACTCCCAATATTTGCATATGTCGACGCATCGTAAGCACTATTGGCAACAACATATACCCAGTACTTAGCACCCACAACAATATCGGCTATATCTACACCTAAACGTACCTGACCATCGGGACCTGCCGCCGTAACACGCTCATGGTAGAAGAGACTCTTGTCGGCATCTGCCACAGCATCGTTGAATATCATGATGTCGAGGTGTGAGATAGCGTACTCATGCGCCATATCCTCAATGTCCGTAGCACGTGTTACAACGCCCAGCTCACCACCAGAGATATTAAGAACAATAGCTGGTGTCTCCGTCGCGGGGCGTACAGCCTCACTTGCTATGTCATTTTGGCATGCTACCGCAACCACTGATAGTAACAGCGCCATCATATATTTTACATATCTTTTCATAGCTATATGTTCTTTATTAGTTAGTCACCTGTTGAATGTCGATAATGCGTGGCTCAGAGCCGCTATTTGGCCATATGATATGGTCTACCTCGCCATTAATAAGCAAGTAGCGCGAGCCTGCACCCATCCAATCCTGCGTATAGGTTATACCGAAACGAACGATACCAGTGTACGATGGGTCGGTAGGGATAACCTTAATGTTGTACCAACCCGCGTATGCCACAAGTCTCGAACCATCCTTAAGTGATGCATCTGTCTCGGACTCCTCGGTGGTGTATACCAACTCTCTGGTCATAGCATCAATCTCCTTGTATACACGAATCTCGCAGTTCAACGAGTTACGCAACGTAGGTAGCCAGTTCTGGCCGATAGGGCCTACCATCTGGAACCAACATGAGAAGGCACCATCCTCGCTTACGATATCACCCACAGCGTTAGGAGATGTATACTTCATCGTAGGCTGATCGGGGTATACGTCATTCGACGAGTCGCCGTCGCGTGTAGCCGTATCGGGAAGCACTGGGTTGTGGTAGTTGGGATAGTCGAAGTGCTGCACCCACTCCCACTCATCGCTACGCTCCCAGTCGGCAACCTCGTAGTTGAGCACCAGAGCACCAGTAGCAACCTTAGTGATACGGAAGCGATAGATGGTATTACGGCCAATGTTATCAACCGAGCCAGTAGGGCGGCCATCTACATACTTCTTAAACTGCAACGCATCGGGGAAGCTCAATGCCGAGCCATTATATGTAACATCCACCGAGAGCTTAGCCTCGTAATCTGCAAATAGTTGATTATCGTACTCAGGAAGGTAGATGACGAACTTCTTGCCAGCCTCAACCTCCGTCAGCGAATGAGGTGTACTATGTAGCGAGCGGAAGCCACGAAAACCACCATCGCGGTCAATAGCCTTCGTATCCTCAACAACATCCCAACCTGTGGGAAGCACATAACCCACGCGATTGTGGTAGTTGATAGTAACGTTGTCAATCTCGCAATCAGCAAGTGCGCTATCGAGAATAACCTCAACCTTAGCAGCGGCACGCAAGAGCGATATTACGCCGATATTTTGTGACCTACCGTTCAACAAGCCCGAAAGGTCTACCTGCTTAACACCCCACATTGGTATTGCACCGTTGTTCATATCGAGTTCGTTGAACGAGTACTGCAACGTAGCGTTGCTACCCTCAGCGCTATTGGCAAACACCATAAACTTGTAGGTCGAGGTGTTCTCCAAGTTCTCGGTAACGCTCTGTGGCAGTCTACCCTGGAACTGATAGCGAGTACCATCATCGGTGATAGGCCAATAGATGAGGTCCGCGATATCGCCGAGGTAGTTGTTATCTGCGGTGTATACCGATACACGTAGGCTCTCAAGAAGTATTCTATTCTCGAAGGTAGTGCCTATCTCATCGGTAGGCTCAGTCGCACCCCACTCGGCACGCGTGGCCTGAGGGGTGTCGATGGCGAGGACAAAGCTCACCTCGCGCGGCTCATCCAACGGAAAGCATGTGCCATTCTCGTAGATAGCGTTGCACGATGCCAGGGTGATTCCCGCCACCACTATCATTATATACTTAAACATATCTCTCATAGCTCTAACTTGTTTAGGGTTATTAGAGGATGTCGTTATTTAGGACCACTCTCCATGAGTTTACGATGATTGATGCTGATAGCCAATCGCCATTCTCATCAAGGAAGAAGGTCATGTTATACTCATCCTGACGATCCAAGTACTCCTGGTTCGACATCTGAGCGTTGTAGTTACCCTTAACCAAGAGGGCATAGTCGGCAACAGGGATTGAGAGTACCTTTGTATCATCCTCAACATTGTAGATTGTGAGGATTGGGCTTTGACCATCAATCATACGGTTTACCGTGAACTCGGCAACAGCCACAGATACCTCGTCGGCACGTGTCACTGAACTTGTACCATAGTCGGGAGCGACGTCTGCCGTACCTGTCAATACGCTCCAAGGCTCGTAGGTGAGCATGCCGTCGGCGATAACGTCGTTATTCCAATCCAAGAGGCCATTGTCGGCAGTAATCTCGTAGCGAAACTGCTCGGCAACGATACCATCAGACATCTGCTGCAACACGATGCGCACAACGTTGGTATCCTTCACAAGCGACATTGTCTCGTTATAGGTACCAGGCTCCGAAGTGACCTTTAGAGGCATCGTGCCGTGGAACAGAGGCTTCAAATCCTCCGACACCCTACCCTCGGCGCTCTTAAGTTTCACCTGCAGTTGCTCCTTTGTGGTCTCACCCACCTTTGCATCGGCCAACAGGTCGAACGACTCCTCGTTCATAAGACCTGCCCACGCCAAGAGCTCGTAGTCGCCTGCCGGAAGTTCAAGAGGTATAGAGAAATTGTCGGCAGCAATGGCCTCAGCATCGTCGACAGTGTGCATATCAACGAGCTTGCCGCTATTGTCGAAGACGAACAATGAGACCGACTTCACCTCACGAGAGAAGGCATCAGCAAATTTCATATTATAGTCATACTTGAATGAGATGTTGTAGTATGTACCACAATCACCCTCACCCTCAAATATGAAGCTATCCTTACATGAGCTGGTCGATAGTGCTGTGAACAAAGTGGCCAGCATCACTCCCCACTTACCAAATAGTGTTTGGTTCTTCATTGTTTTATAGTTTTACGTTTTACTTATTATTCTCTCTTGTGGGTGTAGCCTCTACACCTATATGTATTACCCTCTTAGGGCTATTATTTCCAATTTTGGTGGGAGAGCCTCACGTCTATTCGCATTGTAGCCCTCCGGTGTGGCACCTCTCTTTGCACCGATGCCAAGTGCTTTCAAAAAAGTGGGTGTCCGCCGCAACCTATCCGCCACAGCGGACTACCCTATCTTATCTATCTAAATATTTGGCTGAATATTTATCGTCGTATCACTAAGCGGTTACTCAAGAGTCACATCGCTTGAAACTACACGCCATGAGAGAACGTTAATCTCAGCTGAGATATAGGTCTCCTTGTCGGTAGGCTTCACAGGAGTCTCGATCTCCATATTAGGAGCGTAAACTGGAGTACCCCAGCCCTTAACGCCAGTGATGTTGATCTTGTAGCTGTGGTTACGAACAATACCGTAAGCGTCGCCAAGGTGCTTAACGTCGGCATAGTAGTAAGTCTGGCCATTCTTCCAAACCTTTGCAGGCTCAAGCTTTGCAAGCTCTCCGTTTACGTCAGCGACAGCTGTGTACTGAGTGCCGTCGAATGAGTACCAACCAGTTGTAGGAGCATCCGCTGCGAGTTGGAACTTAACCTCGTAGCTCTCTGCGCCAAGAAGGCCTGGTATGCACTGAAGCTGTGAGTCGTCGATAGAGGTGTATACGTTGTTACCACCATCAGTAGTGAGCAACATAAGCTTATTCTTAAGTGTTGGAGCAACTGCAGCCAAGAGAGCCTCCTCGCCAATGTAGTTTGTACCATACCACTGTGCAATCTCAATAGCGTTGCCATCAACATCCTGAAGGGTTGCCGATACGATATACTTTGTACGGTCGGTGTTAGCAGCATTTACATGCTCGCCAAGATACTCTACTGTGTCGTCGTTGTTAGTTAGCTCAGAGGGTGTGAATGCATTAGATACAGCTGCGTCTGAGGTTTTGCCTGTCCAGTATGAGCGGAAATATACTGCATCGTTCCATACGAAGCCAAGCACTGCATCGGTCCATGCTGCGTCAACGGTCTTTACGAAGTATGACTCATCCTGAGTAGCTGCCAAGTTCCAGCCGTTAATCTTGGCATAAACCTCCTTATCGCCTACCTTAACACCTGTGTCGAAAGCTGTGTCACCTGCCTTAACATTTACCTTAGCTACAACGCGCTCTACGTAGATAGTTACAGGGTTCTGAAGAGCCTTGTCAGCAGATGTCTGGAAATGCTCGATTGAGAGTGGTGTTGCATCAACCACCTCACCTGCGCCATTTACATATGCCGAGTTGGTCATGATGAACTGTGCGCCAGAGGTGTGACCTACGGTAGTAAGGGTATTCTTAAGGTCGTTCAACGAGAGGTTTGTGGTGCCTGTGTAGTTAACTACAGCAACAACCTTTGCTGGGAACTCGCCCTTATACTTCTCAATAACCAATACTGGGTCGGTCATAGACTCAATATTTGGAGCCTCAACATCACCATTGTCTGTAACAGCAACGTTGTAGTAGCTGCCATTAGCATTTACGTTGAATGGGTTACCAGTAGCGTCGAAGAAGTAGAATGTTAAGTTATTAATAGCTTGCTCCTCAGCTGTGCCATCCTCGTAGTCAGCACGTGTAACATCGTCCGTAGACTTTAGGTTAATAGCAAGATAACCCTTATCAGCATCGACATTAGCCTCAGGAGTAGTCTTGTTACCACCATCATCAACCTTCTCAGAGCATGCTACAGCTCCAAGAGCTGCGAGTGCCAAAAAGAAATACTTAGTCTTCATAGTTTGTTTTAGTTTTAATGATTAATTTATGAATATTCTTTGTTTAGGTTACCTCTTCATTGCCATCGACACCTTCCAGTGGTCGGTGATGCCCTCGATGGTTGGCTGAGCCTCCTTGATGCCGAGCTCCTTAGCCTTCTCAAGGTATGGCATCGCTGCTACGTAGTCCTCGCGGAGCACCTCCAGAGCACCACGGGCATATATCGTCTCAGCCCTTTCACCCGCCTTATCCAAGTAGCGCAACGCACGCTCGAAGTCGCCCTTAGCCATTGCCGAGTTAGCTGCATTAAGGTTGGCAATCTCATCCGATGGGAACATTCGCACAGCTACCTCCCACAACTCGTTAAGCTCGTCGCTACCATCCTCATAGGTCTGTGCTAAGAGGTAGAACTCCTCCAATGACAGCTTCTGTGGCGCAGTGCTCATAATCTCCTCTATCTCCTTAACTGTGCTATATTGACGCACGGTATACTCGATGGTATAGTCCGAACGACGCAACGATGGATAGAAGTGCTTGAGCATATATTTATAATCCTCTGGCCAGTTATTCTTAATCCACCACTCCTTATTATCGGGCTCGCGATCCGAGTGGATAGTTGCCAAAATCTCCTCCTTGTACTTGAGGTTAGAGTTAGCTACGAGTTTCTCAAGACCCGCCCAATCCTCAGGCTCATAAGCCGTCTGGATAAAGCCATCCTCGAAGTGGTAGAGATTCTCGACATACTCTCTCAACGACTTTGTACGACCCTTAGCCAAGCGCTCGTTGTTCGAGTAGGGGCTCTCGGGCGATGCAAAACCCTTGATGAGAATCGACTGGATGGTTACATCTTTGTCGCTACGAACCGAGTCGATAGTACCGGTAATCTTACGCAACTCGCGAGGGTTCTCGCTAAAGTCGGGATAAATCTCCATGCGGCTAACTGGGAAGTTGATATATGCCGAACCGCTAATTGCGTATACCTTCTCGCCCTGTGCCTCAGGAGATACGTAGATGAGCTGTGGGCGGTAAGGCTCTAATGGGAAGCGCTCGATGAGCACCTCGCCACTCTTGCCCGTTGTAGCACCCGCACAACCACAATCCTCACGTGTGAAGATGAGCTGACAGCCATCCATCCACTCCTCAAAAGGTACTGTTGCATGGTAGTTCACAACATCGGGTTTCTTATTGTTACGGAGATAGATATCCTCACCCATAGTAGGCGCCTTATCCTCGTTACGCTGGTAGTAGAAGTGGCGATTGCGACCGTAGATGCCTATCGAACGCAAGGGCACCGACATAGAATCGCGTACGATATGAGGGGTGAGAACAACAGTCTGTGTCGACTTAACGTCGAGCTCGCTCACGTTCACCTCCATATCAACAACCACATACTTACCACTACGCTCCATGGTGTAGCTCTCAATGGTTACACCCTCGTTCTGCGCCTCAGCCGCTGACACACCAGTCAACAGAGCTGCTAATATTATAAAGTAGCGTTTCATCGTAGTAAATCAGTTAAAAGACATAAACTAAGTTAATACCAGCCTTGGTAGGACCTACGTAGTGGTGGTCACCCGTACCTACCTTACGGCCACAGCCCGTACACTCGAAACGATCGTAGTTGGAGTAGCTATAACCTACACCAATCTCAAGTTCGAGATTCCAGTGCTTACCTAATATAAAGGCATAACCATAGGCGATACCAGCACCTACGGCATAACCCTGATAGCGATTCTCGGCGAGATTCTGGAAGTTTGTTCCAAGGAATCGGAAGCCACCATTAACGCCACCTATGTTATACTGTCCACCATGAACATGAAAGCCGAGGAAGTGACGCGAGAAGCGATCGCAGAACCAATAACGCGCTTCGGGCTGTACAAGCCAGTGACGCCATTTTGTATCCTCGTCAATATTCCAGGCATTGAGATTACCAGAGATGTCGAGAGTCCACTTCGGAGCAACGCCCACCTCCACACCGACATTTACGGTTGCCGTAGCATCGTAGAGCAGGTTCGTCTTAATGGCGACATCCTGGGCCTTGACATTCGTTACAGAGAACAGAAGGCCAAGTAGCAATGGGATGTAGAACTTTAGTTTCATAACCTTATTGTTTTTTAATTTATTTAAGTCTTTATATTGTTGGATCTTTAACCTTGCTTGTATTTCAACCTATAACTTTGGAGGATTACGCCTCTTTCAAAATTAAATTATTTATCATATTAAATATTAGTTTTCACACCTTACACATTGAGTTTTTCGCTTTTTTCCGTAGTGCAATTATAACTCAAATATGTCATATATGCAATAGGCTAAAATAAAATTGTGAGAATATATCTTTTTTTTTGAATATATTACCTTTTTAGTTTTTTGTCTATTTTACCACTACCAATATCGTAAATATAAAAATAATGTCTATTATAGTTTTTTTTATGAGTTTTATTTCCGTTTATTAAAAATGAGTCATTTATTCAAAATTTCCGTCAAAACACCGCCATACGCCCTAATTTGTAGATATAATATAGCTTTTATGGTCTACAATATTTAGAAGATGGTCAATATATCCTATTTTGCTTAATTCGCCTCTGAGAATAAAAAAATAATATTCTCTGCACGAGCACATCATTTTTTTTTATAATTTATTCTAGAAATCATAAAAGAGGAGACTTATGTTGAGTTGCAAACATAAACGAAAATATAAAATTCACACATAAAACGATAAAACTCATATGGCAACTTAAAGGCAAAATAATGTCGTCAATCAAACTTTTGAACGTCCACTATTTGTTTATAAAATATGCCTATTCGTGTGAAAACGGGGATGCAGAAAGACAAGATGGTGACTAAAACTAACAGCTGTTATACTCGAATTGCAACAAACGGCACACATAGATGATGCCCAAGGAGACTATGTACAACCAATGCACTATGGGCACACAAATCTACGCGGAGCCATCGGCATTGTGGCCTGCGTATTAGCAATGAAGTATAAGTTAAGAGGGTTCTCTAATCACAAATTTCTCGCATCTTCGATAGTAACGTCTCCAAGTCGCCTTGATGATACTCCACAGTAGCGCACTCCACCACGCCGATAGTATTGATAAGATAGCATCGTGGGACATACATCGTGGCATAGAGGTTATAGATAGCCCTATCGGGATCGGCTGCCGCATCAATAATGTAGCCGTTTGCCTCAAGATAGTCGTGCACCTGCTCCTCAGAGCCATCTCGCGCTATGGCCAGTACCCTCACACCGAGATTATTGATTGTTACCATATCGTCGTGCAGGTCATCGAATAGGGCCTTACAATCGGGACAGGTGTGCGAGAATAGGATTAAAAGCACCACCTCACCTCGCAGTTCCGAGAGTGTCACCTGGTCGCCACCGAGTAGTGTCGCCGTAAAGTCGGGAGCCACATCACCCTGCACCACTATTGTTGTTTCGTCATAGGTAGGCAGTTGCTCGGTTATTGCGCCACACTGCACAAACCCGAGTATCACAACCAGAATAGATACTATATTAATAGTTTGGCGTACCATAGTTAAACCACAAATTAGATTAATACGATGCCAAAGATACAAAAAAATAGTATACTCACCCCTCATTGTCAGAATATTGCAACATATTATCTGCTAACGCAGATATTCGCCCATATAAAATCTGGCGGAGAATTGATGGCTGCTGAGATTTTTTGATGGCGGGTCTGCAACTTTTTTTGAGAATTTGAAAAGTTGACCACACCTGGCTCTCTTCATTTGGGGTTGGAATTGTCGGGCGAGGAGAATTGCATCGGATTTCACCCGATTTTATTGGATTGCAAAGTGCATAACCCGCAAAATTAGGCTGGATCTTTGCCTAATATCCCGACATCAGCTAACATCTTGATACAGAAAAAGGAGCAGAAATCCCTGTTCCTCAAATCCAAGTACTTATAATGAAAATATAATAACTTATCAGTCAGTAAAATACGGTTAAAAACAGGCTAAAATACAGGTTATAATAGTTGTTGAAAATAAAGTGCTTAATGTGTTGCAGATTCCCCAGAATTAACTTGCGTATTCCGAATGGTGATGTTATGTTTACACTACGATAAAGTAGAGTTAAATACTTAATACTGAATAGATTATGACACGTAAAGAGAAACTTTTAGTTGAGATTTACAACCTTCGCAACCAGATTGCCGAGATTAAGGGCAACACGATCGTAAACATCGAGGAGTTTAGCCAGACACGCTGCTCCATTTTGCGGGAGTATCGAGTGTTGCGAAATCCACTGCCTCGACTTTGATATGGTCATACTCATCAAGTAACTCGCGTGAGGTACGACTACGATGATTACGAGGTAGATTGTTGATGTGCAGTAGTATAAGTTTTCTCGGTAACACAACCTTCGAATAGAAATAATTCTTAACTTTGTAAGTGATTAGATTATGTACTTGTGGTGATACTATTTATTTGCATAGCTGTCCTGCTTATCGTTTGGAGGGTTTGGCTCTCCAAACCCGAAAATATTGGCAAGATGGGGGAAAGGCGTGTGGCTCGAAAACTTAATTGGTTGTCGAACGAGTACATCACGCTTAATGAT
>JAFVSV010000091.1 GCA_017503575.1 Alistipes sp. | reverse complement strand
GTGTGGCGATGTTTTCCGAAACCTATGTCTAAGTTTTCGGTTATTGGTTTCAAATAGGTTTGTGAATTTTGTCTATTCTACATAGACAGAGGATGGACAAACATAGACAAAACAACCACGATACGCCACTGGTGCGCCCCAGGGCGGGCTGCTTAACTCATTGAGCAACAAAAAAAAAGCGAGAAACTTTTGTTTCTCGCTTCTGTACCCCCTCAGGGGCTCGAACCCTGGACCCCAACATTAAGAGTGTCGTGCTCTACCAACTGAGCTAAAGAGGCATTGCTAACCTTTCGATTGCGAGTGCAAAGATAAGGCACTTTTTTTAATTCACCAAACTTTTTGCAAAAAAAATCTTCTTTTTTTTACGTTTTTTTTATTATCATCTCTCAACGTCCTACTAATCTTCACATTAGATGTATCAGAAATCTACACATAAGAAGTTTCAAAAAAATCGAGCACCGCGTAAAGGTGCTCGATATTCGTTATAGATTACTTAGAATCTCATCGACGCTTGTCAGTCTATAGTGCTTCGACGACGATGGATTATCATATCGGAGTATCCACAAATCATCTCCTGCACCCATAAACATATAGCACATACTACCCCACTTTGGCTCACTCCATACAACTTCCGTTTCAGTCATTCGCAGCTCCTTCTTCATCGTAGTTGAACACTCACGGTATACACTAAAGCCATTCTCGCTTAGCTCACTATTATAGCGCAGTATCTCTATCGTATCAGCATTCAAGCCTGCCGATAGCGAGAAGTCGAGTTCAGGGGTCTTATTCTTCCAACGACGAGCATCACCCTCGCACTTTTTAACAGCCTTATTGCCATAATGAGCAGGATTCTTAGTAAGGTGCTTCTTTATCTGCTTATCTGTATCATCAACAAAGCACAAGCCGATATTTTCATCACCAAAGGCAACGAAGAGATACTCTACCTCATCAGAACTTACTGGTCGCTCATTCTCACCAACCGCGCATAGCACATAAGCCTTTGCTTTATTCGACTTTGGAATCTGTGCCGTAACAGTAACCGATAGTGCCAACATAGGAAGTAGCACAAATAGAAACTTTCTCATAATTAAGTATTTATAGGTTAGCAATTACTCTATTTTAATCGCTGTTCCACTCATCACCACCATCATCATAGAATACAGGGCGAGAGCCTGCAACGCGTTTCATCGCAAGGTAGGCCTCGTACAAGCAGATACCATTCGAACTATCATCAGCAAGGTAGTAAGCCACAACCGAGGCATGGCGGTCAGTGGTCTCCACCAATGACACCACACGTTCAACATACTCATCTACCCACGCTGGGTCGTTCGATGGGTTACCTCCGCGCATACGCGACATGCCCGACGATGATGAGTTGATGGGTGCGGTCAGAGCAACATAAATGCCCATCCTATCGCAATAGTCGAGTACCTCCTCGCTCACAACACCTGCACCAAAGCGTAAGGCAAAGTGTCCATCATTATATACACGCTCGACCATCGCCACATCTGCCGCAGGACTTATATCGTGCCACTCCATCTGTACGACCTCGCCATTAATGATAAATGAAGCGTACTTATATCGTAGCTCGCGCAGCGACACCGCGAAGTCATAGACCTCCGACTTACGATTCTCTATTCTATTCTCGAGGCGCAGGCTGAGCTGCATAGGGCTACTGCGTCGCCATAACAACGAGTCGTGGAGTGTAGCGCCAAAGCGCATGGTATCAACGTCACACATCTCCAGCGACACCTCAAGGTGGCCTCCCGTAAGGCGTAGCGTATCATTTGCATATAGCTCATAGTATAGGCGCGACTGTTTGGGGTTGAGCGTCTCGTTACGCATGACGACGCCAAAGTCGACATTCACGACACCGCCCACGCCGCGTGTAGCATTCCAATATACATCACGCACGCGCACGCGAGGCTGCGACACGACGTATGCCGTAGGCTGCGATACGCTCTTATCGAAGCACTCGATAGCGGCACTCACACCCCGATCCATAGGACGTAGCACTACCCTATTCTTATCCTCCTTCGCTATCTTCGTTATGTCGAACTCCGTAGCCACATGGCCATTAGTTGCGCTACCCGCGCTCTTATCGTTGATAAGAAGTTCGTAGGGCTGTGACATTGCCTCGATACGTATATAGACACGGCGATCTATCCACGCGAAGGGGTATGTAAACTCGCCCTCGAGCGAGCCATCATCCATCTGTTGCCACTCGGTAATAGGCTGCATGTAGCGCTGCGCTGTCAAGCCACGCTCTGCGGCAAGCTCGGCGTTAGGATAAGGGATGATGCGTGTACGAGGCAACTCGCGAGACGAAGCCTCCTGCGCCATGGTCATCACCGACGAGCATAGCACAGCAACCACAACCGAAAGAGTATATCTGCAATATCTAAACATGGTTATTACTGCTGCTTACGTTGTTTATACGAGGGTCGTTCATTGCGCCATAGCACAATGTCGGGTGGTAGCACGTCGATGCGGTCTACCCACATATTATTCTCGGTGAGGCGTCGACGATCGTAGTCTATACGCTCCGTAATACGGAATGTTGGCTTCGCGTGCGTACCGGCATCCTCGCGTTGCGAAGGACGTATCGTGCGTGTCATGACCGAATCACGCGTAGGGCGTCTATCAGCCTGCCAAGAGAAGTCGGGCAGACGGCGCTCCTGCGTCTCGGGAATCATGTCCAAAGGATAGAGCACATACTCGGGATTCTGCTTATAGACAATCTGGTCTATATCGCCATCCAAGAAGTAGAAACTCATATTAGCACTCTCGATATACATCAAGCCTGTGACCACTGGACTCTCCTCCTCTTGCATGAAGTAGATGGTCTGGGCGTTGCCATTCACATCGTTGCGCTTCATAGCACCCTGCTCGAAGTAAGTCGTCATATCCTTACCCTTCACCTGGTTGTAGTACATCGTATCAATCTCGGCAATCATAAGTGGCGTACCCATGAAGTGGG
>JAFVSV010000090.1 GCA_017503575.1 Alistipes sp. | reverse complement strand
GTCAGCTTGGCTAATGTATAGCGCTTTGCCACAACGGCAGATATGCCAAAGAGACCTGCAATAAGAAGTATCGAGGAGACATAATCAGAACTCCTCTCAAAAGTGCCATAAGTGCCATAATTATACTTTATCTCGTACCATCCATGGAACAGAGGCACGAGCATCATTATAACAAATAGGATAGCTGCCAAGATATCTATCGTCAATATATTTTTCGACTCTAAATTAGAGGCTCCACCACTCTTTCCAAGTGCTAATAGCGCACCGACACCAGCGATAATGATGCCAAACATCATGCCGTAATTAGCTGTGTCATACATCATTTCGGCATCACCAGTCAAACGCGCAATAACTCCATCATCCAACGCATCACTGATATTCATCATGCACACAAACGAGATGATTGCCATAAGAATTGTTGGCACATGGCTACGACGACACGCTCCTACGAACATGCCGACAATCGATGCGAAGTATGCAATAACCTCAAACTGCTCCGTAGAATCATTAGGCTTGGCATACCTTGCCAACATGATAAAGTAGAAAAATGCTAATGAGGCTGCCACCGCTGCACCGGCAAACGACAGTGTGCCCCAAAAGTTCGACTGGTTCAAGTTGGGTAGGGGTGTGGGAGTAATAGGAGCACTCTGCGCTGGCGTTGGCTCGGCAGGAGTACTCTGCACTGGTGCTGGCTCGGCAGGGGTACTCTGCACTGGTGCTGGCTCGGCAGGAGCACTCTGCACTGGTGTTGGCTCGACAGGAGCACTCTGCACTGGCGTTGGCTCGGCAGGAGCACTCTGCACTGGCGTGGGCTCGGCAGGAGCACTCTGTACTGGGTTGCCCTCGCTATTGTGTTTCAGCAAGGAACAGATAGGATATCCGCAATGCGGACACGCATTGGCGCTCGACGACACTTTTGCGCCACACTCTGGGCAATTGATTAATGCCATAATATTAGGGTTTTAGTAAGTTCTGTATACAAAATTAAGTAAAATTTTAGAAATGCGCAACTATTCGCACATCTTAATTTTACATGCAACAACCCATATTCAATCTCGCGTCTCTCCTCCTCCCACTCCGCCCCTCAATTAGCAGAGATGGGCGCTACGCTTGGTCGGGCGCAGGCATCGCCTGCCATAGCTTTGCTATTTGAATATAATTTATTATATTTGCGCCCAAAGTCTTGAACAAACAACTAAACATTACTAACAATACACTATGAAGCGATTATTAACAATGACATTCGCTCTCGTGGGGCTTCTATTTTTCGTTGCCTGCGAGGGTGAGCAGAGCGCTGACGGCTCAAACCTCAAAATCACATCTCCCACGGAGGTCACTGTCGGCAAGTATGCCACCGAGTTTGTAATTAGCTACACTGCCGATGCAAAAGCCGAGGTGGCTCTATCGTCGGAGTGGTTACGCGTTCGCAACCATGAGGGAGGCACTATCACCGTTCAGGTCGAGGATAACGAGACAGGTGGTACACGAATGGCTGCTGTGACCCTCGCTGTTGGTGCCGAGCGTGCTACCGTTGTAGTCAACCAGCTTGGCGTTGCCGAGGAGGCGACAATCACCATCACCTCGGGCGATAGCATCGACGTGAAGCGCACAGGATGCAAGGTGACTATCGAGTATACGCTTGAGGGCAAGAATCCCGAAGACTATGTATATGTCAAGAGCGATGCCGACTGGATTTACTCTATGAACACTAATACCGAGGGTGAGATTGAGCTTGGCGTGGCTACAAATACTACGGGCAAGGCTCGTGAGACCGTCGTAACCATTGGCTATGGCACAGCAACAGCTTCGGCGACACTTCGTCAGGCAGGCGATGGCGAGATAGTGTTTGAGGCTCCTATCATCTATGGCGAGTATCTTGGCGATGCCCTAACACCTGGCGTGGGCAACTACTGGTTCTTCTTCACCGACCGTGGCTTCGACGACGAGGGTAAGTCGTTGCCAAACACAACATACTATCGTATCGACGCCTACGGCCCAGTATCTACCGATGTAGACTACATCAAGATTCCTAAAGGTACATATAAGTATGACACCGAGAATACATACGCAGAGTGGACATTTACAGCAGAGTATAGCGGCTTCTGGGTGACCGATAAGGATGCTCGCCGTGATAAGATTAACCCCTTTGAGGAGGGTACACTCGTTGTAGAGGATGGCAAGATGACCCTTACGGTAAAAGTTAATGGCGAGACCCACACTGCCGTATACGAGGGCAATGCAACACTTGATGACAGTCGTGGCGAGGTAACCGTATACTCTACGCTCGAGGGCGACTATGAGGCAGACCTCTCGGATCACTCTATGATATATGCTTGCGAGGGCGACTATTACGATTTTGGCTACTACAACTGGATGTTCATCATCTCGCCTAACTCTGGCGAGGGCGACTGCTTCCAGCTCGATATCATCACAGGCTACAGCGATAAAGAGAGTGGCTTCTGTGGCGAGTACACCGCATCGGACTATTTGGCAAAGTGGTCGTTCATTCCTGGCTGGACAAACATGAGTCAGCTGCTATGTAGCTGGTACTTTACGGTTGACCAGAACGATTTGGCGCCATTCCGCAAGGGAACTGTATCGGTCAAGGATAATGGCGACGGCACTGTAACCGTGGATATCGAGGCCTACGATGACCTCCGCAATAAGATTACGGGCACTTGGACTGGAGTACCAGAGGAGTATAAGAAATAAGAGTAGCGAGAGATTGGGACATTCGGAGATTGCGAGGTCGGGTACCACACATCGTCCGTAGCCATCTTGATTGTCCTATTGTCCCGTCCTAAAGCCATAAAAAATGACAATTACATTTTTAACAACTATAACTATGACACTTAAAAGATTTTTCACCTCGCTTGCAGTCATCGCACTTGTGGCAATGGTTGGTTGCGAGAAGACCCCTGACGAGGGCAAGGGTGGCCCAGCATCGTTCAAACTCAACACAACAGAGCTATCGGTTGATGCTAACGGAGGTGCACAGGAGGTGATGTACACCATCGAGAATCACGTATCGGGTGCAGTAGTTCTTACGAACTGCACCGAGAGTTGGATTAAGGAGCTTAGCACCGCAACATTCGGCTCTATCACATTCAACGTCGCTCCTAACTACACGCAGGAGGCTCGTGAGGCAAAGATTGCCGTTGCGTACACTGGCGTAGAGGAGAAGTATGAGATTGTTGTTAAGCAGTCGGCATCGGATAAGGCGCCATTTACCTTAGAGGTGGCTACCAATAATCCTACCGAGCTTGTATTTAACATCGACCCTGCTGACCTCGCAACGGCATACATCTGCCAGATTCAAACCAAGGAGTATATCGACACCTTCGGCCTTGACGACGACTACTCACTCGTGCAGAACGACATGAAGTTATTCGAGGATACCGCCTACTACCTTGGCCAGACGACGTTGAACTACTTGCAGAATATCTCGCACAAGGGCAAGGCATTCGACGTTGCGTTCTCAGGTCTAACTCCCGACACCGACTATGTGGTATACTGCTACTATATCGACCTCTCTAATGGCTCGGCTATCGGTGATGTACACCGCAAGGCTGTACGCACAGCAAAGCCTGATGCTCTTGACGTAACATTCGAGATGTCATTCGATGTTACAGGTGCACAGATAGAGCAGACCATCACTCCAAGCGATGAGGAGGTATACTACTACATCGGCTATATGGACGTTGACGACTTCAAGGCTTACTATGGCAATGTGGATATGGCCACTACATTCGTTGCCAAGTGGAATGAGAGTGTAGCCATTAAGCGTAACCAGGGCTACTACGCTTCGCAGATACTCGAGGAGTATGGCAAGAAGGGCACACAGACCTTCAACTACACCGAGCTTAAGGCCGAGACAGAGTATGCATTCTATGTATTTGCACTTAGTGCCGATAGTGCTTTTGCAGCATCGGAGATTACCATGCAGACCGTATCTACCGAGTCGGCACAGGCATCGGGCATGACCATCAACATCGAGGTTAAGGATATCTACGCTACAACAGCTAACGTATACTGGACAGCAAGCGACCCTAACGGCAAGTTCGCTCGTTCGGTACTCACAAAGTCGGAATACAGCGCCCTCGGTTCAACAGACAAGGAGCGTTTCGCAAGCATTGTTGCCAAATACTCGTCGTTATATGTAGCTACTGGCGCAACAGACATGAACCTCGCAAACCTTATGCCTAACACTACATACGTTGCGTTTGCTTACGGTCTTGATGGCGAGACTCCTAACACCAAGATCTTCACCAAGGAGTTCGTTACGAAGGATAATATTGCGGGTACGTCTGATATTCAGATGACTCTCGGCAAGCACTTCAACATCGACGAGGCTGCCGAGGTAGACCCCGAGCACTGGGGCTCGTTCGCTGGTTGGGACGACTACGCACTTGTTCCTGTAACAATCTCTGGCGTACAGCCAACAGATGAGATTTACTGGACTCTCACTACGTTACCAACTGACTACTACAACTACGACGATGAGTGGATTCGTGACCTCACTTCTAACGAGTTCTGCCATCATTACGTGTACAAAAACTGCTACTTCCAGCTTCCATACGAGTATGAGTATAGTCTTATCGCAGTAGCCAAGGATGCCAATGGCAACTTTGGTAAGCTATTCAAGAAGACTATCTACCTCTACAAGAGCGATGCTGCTGACATCTCTGAATACAAGTACGTCGAGGAGAAGTAGTTGATAGCTACACATATTAAATATAGGGCCGGCTAAAGTGATTTAGTCGGCCTTATAATATTAATAGGTAATAGTATGGTGGGTGTCTACACGAAACTCACCTCCGAGGCATCGCGCCAACCGAGCAACAGCTCCTTAATGGTCATACGTCGCTTACCTGCAAGCTGCAACGACTCGAAGTAGACAACGCCATCGGCACAGCGGACGCCATACTCCGAGCGGCCATCCGTGACAACGCTGCCCACACATCCCTGTTTTGTGTCTGCCACAAAGCGCACATCAAAGAGCTTTATGGAACCTACCTCTGCGCCCTCCTTGTAGATGGGTGTCCACGCAGCAGGGTATGGCGATAGACCACGCACGAGGTTTACAATGCTCTCGCCACTACGCGACCAGTCGATAGCGCAATCCTCCTTGAATATCTTTGGCGCAGGCTTCAATGTCGCCTCATCAGCGACCATCTGCTCGCGCGGCTCGACACTGCCCTCGACAACTCGGTCAACGGTGTATGTGACAAGCTCGGCGCCTATGTGCATAAGTTTATCGTAGAGTGTCCCGATGTTGTCTTCGGGGAGAATCTCTACCTCCTGCTGGCACACTATCGCGCCCTTATCAATCTCATGGTTGAGCATGAAGGTGGTTACGCCCGTGCGCTTCTCGCCATTTATAATCGCCCAGTTTATGGGCGCAGCACCGCGATACTCGGGTAGTAGCGAGGCGTGCAGGTTGAACGTGCCGAGGCGTGGCATCGACCACACAACCTCGGGAAGCATGCGGAATGCAATGACGATGCCGAGGTCAATGTCGAGTGCTCGCAGAGCCTCCAAGAAGCTCTCGTCGCGTAGCTTCTCGGGTTGTAGTATGGGTAACCCTAACTCCTTTGCTGTGAGCTTAACATCGCTCTCATGCATCTTCTGGCCACGGCCCGCAGGCTTATCGGGGGTGGTGACAACAGCCACTACATTGTATCCCTCGGCCACCAAGCGTCGCAACGATGTCGAGGCGAACTCGGGTGTGCCCATGAATAGTATTCTTGCGTTCTTCATTCTACTTCTTCTTTTTCTTCTTCTTGCCAATCTTCATCCACTTGGGTATATACTTCGACACCTTGCGGCGAAGTTTGCGTATTTTGCCATCGTACCAGTCAGTGTCTAAGAGTGATGAGTCGTTCGTTGCCTTATACATCAGATATATGGCGATGGGTGTAAGCACAAACGTAGGTAGCCACATGCCATACAGTGGCTCCCATATACCCTCGGCCGACATCTTGGAGCCCGATATGCTGATTACATAGTAGGTGATGAAGAATGCGAGCGATATGACGATAGGCGTACCAAAACCGCCCTTGCGGATGATAGCACCTAAGGGCGCACCGATGAGGAAGAATATGATAATAGATACGGGTAGTGTCAGTTTGCGGTGCCACTCGTTCTCGGTACGATAGAGCTGCGTTAGTGCAATCTTCGACATCTGCTCGTCGAAAGCTCCCGAGCCCTTGGCTATACGGGCAGAGTTGCTCGCATCGATAATCATCTTTGAGCGCTCGCGCAGAGGCATCTCCTTGATTGAGTCAGCGATGTTTATGGATTTATAGTTGGTCTTGTCGTAGACAATCGAGTCGCCACCAAGTATCGAGTGGTCATACGGGAAGATTCGCTCCTTCATCAAAGGGCCGTATGTCGCCGCCGTAGTTTGATGTAGGTATATCGTTAGTGAGTCCACCAAATCCTCAAGTCCCGCCATGTCGCGTGTCTGCGACTCGCTGAACTCGCGTGTCATATCCTCTTCGGGCAACGATAGCTTGGCAATGGGTATTGTTGCATCCTGACGCTCGAAGCGGTGGCTACGCAATGTGTGGTCGGAATACCACATCGAGTTGCGAGTGTGCTCGTGCATAACGCCGTTGTATAGCGTCACATGCAGATAGCTCTTGTCCTCGGACATACGCATATATCCAGAGTCGGCAAGCGTCGTTGTCATATCACCTCTGTCGTCGCTGAAGTCGAAGATTACGACTTTGTTGAGTTTGCCACTCTCCTCGTCCTGATGGTGTACCCTGACAACCATGTCTGGAAGACCCGTAAAGAATACATCGTCGGGGAACTTCATCTCCTCGCGCTGCTGGCGCACATCAATGATGATGTCGTACATGCGCTTATTGGC
>JAFVSV010000089.1 GCA_017503575.1 Alistipes sp. | reverse complement strand
CTTCAATGAACGGTACTCTCCCTGCAACAGCAGCTACACGCGCTGAAGTTGTTAATTACACGGGGGAGACTATCGTGCTTACAGCCGATATTGACCTTGGCGGCAACGAGTGGACTCCTATTAGTGTCGATTTGAATCATGCTTTTGCAGGCTCATTCGATGGACAGAATCACAAGGTTGCTAACTTTGTTATCTCAGGCAACGCAACTCCGTATGCTGCATTGTTTGGTGTCATTCGCGGTAGCGGCTCATTCAAGGACGTTGTAGTAGACAATGCTACTGTTCTTTGCCCTGTTACCTCTGGTGAAACTAACTACTATGGCGCAGGTTTCGCTGCGCAGTTGTATGGCACACATACATTCGAGAATATCACCGTTCAGAACTCTAAGATTCAGGGTAGCGGTAAGACTGGTGGTCTCATTGGCTTCAACGGTGACGGTGCTCAGGTAGTAAAGAACTGCCACGTTGTAAACTGCGTTGTTGAGTCTACAAATCCTGAGGATGGTGGTAACATCGGTGGTTTGGTTGGTTTCTGGCAGTGTGTAGCTGGCGGCAGCTCTGCTCGTGAGTTCTTGTTCGAGAACTGCTCTGTTAAGGAGACTACAATCAACGCTTTCAACTCTGCAGATGCTGGTAAGCGTGCTAACGCTGAGTTCCTTGGCGGCTTCAAGAGTGGCACTGGTTGGACTCTTAACATTGATCACTGTACAGTTGCCGAGAATACATTCAATGAGACTATCAACGGTGAGGATGCCGTAACATACGAGTCTGATTACGATGGCGTATTTGTTGGTGGCGACCGCACGGGTGATTGCCTTGCAACTGTTATCATCAACGGTACACGCTACGAGGGCAATGAGGAGCCTAAAAACGTAAGCGCAGAGGATGGTGAGTTCTATGCTACTATCGACGAGGCTTTGAAGGCAAACAACAATGAGGTTGCGCTTGGTGATGGTGAGTTCGCTCTTCCTTCAACACTTGCAACTGATACAACCGATGGCAATACAGTCGTTACAATCTCTGGTAATGGCATCGATAAGTCAACCGTTAAGGGTAGCAACAATGCGCATGGAAATACAGATTCTCCAGGTAACTATGCACACGGTCTTGACCTTGTATTTGAGAACCTTACTTATGTAACTGTTAACAACGGTTATCAGGGTGGTTTCGGTCACGCAAAGTCTGTTACATTCCGCAACTGTAAGATCGTGGGTCAGTTCTATTGCCACAGCAATGCTCCACACTACTTCTACGATTGTACAATTGATCCATTGACTGGTTACCTCTACACTTACGCATCTGACTGCGTATTTGAGGGTTGTCATTTCGATGCATCTGAGGGTAAGGCTTTGCAGGTATACGCAGAGGCGGCAGGTGAGTTCACAACAACAATTACCAATTGTACATTCAAGGCTGCTAAGCAGGCTGTAACATGGGATGGCCTGCCTGTAACAGGTATTGACATCAATTCGGCTTATGGCGCAGTTATGAATGTGTACGTTGAGGAATGCACAACTGAGGGCTTCCCAGTGGGTTTGAATAGTGGTAGCGACTTGTGGAATGTCAAGAATGGTGGCAAGGCATATGCAAACCTCTACATTGATGGCGAGCCTGTATGGTTGGCTGAGTATACTCTCGTTGACAATGCAAAGTATCCAAGCCTCTTTGCTAAGGATGGTGACTACTATGTATTCGGCGTTGAGGGTCTTGCGAGCTTGAATCAGTATTTCAAGGATAACTGGTGTGGTAACAACACATGGACTCCTAAGTATAACATCGCTGCTAATATCGACGCAGAGGGCTTTACTTGGGATGGCGTTTGGGTGAATGTTGGTAACAATTACAATAATGGTCTTGTTATCAATGGTAACAACCACACAATTAGCAACCTTACTATTAACAACTACTTCCTTGCAGGCACTCCTAATGGTGGTGATGATACTGCTACTCCTGGTGAGGTTAAGAACATCACAATCGACAATGCAACAGTAGTTGGTGGCTCTCACGATGCTGCAATCTTCTGGGGTAGCTGCTATGGTGATGTTAACTTTGAGAATGTCACTGTAAAGAACTCTAAGATTAGCGGTGGTAGCAATGTAGGTGCTTTTGTTAGCCGTACTACTATTGAGAATGCTGAGACTGTTGTAAACCTCAAGTTTACCAATTGTAAGGTTGAGAACTGTGAGCTTTCTGCTGACAATCTTTCTGCAGACCCAACAGGTGCTTCAGGCTTCATTGGTCGTGCTTATGGCAATACTACACTTTCATTCAAGGGGTCTAACAGTGTTGATGCAGCAACTGTAATCAACAATGCCGAGGGTCTTGTTGGTGGTCGTGTTTACGGCTACGGTGTATGGGCTAACGGTGGTTGGACTGGTCTTGGTGCTTGTGACTCATTCACAGCTTTTGCAGGCGTTAAGTTCGTTGAGACTAATGATATCAAGGAGATTGAAACGGTTAGTCCTGGTGAGAATACAACCTTGACTGATGATGTTAATGGTAGTGCGAAGGATACAAATGCTAACAGTGGCTATGGTGCTACGGGTGTCGTTGTTGATGGTGGAGTATTTGATGGTAATGGTAAAACATTTACTGTATCAGATGCTAATGCTACTTGGGATTGCGCAATTGCAGCGAAGGGTGGTACTATTAAGAATCTTACCGTAGCAGGTGCTATGCGTGGTATCTTTATGCCTGGTGCAAATAGTGACTTGTACATTGATAATGTTATCTTTGATGATGTAGTCTACACATTCAACTCAGATGGTGGAAATAAGAACTTTGGTGTCTATATTTCTAACTCTACGCTTAACGGCTGGACATCATTCTCTGCTGTACACAAAGAGGTAGTATTTACAAATTGTAAGTTCGGTGAGGGCTCGGGTTATGCATACTGTCGTCCTTACAACGATGCAGTATTTGAGAATTGCGACTTTGAGGATGGCTTCAGGATGGAGCCTATAGGTGTAGTTACTTTCAAGAACTGTACTTATAATGGTGTGCACCTTAATAAGGACAACTACACTAACTTAGTAATTTCAAATGCTCAGAATGTACGTTTTGAGTAATCGCGAGTTATTCTAATATAACTTTTTGCGCTCGGTCGATTGGCCGAGCGCTTTTTTATCACGCCCACATCGACCTCAAAACCCCCTCCACAACCAAACACGCCCCCCCCTGTGATGCGGGTATACAAAAGTATACCCGTAACGATAGGAGATAGACGTATAACCGCAGATTGCGGCATATAACGACATACTCGATTTGCTATCAGAGGAGTGGAAATGAGACGTTGACAGGAGCAAAAAGATTTGTTGTCAGAGTGGTGCAGTAGTGGCGCTGACATGATAAATCATCGGATAGGACATACTATGCTGTATTTCCTATTCGGGATTTGATTGAAGCGTCGCTAATGCGCCGCTATCACAACAAATTACTCGATTTCGTGATAGAAGGCTGCAGATACAACGCTCGGCAAAAATCCCGACGATGGGCTGTACTTGGCGTACTGCTCATTGTCGGGACTTTTTGTTAGCGGCAGTAGATGTCTGCCTTATCTCACGAAATTACGCCCACTTAACAAGCGCAAAATCCATACGATGCTCAAGCTTATCGTTCACAGGGAAGATACGCAACGCTACATCGAACATACCAGTATGCTCTGGCGAGTAGTCGAGAGCAAGCGTTACGGTATTACTCTCCGTAGCAACGACACTGAGACGGCGTGTCTCAACAACATTGGCTGCCTGGCCTGCCTCAATCTGTGTAGCCACAACAAGCTCGGCGCCGATATCCTCGGGGTTGAGACCCGCAAGGTCGAGCGTGAGCTGGAAGTGGTACTTCTTACCTACGTAGATTGCCTCGCTGTCGATCTCGGCACGCTGAACATCCAAGATTGAGATGTTATCCCATGCCGCCGACACCTTACGCTTCCATGCAGCAATCTGGCGAGCCATCATATAGTTGTTGTCGAGCATAAGCCTCTTACGCTCGGCGAGCTTATTATAGAAGCGCTCCTCGTAGTCGATAAGCATGCGGTTAGTGGTGAAGTTCGACGCAATATCTGCCACGCACTTCTTAACAGCATTAACCCAGCGGTGTGGCACGCCATCCTCGGCACGGTCGTAGTACAATGGCACGATCTGCTCCTCGATAGTGTTATATATCATCTCGGCATCGAGCTCATCCTGGAAGCGCTGGTCGGCATAGGTGCGCTCCATAGGAAGCATCCAGCCAGCACCCTCCTTATAGCCCTCAACCCACCAGCCGTCGAGGACTGAGAACTGCATAACACCATTCATAACGCACTTCTCGCCCGAAGTACCCGACGCCTCCAATGGTCGTGTTGGCGTGTTGAGCCATACGTCGACACCCTGAACCATGCGGCGGGCAAGCTCCATATCGTAGTTCTGCAAGAAGACAATCTTACCTACGAACTCGGGCATTGCCGATACCTCAACAATACGCTTGATAAGCTCCTGGCCTGGCTTGTCGTTAGGGTGAGCCTTACCCGCGAAGATGAACTGCACGGGGCGCTCCTTATTATTTACAAGGGCCGAGAGACGCTCCAAGTTGGTGAAGAGCAAGTATGCACGCTTATAGGTGGCGAAACGACGAGCAAAGCCGATAGTGAGGACATCGGGACGGATGCTCTCGGTAACCTGTACCATCTGGCGTGGCGACTGCAAGCGTACCTGTGTAGGATCGCTGAAGCGCTTGCGGATAGTCTTGATAAGACGCTCCTTAAGCATCATGCGCTCGCCCCAGAGCTCCTTATCGTCGATCTTATGTACGTTCTGCCACTCGGGGATATTATAGGTGTGACCCGAGAAGGCATCACCGAAGTACTTTGAGTACAAGCGACGGAGGTTCGAGGCAACCCATGTGGGGAAGTGAACACCGTTAGTAACATAGCCTATGTGCAACTCATTCTTGAAGTAGCCTGGCCACATGTTGCCAAGGATATCCTTCGACACCTCACCGTGCAACCACGACACGCCGTTGACCTCCTGCGAGAGGTTACATGCGAGTACCGACATCGAGAACTTCTCGTTTGCATCGTTAGGGTTGGTCTTACCGAGGTTGATGAACTGATCCCAGGTGATGCCCAACACGTCGGGGTAGTGCGACATGTACTGACGCAACATCGACTCGGGGAAGGCATCGTGACCCGCTGGCACAGGGGTATGTGTTGTGAACAACGACGACGAGCGGATAACCTCCATAGCCTCCGAGAACGACAAGTGCTTCTTAGCGATGAGGTTGCGGATACGCTCGATGCCGATGAAGGCAGCGTGACCCTCGTTGCAGTGGTATACCTCCTGCTTGATGCCCATCTTAACGAGAGCACGGATACCACCGACACCCAACAAGATCTCCTGCTTGAGACGATTCTCCCAGTCGCCACCGTAGAGGTAGTATGTCACCTGACGGTCCTCCTCGAGGTTCGCCTCATAGTCAGCATCCAACAAGAAGAGGTCGGTACGGCCCACCTGGCACTTCCATACGCGTGCCGACAAGGTGCGACCAGGCATAGCCACCTGTGTAGTCACCCAGTTGCCGAACTCGTCACGAACAGGCGAGATGGGAAGCTTATAGAAGTTCTGTGCCTCGTAGGTAGCCTCCTGTGCACCCTGCGCCGAGAGACGCTGAGTGAAGTAGCCGTAGCGGTACAAGAGACCTATGGCAACCATAGGCACGTTTCTATCTGATGCCTCCTTGAGGTAGTCGCCAGCAAGGATACCAAGACCACCAGAGTAGATCTTCAACGACGAGTGCAAGCCATACTCCATAGAGAAGTATGCTACCTTTGCATGCTCGGGTGATGGCTTCTCGGCCATGTACTCGGTGAACTCCTCATATACTGCGTCCATGCGCTTGAGGAACTCCTTATCTGCGCAAAGCTCCTCGCAACGTGCCGACGAGAGTTTGTCGAGCAAGACGATAGGGTTGCGGTCTACCTGTACCCACAACGCCTCGTCGATAGACTCGAAGAGGTCGCGAGCAGAGGCTGTCCAGCACCACCACAAGTTGCGTGATAGCTCCTCGAGAGGCTTCAAGCGCTCGGGAATGCCCTTCTCGACCATCAAGCGGTGCCATGTAGGACGGTTTGAGGTGAGCTGCTGGCGCACGAAGTTGATCTGCTCGCCACGGCCACCACCATCGATAAGTACGCGGTTGGTACGCGAGATAGAGTTGTCGAGTGCCTCCTCATAAGCCTCCTGGTACTCCTTGAAGAGCTTCTTCCACAACGCTGTTGATGACATCTCCTGTGCCGAACGACGAGCAGCCTCGTATCGCTCTGCACTCATATCTATATACTTGCGTACAACATCTGTAATCTGCAATACCACCTCACGCTCGTTGTAGTCGTCACGACGTACGATATCTACGCCCTCGTGGTCTGCATGCTTGGCAATCCACATGCCGAAGCCTGCAAGGGTAGTGGTAACGGTTGGAACGCCATAGGCCACCGACTCGAGAGGAGTGTAACCCCATGGCTCGTAGTATGATGCGAATACTGTAAGGTCTACGCCTGCAAGCACATCGTAGTATGGCATGTTGAAGATGCCATCGTTGCCATTGAGATATGTAGGCACGAAGAGCACCTTAACGCGCGATGCCGATGTCGAGAGGATGCTACCCTCAACCGAGCGGCACACCTGGTCCCAAGCCTCCGACTCGAGGTAGTGTGTAAGGTAACGCTTCTGCGATGGGTCGATAGGCGAAGCACTATTCTCGAGGTGCTGCTCGAGGTCGATACGAGCACCTACGGTAGCTGCAGGAACGGCAATAAGTGCGATGACGTCACGGTCGATATTGCTCGATGCGAGCTGCTTCATAGACTCCAAGAATACGTCGATACCCTTGTTGCGGTACTCGTAGCGGCCGCTGGTAGCAACGATAAGAGGCTCGCCTGCGAAGTCGTAGCCCCAGGTGGCGCGTGCCACGTCGATGATACGCTTGCGCGATGCTGTGCGCACCTCACTAAGGCGCTCGGCAGCAGGCACAAAGCCATTCTCAAAGCCGTTAGGTGTGATGCGTGTTACCTCACGACCAAGCAGGTACTTACACTCGTTAGCGGTGATGTCGCTTACCGTAAGGAATGCATCGGCATAGGTTGCTGCCGACTTCTCCAACGAGTGCTTTGCCATCACGTTGAACTGACGAGCGAGCTCGTCGGCGTTGAACTTGTGAAGGTCGTTGTAGAGAGGTAGACGGTTGCCAGCGATGCAGCGACCCATAACGGTAGCGTGTGTCGAGAAAACGGTAGCTACATAGGGGGCGTTGTCGCGCAAGTATAGCGAGCCGGCAGCAGCCATCCACTCGTGGAAGTGGGCTACGACCTTTGCGGCATGAGCTGCTACGCTCTGTGTGAAAGCTGCGATTACGACACCTGCAGCGTGGCCAAACAATACGGGCTCAACATAGTCCCACTGACCCGACAATGAGTCGACGTGGTATGAGTCCCACAACTGCTTTAGAATCTGATCCTTCTGGTTGAAGAACGACTTGAAGTCGATAAGTATGGCGATGGGGCTACCATCAATCATCCAGCGACCAACACGCACACGAACACCCTGGGCATAGAGTGTCTCACGCAAAGCCGCAAGAAGTGTGGTATCCTCCTTAAATTCGGGGTTGGCAGCGTCCTGCGAGAAATCGGGACCGATAGTGATATACTTATCGCCCAACTGCTGCATTACTGTTGGTGCTTTCGAGGCGATGACGGTATGAATGCCACCCACCTTGTTGCACACCTCCCAGCTCACCTCAAATAGGTAATCGGGAGTCAAATTTACATTACTCATATACTCTTTTTTTATTACAAAAATTTCTCTTCGTATCTCAATCTCCGTAGGAGACTACGCTCTATTCTAACCTTTTGAGCCAAAAGAGAGAATAGTTAGTCACTGTGCAAAGGTAACACAAATATTTAATAAGGCGAAATCATTTTAATTTTTTTTAATAAATGGTGATTTTAGTGGCGCGAACGGTAGGTTTTGTGGAGTGAATGGTCACGAAGTAGGTGCTGCTTGGGCGAAAGCGAAGTGCACTCGCAGGGCATGATACAGAGATATTTGGTTATATTAAATAAAATATGTACTTTTGCGCCCGCAATGCAGAAGAGGCTACAATATATAATAGCGGCACTACACCTCGCGGTCATCATCTTTTGGCTGGGAGGCACCACTCTATTTATCCATAGCCATATCATCGATGGTGTAGACATCGTCCACTCGCACCCTTATGCGGGTAGTGCTGACGACCATAGCCACACTGCCGATAATGTCTTGCAGATTAGCCGCATGGCAAATGTCGACATGCTTATTGGTGAGGGCTCTTTTGTGGAGGGCGTCATCATCGCTATGCACGTCACCGAGGGTGTCGATACAGCCGAGAAAGTCACCTCCTACGACGCCTCATCCGTAGCGCTTCGCGCACCCCCTGTAAGGGCATAACACACCCACACTACACACTCGGGAGTCATCCCAAAAAGCGCACCTCTGGCATCGTGTCATAGGCGTGCAACGATGTTATGCAACACCTTACACAACAATTATTTACATACGGATAATGAAAAGACTAATCGTAACTGCAGTAGCAGCTATCGCCACCGTGTCACTCGCTGTGGCATCTACCCATAATAACTACGCTCATACGCGCGAGACCGCGACCGATACCACCGAGCAGAAGCCTCGTGGCAAGGCCACCGACGCCAACATTTATGGTCATATTGTCGACGCCACCACGGGTGAGCATATTCCCTACGCCACCATAGCTATCATGGATACTACGATAGGCTGTGCTGCCGACGGCACGGGCCACTATAAGATAAACAACCTCCCCATCGGTGAGCATCGGGTCGTCGTGTCGGCTGTGGGCTACATCACTGCCGAGACGGTATACATCGCACAACATAACGTCTCTACGGAGCTAAACTTCTCGCTTCAGGAGTCGTCGGTTGTTGTTGACGAGGTTGTTGTGTCGGCCACGCGTAACGAGACTAATCGCCGCGAGACAGCTACCGTTGTTAATGTAGCCTCGGCAAGGCTCTTTGAGGGCACGGCGTCGTCTAACCTCTCGGAGGCTATGAACTTCCAGTCGGGCTTGCGTGTGGAGAACACGTGTGGTAACTGTGGTGCGCCGCAGCTGCGCATCAATGGCCTCGAGGGTCAGTACTCGCAGATATTGCTCGACAGCCGCCCCATATTCTCGTCACTTGCAGGCGTTTACGGTCTCGATCTCATGCCTGTGGCTATGGTCGAGCGCGTGGAGGTTATACGCGGTGGTGGCTCGGCACTCTTCGGCTCGAGCGCTATTGGTGGCGTTGTGAACATCATCACCAAGGAGCCTCTGCGTAATACGCTGTCGCTGTCGCACACCTCGAATATTATGGAGGATGGCACGCCCGACCTCAACACCTCGTTGGGTGGCGCCTTTGTGTCGGACGACTATAAGATGGGTGTCTATCTCTTTGGTCAGATTAAGGATCGTGGCGCCTACGACCGCAACGACGATGGCTTCTCGGATGTTACGCTTCTCAAGTCGCAGACTGCGGGCTTCCGCGCCTACTATAAGACGTCGCCACACTCGCGCCTAACGGCTGAGTATCACCATATTCACGAGTTTCGTCGCGGTGGTGATAACCTCGATGAGGCGCCCCACATGGCTATGATCTGCGAGCAGCTCGACCACAATATCGACGGTGGTGGCCTGCGTTTCGACCTCTTCCCCAACCGTCGCCATCGCCTTAATGCCTACGTCTCGGCGCAGGGCATCGGCCGCTCGAGCTACTTTGGTACTGATATGAACCCTGATGCCTATGGTACTACGCGCGATTTCACCATCGTTGGAGGTGCGCAGTATACGCTCAGCTATAAGGCTGGACTTCCTTCGGACCTTACGGTGGGTGTCGAGTATAACTATAACGCGCTGAACGACATATATATGGCTACGGGACGACACCTCAAGCAGAATACCTCGGTGTATGGTCTCTTTGCGCAGAACGAGTGGAAGAGCGAGAAGGTGAATATCCTCGTCGGCTTCCGCCTCGACAAGCATAATATGATTGATCGTCCTATCTTCGCGCCACGTGTTAATGTGCGTTATAGTCCTATCGAGAGCCTTGGCCTACGCCTCAGTTACTCAAGTGGTTACCGTGCGCCACAGGCATATAATGAGGATTTGCATATCGACGCTCTCAACCACTCGGTGTCAATCATCGAGATAGACCCCGACCTACGCCCCGAGTTCTCACACTCGGTGAGTGCTTCGGTGGACTACTACCACACCTTTGGCCGTGTGCAGACCAACATCCTTGTCGAGGGCTTCTACACTATCCTTGACGATGTCTTTGCCTTGGAGAATGTGCGCGAGACTACCGACGAGGAGGGCAATACGTTTATCTATAAGCGCCGCTATAATGCTGCGGGCGCACATGTTGGAGGCATCACCGCCGAGGTCAAGGTTGGCATCCCAGATATCTTCGATGTGCAGCTCGGCTACACCTTCCAGAAGAGCCGCTATGTGGAGCCCGAACAGTGGAGCGACGATGTTGTGGCGCAGCGCCGTATGTTCCGCTCACCCGACCATTATGGTTACCTCAGCTCTAACTTCTTTATCACCAAGCAACTCAGTGCCTCGCTCTTCGGCACCTATACGGGTCCTATGCTTGTTCAGCATGCGGCACATACCACTATCGAGGGTATCGAGATGCCCGATTCGGAGAGTGTCACCGCGTCGTTCTGGGACTTTGGCATCAAGGCGGCATATACCTTCCGCCTATCTAATGTCATCAACTTGGAGGTCAACGCCGGAGTGAAGAATATCTTTGATGTCTACCAGAGGGATATAGATATGGGCGCGGGTCGTGACTCGGCATATATCTATGGTCCATCGACACCTCGCACATTCTTTGTTGGCGTAAAGCTCTTTTTGTAGGGCACAAGGCATAAAAATATAGACCTTCGGAGTGTGGCATGCTTTATGCGTGCCACACTTTTATTGTTTTATTTTCAGTAGTTTATGCTCCTAATTTGCGAAAAATTGTTGTTTCGTGTTATGATGACAGAAAAATTTGGGCAAAAATTTCCACGCTATTTATTTGTTTGTTCGTATAAAAATGCGTAATTTTGTGCTACAAAGTATAACTTTGTATAGTGCGAAGTGATGTGAGGAAGAATTAAAGATTCTAACAATTATTATTTTAACTTTCTATTCTATGAGAAAATTTTTAGCTTTAGCTGCCGTGGTGCTTGGATTGGCATCATGTCAGACAGAGCCTGAGGGTCTCGACGTAAATGTTGGCGGTGAGCAGACCGTCACCGTAAACGTCACAGTCCCCGAGGCT
>JAFVSV010000088.1 GCA_017503575.1 Alistipes sp. | reverse complement strand
GCGAACAGTGCGAACATCGCGAACAGGGGTGTTCGCAGTGTTCGCGGTTCGCTTTGTTCAGGCGGAGCTGAAGCTCCTTTATCGGGCGGGCTGTCGCCCTTAATCGGGCGGGAGCAAAGCTCCCTTAGTCGGGCGGAGCTAAAGCTCCTTGACATTTATCAAGCGAAGCGCCCGATGAAGCAGGCATCGCCTGCGCCCAATAAAGCGAAGCGCCCGATGAAGCGAAGCGCCCGAAAAAGCGAAGCGCCCTCCCAAGCAGGCATCGCCTGCGCCCATTGTTAATTGCTCTTTGCCAATTGATATAAGAAGAGCGCCATCTTGCGACAGCGCTCTCTCTTTGTTTTGATTACTCCCTCACACAGCGGATAGGCAGTGCGTTTGCGCGATACATGGCTCGCGACGCCTCAAAGCCGTTCCAGGTGCGTGTGGCGCTATTAAGGTCGAAGAACATCGCCGAGGCCCTACCATCATCAGTAGTGGTCGCTGTCCAGTAGTAGCCCGACCATGGGATAGGACGAGTGGCGTCATCATTGACGATGTCGAGGTGGCCATCAAGGTAGTTGCGGCGACCCTGTGCCGTGAAGAAGAAACTACCACCAGCCGCATCGACAAGGTGCCAGCCATACATCTTCTGCGCCTCCTGCCAAGCCATGGCGTCATCAACGCTGCTGATTGTCAGCCCCTCGTATATCGAGCTGTCGGGCACGCGCCACCCCGCGGGGCATGGGTCGTGCTCGCTCTTCTCAGTAGCACTCCAAAGCTCATCATGTCCTTCGTACAGCCAATCGTAGGCGTTATCCTTATTGCCCACAATCATGGTCGTAGGGTTGTCTTCAGCCCACTTTGCAGTGCCACTATCGGCGGTCGACTCGGTGTATTGCAGGCGTACGATTAAGCCATCGCTATTATATGTCAGTTTATCCTCGTTAAGCGCGAAGTTCCATGTATTAGGGCCAACAATAGGCGTGCGGCGTCCCCACTGGTAGTACATGCCGTATGAGTCGCCCACCCTCTCATGGTCGCCCTCCGAGTTGCAGTCGGCACCGAGGTTGATGTTCATAAGTGCCTTACCGTTAAGGTCAATGGTATCCGTCGTAGGGTCACTATTTGTCACCCATATATGCCAGCTCCATATCAGTTTATCGTTAGCGTCGTAAGCGCCAATAAGGGCGTTGCCCGTAACAACCTTATCGGTGAACTCACCATTATCGTCCTTAATGGGTTGTAGGTACAACGAGGCCTTGCCATCGCGCATGTCGATGAAGTTTATCAGCTCCTCCGTAGACTCCCATATTAGCTCGATATGGTCGGTGTTGAGCTCCACCTCGCCATTGCCACCACCCCTATATGGATTAAAGAGGAAGCGTGTTGCAGGCTTATTGGCGATATAGCAGTTGGCAGGAGCATTAGAGTAGTCTATATCCTCGTTCTCGAGTATTGCAACATAAATGGTTACCGATGTATCGGCGCCCAGAGCGGTATAACCCGTGAGCGTAATATTGCCACTCTTCACCTCGCCATCGTCGAAGCTCTTGGGCGAACGCACGGTAATCTCCTTGCGATACATATCAATCTTGGTTACCTCCCACCCCTTGGGCTCGCTAACGGCACTTATAGATGCTATGTTATGCGACACAAAGGATGTTGTACCCTCGGCACCCAATGGCATATTCATCTCTATCAAAATGCTGTCAGAGGGTACTTCAAACTCATCGGTAGCCTCCTTCTTACATGATACATTGAGTGTAGCGATGCCAATGGTGGCGACAGCTATCAAAGCGTATAGTGCTCTTTTCATATATCTCTTATCTCTCACAATTAATTTATTTCAACTTCTAATATCTCCGAGTCAACGCCATACTCGTCGCCCAAGACGATAAATAGGCGGGTCACCTCATCGTGACCATCGAACGAGCCAATGATGATGCCATCACTCGTCAGCGTGGTCATCTTATCGGGATATTGCTCGCTAATATATTGGCGTATCTCGTCGGTCATATCCGCCTCGGCAATGCGTAACATATATCGCTTGGCCTCGGTAGCCTCCTCCTCGTTTGCCGACATGCCACTATCGGCCGTGAGGTTTGTCATCATACCATCCATCCACACGCATATCTCGGGTGCCTTGAAGCCCTTATCACGGAGCATACGCTGTGCCATTTCGGCCTCCTCGAGTGTTGCAAAGCCACCTGCATAGTAGTGGTTCATGCCCCTGCTATCCCTCTCGATATAGAGCGGCTGAACACCCTTAAATAGGGTCATCGGCTGGCGCGACTTGAATACACCGAGCAGGATGTGGTATATCGTGCCTCGCTCGTAGACCTTGAGCGTGGGCAACGGGTTGGCATCGTTATAGTAGTTCGTACGACCAAACGTGATATCCGCGTAGTCGAGGAACAGACGATGCTCGGGAAGTGCCACGGGCGACATCTGGTAGGTAGGCAGGCTCATCGTGCAGCTCACCTCGCCGATAGAGTCGCACGCCTCGGTGATGCCCAATGATGATGCCATAGCATGCTCGAAGTCGACGATGGCGGGGCGTCCAATAGCGTAGCGCATAACGCCATTAGAGGCGTACATATTATCGTTAGCAGCGCACTGCTGTAACATCGAAGTGAAGTCGCTATCAAGCTCGGCCAATAGCTCCATGTTACGCTTTTTCTCTAACACATAGCCGTAGGCGTAGTACTTGGTGTCAATTACCTGGTTCCACTTATGGCTTATCTCCGCATTTAGCGAGTCGAGCGTACCAAGCGTAGCGGCATATACGCCATAGATTGAGTCGGCGCTAATCTGCTCTGTTGCATTGTTATACTCCGTGTCGATGTCGTTTAGCAACTCGTAGTACTTGACATACTCATCACACAGAGCCCCAACCTCTGCCTCGGCATGCTGTGCTGCGCGTAGGTCAAGGAGGTCCTTGTGAGCTAACGCGTTTACGAAACACTCATTGTCGATGATGTTGCGACGAGGCGCTGAAGTGCTCTCGGCACTATCGCCCTGCTCCTCGACGATGCGGTCGTCAGTGGCATACACCTCTTCAACCTCGCTCGTCGTCTCCTCACTCTCCTCTACCTCTTCTGCCGTCTCTGTTGTCTCTTCCCCAATTGCGTTATCTTCGGCAATCGTTGTCTCCCCCTCGGCACTAACATCCTCGGCAACATCCTTGGCATCTGTGCTACCACTATCGAGACGACTGAATATCGACTTAGTGAACTGATCTTGGAGAGCATCCAGCTCAATATCGTTAATACGGCTGGCAACAACACCTTGTGCGGCGGTGATGGTGAATATCTCCTCCTCGAGCTTTACGATGCGCGAGCTACAACTATCAATATATTGGCGCGAGGGCGCTGTTGTCAGGGTGTCGAGGTAGTTGCGCATCTCGGCACGGGTATCGCTGAGAAGATGACGCACCGAGTCCTCCTTTATCATGAGTTGCTCCCTCTCGATGAGTAGCTGCTGATACTCCTCGTTGTTCTCCAAGTTCACCCCATCAGGATTATCCATCTCCGCGATGGCAAATGCCGAAATGGCAACGCTCATGATGGCGAGTAGTGTTATCGTGTGTCTCTTAAACATATTATAATTGCTTCGTCTGTTCGCTATCTTAATATTTTGTCATCTCTCTTTATACCTTGCCATACTATCGTTTGCCCCCTGCTACTTCCATGACTTCATGAAGAAGAGCTGTAAGAATCCAAATATCTCAAGACGACCAATGAGCATAAGTGCCGTAGATACTAACTTGAGCATCGCTGGAAGGTCCGAGTAGTTGCCCATCGAGCCCACCTCGCCAAAGCCAGGTCCCACGTTGCTCATACACGCTATTGTAGCTGTAAAGGCCGTCTCAAGGTCGCAACCGAAGAGCGTATATGTAAACGTGCCGATGAGGGCAAGTAGTATGTATGCGATGACAAATGTAGTGACGAGGTTTTGTGTGCTGCTATCCTGCACCACGCCATTCACCTTAACGCGAAGTATGGCGTTAGGGTGCTGCTGAACCTTTATTCTATTGCGTATAATCTTTGCCGAGATAACCAACCTGTCGACCTTCAATCCACCCGATGTAGAGCCAGCACAACCACACACCACCATGCAGAATATAAGCAGGATGATGGCAATGGGCGTCCATGTATTGGTGTCGACAGTAGCAAATCCCGAGGTTGTCGTGATGCTTGCCACCTGGAATGTGGAGTGACGCAGAGCCTCGCCAAACGAGTCATAGACATTATCCGAGACAAGACTAATGGCGATGATGATACTTATTACTGCCATCATGCCCAAGTATACGCGAACTATCTCCGAGCGGAAGAGGTTGTTGCGACGGCCAGTGATTGTGGCATAGAGAACACCGAAGTGTATAGCCGATAGCACCATGGAGCCTATGAGTATCATCTCGATATTTACGCTGTCGAAGTAGGCTATCGAGCTATTCTTCGTACTAAAGCCGCAGGTACTACACGTACTCATGGCATGGTTTACGGCATCGTGCCAGCTCATGCCCTCATACTTGAGCAACAAGGTGGTACAGATGGTAAGGCTCAGGTAGACAAATATCAAGATGCGGATGATTACCTTCGAGCGATAGTGGAAGTTATCCTTGGCGATGGACGATAGCTCCTGGCTGGAGAGCATGTGGCGGCTATGGCCCATCGAGGGCAAGATGACCAAGGCAAACATAACAACGCCTATACCACCTATCCATGCCGTTGCCGAGCGCCAGAAGAGCAGACCTTGCGGTAGACTCTCTATGTCGTTGAGTATGGATGCGCCCGTTGTAGTAAATCCCGATACGCTCTCGAACCACGCGTTCATCAGCGAGAACTCGCCACCCCATATTAGGTATGGGAATGTTCCAACGACACACGCCACGAGCCACGAGCCCACGACAATAGCATAGCCCTCCTTCGTCTTAACCTCAGTAGTCCTATCGACAAATATCATTGGAAAGAGGCCGAGGAAGGCGGTGATAAGGGCGGATAGAAGCAATGGATAGAATCCCGAGTCGAAGCCATTGTGCATCGAGACACCGGCTGCCGCCAACATAAATGCTGCAATGAACTGCAGCACCATGCCGATATATCGTAATACAACGTCTATCCTCATGACCCTATTCCTTCCGTTTGATTATCGAATCTTCGATATTAGTGCAGCAATCTTATCACGCACTCTGCGAATCTCGTCATGGCTGCGTATGCCGTCGTCGAATGGCATCTTGTATGTCAGGTATGCGCCCAAGCTACGATCAATACGTTTGATGGGCTTGACGATGTAGAGCATGAAGAAGAAGTAGAACATCATGACGATGGCAATCATCACTACAAGTGTGATGAACACAGGCGTCACAGCACGACGTGCCGTGTGGCTAAGGTCGTTGACATCGGGACCAAGAGTGTTGTGCGAGCCCGTCATGTACTTCTTGATTTGGTGCGACATGTCGCTCACCGCAGGCTTGTATACCTCGATATACCACTGCTGGGTCGAGTACAAGGTGTCTATCTCACTGATTAACCTCACCTCACTCTCCACCTCGCCCTTGAGATATCTTTTAGTGTGTGAGTTTACGTTGCCCGCACATATCACCAACGAGTCGGCAGCCATAGGCGTCTCTGTTCGCTGCATGATTGCTCTGGCAGCCTCCGAGGCTTGGTGTAGGTTAGCTATACCAAGTTCGCAGTTTACACGATGAGTGCTGATATCATCACCATATATTGACATGAGTTCAACGGCATCGTTCTGCATCTCCAACGCAGTGAGCATCTCGTTGGTAAGGTCGGCATTCGACTTACTTGCCATGAGTATCTCCTCGGTGTCGGCACTTACACGCTCCAGCTCCAAGAGCGACATGGCGCCCGAGAAAAGGAGTAGTACAATGATGCTCATGAAGGCAAGCCTAACGCGTGTCGTCAGACTCTCAACTCTGAAAAAATCTCTTATCTTATTCCACATTGCCGTAGTGCGATATTGTTCCTATGGGTAAATCTTGACAAAAGTAATACTTTTGTGGCAATTATCCAACAATTTCGCAGCGAATATTACCATCCGCATCAATCTCGAGAAGTTTTACTCGGCAGATGGCGTTGATTTTATCGGTGTCGTATGGAGCACATACACGCAGGTAGTTGTCCGTATAGCCGTACATCATGCCATCGTGGTCGGTGCTCTCAAAGAGTACATCTCGCTCATCGCCAATGAAGCGCTCACAGAACGAGCGATGTAGTCTCGCACTCAACTCCTCGAGGCGCTCAACACGCTGTGTCGATATGCTCGATTGCACCTTGTCGGGCATCGTTACTGCAGGCGTACCTGGACGCTCCGAGAAGGGGAAGATGTGCAGGAACGATGCTCCCACCTCCTCGAGTAGTCGATAGCTCTCCATAAACTCCTCCTCGCCCTCGCCAGGGAATCCAACAATGACATCAACGCCCAAGAACGAGTCGGGCATCAACGAGCGTATCTTCGCTATGCGCTCACGATAACGCTCGGCAGTATATCGACGACGCATCATACCGAGTAGTCGTGTCGAGCCACTCTGGAGTGGAATATGGAAGTGAGGCATAAATTTAGGTGATGCGGCACAAAACTCTATAATCTCGTCAGTTATAAGGTTAGGCTCTATACTCGATATACGGTATCGTTCGATGCCATCTACCCTATCAAGAGCTCGCAGTAGGTCGATAAACTTCTCGCCTGTCGTACGGCCAAAATCGCCAGTGTTGACGCCCGTTATGACTATCTCCTTTTGTCCCGCCTTTGCAATCTCGTGAGCCTCCTCAACGATGTCAGCAATGGGGATGTTTCGACTCGAGCCACGGGCATAGTGGATGGTACAGTAAGCGCACTTGTAGTCGCAACCATCCTGCACCTTCAGGAAGGAGCGTGTTCTATCGCCCGACGAGTATGCCGCAAAGAAGCGAGTAATCTGCTCGGCAGAGCAGCTATACACCTCGGCCTTATCCCTTCTCTCAAGCTCAACCACGCGTTTATATAAGTCGCCCTTATCGTTGTTGCTCAAGACTATATCCACGCCATCAATGGAGGCTATATCATCTGGTTTAAGCTGTGCATAGCACCCCGTGACGGCGATTATGGCATTGGGATTGCGGCGGTGTATTTTGCGTATTATGTTACGACATTTTTTGTCGGCATGCTCCGTAACCGAGCAGCTATTTATAACCGCCACATCGGTAGGTGCAGATGGCTCCACTCGGACATATCCACCACGCTCAAACTCGCGTGCGATAGTCGAGGACTCCGAGAAGTTGAGCTTGCAGCCCAACGTATGAAAGCTGACGCGCTTGTGTGTCATATACCTCTTTTGTTCACGTTTTCGCTCGCGAAGTTACAAAAAGTTGCACTAATCTAAAAAAAAAGTTTTCGTATTCTTACGAAAAAAGTTAATTTTGCACGTTTCAATAAATTTAAGACTATGCTATGGGTGATATAATAGCCGACATACTCTCCTACGAGTTCCTAACACGGGCGCTTATAGCCTCCATATTGTCGGGAATTACATGTGGCATTGTTGGCTGTTACATCGTAGCTCGACGCATGGTATTTCTCAGTGGCGGTATCACCCACGCCTCATTTGGTGGGTTGGGCATGGCGCTCTATGCTGGCATCGACCCTCTGCTTGGCTCGTTGTCGTTTGCAGCACTATCCTCCGTGGGCATCGAGTTTGCATCGCGTCGTGGTCGTATGCGCGAAGACTCGGCAGTGGGCATCATCTGGGCAGTGGGCATGGCGATTGGTGTTGTCTTCATGTCACTTCGCCCGGGCTATGCCACAGACCTTACGAGCTATATGTTCGGCAACATCCTGCTTGTCAACGATGCCGACATATCATACCTTGCATGGCTGACACTCTTTATTGTTGTGGGGACATTGGTGATGCTACGAAAGCTGATGTTCGTAACATTCGACGAGGATTACGCCAAGAGTCAAGGTCTGCGCGTGGAGCTTATCGCCTACATCATGGCTATTGTCATTGCGGTGACCATCGTGCTGTCAATAAAGGTGATGGGCATAATCCTACTAATCTCGCTGATGACCATCCCTGCCGTTATCGTGAATACGCTCACGAAGGATTACAGATGGATGACACTGTGGTCAGCCGTCGTGGCTGTTATGGGCAACGTCGCGGGCTTTATTGTGAGTTATGAGTGGGACCTCCCTACGGGAAGTTGCATAATATTTACCCTTGTGGCGATGCTTATTAGCGTAAAAATCCTATCTTTGTGCCGAAATAGATTGCGTCTATAATGAAAAAGATACATAAACTTGTCCTTAAAGCCTATGTAGGCCCGTTGCTTGTCACCTTCTTCATCGTACAGTTTGTACTGATGTTGAACTTCGTGTGGCGCTATATCGACGAGCTTACGGGTAAGGGTCTTGATGTAAGTACCATCGTCGAGCTCTTTGCATGTGCATCGGCAAGTATGATTCCTCTGGGTTTGCCCTTGGCGATGCTTCTCTCGGGAATCATGGCTATGGGTAACCTCGGTGAGAGCTTCGAGCTCTTGGCGATGAAGGCGGCAGGCATGTCTTTGATGAAGATATTCCGCCCGCTCTTTGTTCTCGTATTGCTCATCTCTGTGGGTAGCTTCTATGTATCTAATAAGCTTGTACCCTATGCCAATAAGCGCATG
>JAFVSV010000009.1 GCA_017503575.1 Alistipes sp. | reverse complement strand
GAGGACACGCAGCGAGTGCAGGTGACTTACTCTTCTCCACCATGCTTACTCGACCGTTTCTTACTAACTGCTGAATAGTTGGCATTTCTAAAACGTTTTTGTCCTTTAATTTTTGTTAATAAATTCAATTCCCATTTGCGAGAAATTGCCCGCAAAGATACGCATTTTTTTTGACATACAATATATATACGACCTTTTTTCGACCCAAAATGTTGAAAACTTGTGAAAAGTCGATAGAAATTACTTATTGTTTTTGCAGAAATATAAGCCGTAATTTATGGCAAAAATCGCAACATGCTAATTATTAACATATTGCGATTTTTTGACGGTTTTCGAATGTCGGAGGTCACACCTCAAAATCACCATCACGTCAAATAGAACATTTTTATTCTATATTTCTCATAGATTATTTCGCCCACTACTTATTCAACTGCTCCAATAACAGCGGCTTTAGCACCGAGGTCCACACCGCGTAACCCTTGCTATTGACATGCAACAAGTCGGCCTCGAAGTAGCCATTATCAACCTCGCCGTCGGCACTCAAAAGAGGGGTATTTACGTCGACAAAGGTGACCCCCGCAGCATGCTTTGCATAGTCTTCCATAAGGGCGTTAAAGAGGCGATGCTCCTCGCGAAGTTTAGCCCTACTCTCGTTGAATTTTATCGGGAGAACATATATCGGACACCCTGGATAATCGTTCTTTAGGCGCTCGATTAGGAGGCGATAGAGGTCGAACAACTGGGTGGGATATAGGTCGTGGCCGAAGCCGCCGAGGTCGTTGTCGCAATAGAAGACAAAGGCCTTGGGGCGGTAGTCAGCAAGCACCGTTTCGTAGTTATAGTGTATGTCGCGCAGCTGCGCACCGCCATAGCCACGGTTTACGACCTTAAGGGGCGCCATATCGTCAGCAAGGCTGCGCCACAGACGTATCGACGAGCTACCGAAGAACAAGACGTCGCACTCCTTATCCTCTATCAGAGCACGCTGGCGCAGCTCCTCGACATCGCTCTTATCGTAGCGCAACACCCACTCCATATTCTCCGTATAATCAACAGGCAACGAGGATGTTATATGATAAGTATCGCCACCGCGACTCTTCTCAACAGCTCCCACCCGAAGGCTCTTGGGCGCACTACACCCCACCGCAACGAGGGCAGCAAAAGCCACTAAAAGTAACTCACGCCTCATACCACAATTATTATATATATACTAAATATATATTCTACACCTACTTATATCCTAAACCTACTCGCGTACGCTACGCACGAGAGCTATTTTTGCTGTTGGTGAGGCGTCGAGCTTCGCAACGAGCTCCTCCGCAGGACGCACCTCTGATGCCGAGAACTTAAGAGCCTCCGAGCGCCACATGGGCGTTACGTTACCCTTATAGTCGAAGGCCGCAGCGCAGACATAGTAGTTGAAGTCATACTGCGCTAATGCGGTCGCCACTGGGTCGCAGGGATCAATCAACAAGTCGAAAAAGATGACATCCTCGCCATAGTAGTCATAGGTCTCAGTATCGACAAAATAGGTGAAGATTTCGCTTGTAGGAGTATCAGTCTTGACCTCCATCCAGACTACAAACATATAGTCATCATGGCCATCAGGCATATTGCCAAAACGCTCTGGGTCAAGCGCCTTCAACTCAGAAGGCTTATATGGGCCGCCATACGCAACATCGGTAATTGCCAACTCGCACTCACCCTCCTCCTCGGTAGTAAATACCTTCTTAAATACAGGTGTTGTCACCACACCACCGCTAAATCCGAAGGTTACGACCACATACTCTGTCGCGGGATACAGGCTACTTAAGTGCGAAGAGACCTCACCACGGAATGTGTAAGCAAAAGAGCTATATGTGCCGAACACCGCCTCAATAAGATCATCATCAGTATAACCAGGCTCAAAGTACTCCGTAGGCGCCAATAACATCTTGTAGGTCTCGTCGTTGCTCGATGGTGTAATCTTAAGATCGCAGACGCGTACATAGAGGTTGTCAACCGTTATGTCAATGGTCATATCCGAGGGCTGCACCAACTCTGTCGAGAAATTTACTACCGTTGGGCGCGATACCATCTGGTAGAAGCCATCAACCTCATCCACAGCATATATCAGGGCTGTGTATAGGGTATAAGAGGTAAGCTCATAGCGTGGTTGGTACTCACCCGAGAAACAGGTGAAACCGAGTATCTCATCTGCCGAGATACCGCCATCGAGGTTGTTACCAAACATTGTAATCCACCCCTCACCAACGCTACGAATATAGTCATCATCAACCTCATCGGCATTGCGATATAGCTCCTCGTTGTAATCAAATATCTGAATGGTATAGAGACCATCCCAACCCTGTGGCTTAACATCAAATACGACATTTGCTCCATTAACGTCGTATGTCACCTCGAACGTAGCGTCGCCGAGCTCTGCCATAGGTGGGTCAATAAGCTTCCACACCACGTCGGTTGCGCGTGTGCAGTCGGTGAAATCCTCGTTAAACTCTATGCCATAAACATATATCACCTGCTTATGCGCGGGGCGCAGGTCAGGCCAGTTGGCGCGTGTAAAGCCTTGGAACAGCACCTTACTATTCTCCATATACTGCTTGAGCGTTAGTCCATCGAACTCCGCGCCGCGCTTGAAATAGAACATATCGTCCTCGAAGAGCTCGTCATCGGTGGTTATCGCGTTGTCACGGAAGTACTGGATATCTGATTTATACATAACGTAGTACATCTGCTGGTCGGCAGGTGTCACCTTCGATATGCAACTTGTGCCATTGAGCTCTTCGAGTTCGATGGTAAAGGCTGCATCGGGGTCGGGTTCAGGTTCGGGGTCTGGGTCGGGCGTTGGCTGCTCGGTGTTATCATCGGGATTAACTGGCTTCTCAGGCTCCTCACAAGCATAGGCAAATAGCACAAGGCTACACATCAATAGGCCATAAAGATATTTTCTCATAGACATAGGTATTATAAATCTTTTTCGTCTACAAAGATAGAAAAATAATTTTTCTATGCAAAATAAAGTACCGTCAAACAATAATCGAAGCTACCAGCATGGATAGCCCCGATTATTCAACATACAACCCAGCGCATTAGCTTACCGTGGTAGGCAGTGCGCCTGTGAACTCTATGATGCGGCCATCAAGCGTCACAAAACGAGCATTGTAGGTGTATGTGCCATCACCATTATCGGCATACTCAAAGGTATAGTCCGAAGTGTCGATGTCGATACTTGTGCCATCATAGTTAATATAGGGCATATATACCTTATTGCGGTCGTAGTTTAATACAAGCTCGTTCTCACGCGCGTCGTAGAAGTAGAAGTATAGGCCGACAACGCCAGCATCCGACACCTCGACGTAAGTAGGCTTAAAATCGAGCTTCTGTCCCGAAACGTCCTCATAGGTATACCCCTTGACAGCACCTGTCCAGTCGAATGCGTATGTCTCTCCTCCACAAACCCAAGTGGCAACAAAGCGTGTGGTATTATCGCTCTTGTTCACTATTACCACCGAAGCACTGCTCATCTTCTCATAGGCGCCATTTAGATCATGGATGCAGTAGCTTAGGCTCATCGTACCCTCATCGGATGAGTATGTGCCATCGGGAATAGGCTTTACCGCAGCTATGTCCGAGTGCTTGAAATTAAATTGGTGCTGCAAGCCACCTGCCGTAAAGAGTATCTGCTTCTCACCTGCCTTGTCGTAATTCACCTCGGCGGCTGTCACCTCTACTATTGTTGCGTTGGGGTCAATAGGCACCTCCTGCTCCTTGCTAAAGTCGAAGCCCTCTACTACGCCTGTCCACTCGAATGTTATATGATGGCCCGCTACCGACTTTATAAAGCCGCTAATGGTCGTCACGCCCTCCTCGGTGTGCGAGAGTGTTATCTCTGCATCCTCCAGTGCGCATGTCTGGTCGCCCTCGATATTGTATGTCGAGTTTGTGTGTCCGATGTTATTGTCGCTAAACTTGTAAACGCCTTCCGACAGATATTTGTCGTTAGGGGCAGTCTCATCGAGCAGGTCAAGCTCGTGGTAGCGAGCTCCGTCGATATATAACTGCAAGAAGAAGTTACCAATCATCGACTTTACTGCAACCACCTTTGCGGGGGTGAACGCCTCAGGGCCGGTAGGACCTTGATAGATATTTGTCACCTCGCCTGTGTAGGTTACGATATGCTTGATGCCATCCGTATCGGTGAGTGTGATGCTGAATGTATAGATGCGTGTCGATGGTGGGAAATCATCTGTGCCAATGTAGCTTACCGTAGCCACTGCATCTGTGAGCTTCACCACGCCACTCTCGTTCTTGAACATTGTCTTCGCAAGGTCTATTGTGTCGCTCTGTGAGCTATACTCACTACCCTCAAGGAGCCAATTGCCCGCCGCCTCTACGAAGTGTGCAATAAGCCTTGTTGTGCCATCCTCCGACGCAAAGACGATGCTAAACTCAGGGTCAGCAACCTTGGCATCACGCTCGGCCGTAGCCATCGTATACTCATACTCTGTGGGGAGTGGTGGCTCCTGCTTAACATAAGGCTCCTGGAGTATCTCCACGCCCTGCTCCTTACTGTTGAACGCAATCTTTACCCATGCCTGGCGGCTCTCTTCATATTCGTTGGCTGCTACGTTAAGGGTTATTGTGCCCTCGGCAACTGCGATGTCGCTTATCCACTCCGCCTCGCACGATGCCTCGGGGAGTGTGCCACTCTCGCCACTGAGGGTATAGGTTATAACGACCTCGCCACCCTCAGACGCCACCACCACTTGTGTGCCAGATGTTATGGTTAGCTCCACCTCGGGCTGTGGGTCGGGCTTTTGCTCCTCTACGGGAGCCTTCTCGCAAGCCACGAAAGCCAGTGCGAGCGCCCCAAAGAGCATTGTCAATCTTGATACAAATGTTTTCATCGTTGTATTGGTTAATATGTTGTGTCTCCGAAGCAAAGATAAGAAAAAAGTTGGGAAGTTGTTAATTTCTGAGGAGAAAAAGGGACGAGAGAGACGAGAGAGACGACAACGAAGTCGGGTATCATCTTTCCGTATTATCCTTGTTGTCCCTGTTGTCTCTGCTGTCGCTGTTGTCCCTCCCCTCTCTGCAAAAAAAAATCGGAGCCTCCCGCGTGGGAAGCTCCGAAGAGTTTAAGGTTATGACAACCTATTGAAGTGTACCCTGGAAAATTGCAGTGCAATTTACACCAGAGTATCCAGCCTCCTGATCGCAAGCTGCAAAGGCAAAATTGATAGTATAAACACCTGCATCCTCAGTTACAACGATATCTTTACCAGATGTGAACCAAGTCTCGTAGCCATGGAACATTACAGCACAGTTATTCACATCGTAATCTGTGTAAGCAACATAAGTACCTGCAGCAAGTTCACGCATGAAAGGAATAATCAAATACTCACCTGCATCATTGCTGAACTTCCACTTGTTATCACCAAGATTCTCAGCAACTGTGTAGTTGTACTCGATTGGGCCTTCTGGCTCACCGAAAGCAATCTCCTCGTAAGCCACATTAGTAACAGTACCGTCAGCGAGCTGAGCGGCAGCAGCTACGATATATAACTTATTCTCTGTTGCCTGATACTTATAATCACCTGTGCGTGTTACCTTGAAGGGGTTAGTAGTGTACGCAACATACAAATAGTCATTTCCGTAAGCAAGATCCTGAAGCTGCTCCTCTGTACGCAAGTAGTAATCCATACCATCAGCTGCGATTACGTAAGCCTGAATCTTAGTAAACTCAACATTCTCAAGACCACCAACAGTTACATTAGCAACACCACCGTTAGCCTCAGTCAAGAACTCAACGCTCTCGATAGTAAGAGTTACGTTCTCGTTAACAACAACATCCTGGCTTGCAAGAGTCTGCTTACCAATTGAGTAGTTACCCTCAGCGTCAACGATCATGATGTAGAGAATCTTCTCGTAACCTGCTGCGTCAACAGATGTGTTGAGCTCGTATGCGTAACCTTCAGAGAAGTCTGTTTTGCACCAACCATTATTGATAAGGTAGCCCTTAACATCTTCAAGAAGCTCCTCATCTGACCAAGCAGAGTAAACAGCAACAGCAGTCTCAGGAACAGTTACGTCAGCGTAAATCTTGAAGTAGTCAGTCTGCTCCTCATCAAGAGTGATAGTGTACTCAAATGGAGTAGCTGCCTCAGTAAGGTCTTTAGTAGTGAACTCGAAGATGATAAGATCCTCGTAAGAGTACTCAGTCTTACCATCCTGCTCAGCAAGAATAGCTACGATATAAGTTGAGTTAGGAGCCAACTCGTAGATGTAAGGATACTCCTCACCGTAGTTGATAAGCTCATTGAAGCTGATGTTCTCAAAAGCAACATCCTGATCAACATAGTGTGAACCGAAGCTTGAGCCGTAGTTCTGCCAGTAGAAGATATAGTCATTGTAGTAAGCCTCGTAACCAGCATACCAACCGTTGTCAATCTGGTTCTGAAGCTCAGCCTTGTTGTTGATATTGAAGTAGTAGCCGTTACCACCACGAAGTGTAGCATTGAGGAATGCGTCGTTCCAAGTAGTCTCAACTACCTCAGCCTTAACGTTAAGCTGCTTGAAAGGAGCTGCAAGAGCCTGGTCAAGAAGCAATGTACCGTATGCCTGAGGATCAGTAGGGATAATAACAACCATGAATGAGTTGCCCTCGTAAGAGAGTGTACCATACCAATCAAGAACGTCAATGATATCCTCAACAGTTGCCTGGAATGTCCACTTCTCGTTCTCACCCTCGCGATAAGTACCCTTATCAGTAGTGTTGTACTCTGAGTTTACGTTGTAGTAGAAGTTGTTGATCCAACCACCAGCGCAAGGAACTGTAAACTCCCACATACCTTGGTTGTAGATCTGTGACAAATCCTCGTTGTAGTCAGCGATATCCATGATAGCAACGTAGTAGTTGTTGAACTCGGTGATTAACTGCTCACCCTCCCAAGAAGAGTAGAGGTAAGAGTCAACCATTGTAGAGGTAACAGTTACCATACCTGCCTTGTCTACGTCCAAAGTGATAGAAGCAAGCTCAACAGCAATCTTAGCCACCTTGCAAGCACCATTAGCAGAGTTGAAGTGTACAGAGATGTAACCATTCTGCTCAGCGATACCAGCGTCAACAAGTTCCTGTGAAGGACCAGTAATCTTCAAAACGAACTCGGTGCCACCAGCAGCCAAAACGCCCATACCTGGATCTACATTATCCTCGTTCTCCTCAACCTCTGCAACCTCAACAGTAGCCTTCCAACCGAGTGGCTGGTTCATAATGTTGATGTCAGCAACAGCGTCATTGATAGTGAAAGGAATCTCCTTAGTCTCACCAGCCTTAACGTAAGTCTGTGCACGTGTTGAGTTGAACTCGATAAGCTCAGCCTTAACAACAGTGAACTCCTCGCCGTTAGCCAATGTGATAGTTACGGTGTTGTCGTCGTTAACAACAACCTCAGCAACTACGCACTCAGGAGCTACCTGAACAGGAATCCAGTTCTCACCGTCAGCGCTAACCTCCAATACACCGTCAACAACACGATACTGGAGAGGATCGCAGTCGCAACCAGCCAAAACAGTAATATTCTCACCGTTAGACAAGTTAACAATAGTGTTGCCATCAGCGTCAGTTGTAACATCGGTTACAACAACCTTACCGTCGATAAGAGCTGTCAAGGCCTCAACCTCCTCGCCCAAACGCTTCTCGAGAGCAGCAACACGCTCTGTCAATGCAGCAAGATCCTTCTCGACCTGATCTACACGCTCGGTAATTGCTCCATCGTCATAAGAACACGATGCAGCCAATGTCATAGATGCAACAACAGCTGCAGCTACAACCGACTTGAGGGATGTAAAAAATTTCCTCATAGTGATTAAAATTAATAATGGTTAATAAAAAAATAATAGTGTCCTATTTGCAGATATATGAAAAAAACTTAATAAGTAAGTGCATATATCACTGCAAATATAAATAATTATTTCTAAAATTCAAATGTCTCGAGTAAAAAAATCACACGCCATCTGTTATTTTTTTGGCACATTAAGAGATATTAACCAAAGGATTAGCCACAAAGGATTAGAGGAGAAATATCAACAACTGCAAACAAAGTGCATGGAAACAGACAAAAGGTGGATATTTATGCAGGGTAGGGAGATGTCGGGAGGGTGCAGGCGGGAGCTTGGTTGGTCGGGCGCTACGCTTAGTCGGGCAGGAGCAGAGCTCCCTTAATCGGGCAGAGCTAAAGCTCTTTATTCGGGCGGACCAGAGCTCCTTAATTTTTATCAAGCTAATCGCCCGAAAACGCCCCTTATCACGGCAAAGGTTTTGTTGTCAGAAGGGGTTAAGCTTGGTCTATCGCAAAAGAAACCACCATAGGATAGTACACGAAGTACAGCCTATGGTGGTTTATACTTTTGGGATAGGCCGAGAATGACCCCTTATCACAACAAAACAAAAAATGGAGGCCACCGAAAGATATTCAACCCACAACGAATCCGCTGCCGTTTTAGTAACGAAACCCGCATCTCCGCAGAGCCTGCGACTTCCGCTACAATCTTCCGATTGCCTCTCCAACCTAAAACTACTAACCTAAATGAACCTTAAAACTTCGCTGCAAAGGTAAGGAGCATTTTGTAAATTTCCAAGTATTTTATTAAATTTTTTCAATATTTTATTGATAAATTTTAATTTCAAGCAGGGTTTATTATATAATTTACTGATTTTCAGCAGTGATTACAAAAGGGTGAAAATTATTTATAGATAAGGTCTCGATAAGTTTGCGTACTCGGGGAATAATTATTAATTTTGCGGTTGACACGCGCGAGTGCGCGCATGATAAACATAGGAGCAATGAAGCATAACCACACGATAGGATTTGACGCCACGCTCGCCAATGCGACGCCCGAGGGCAAGGGTCACTACGGCAGATTTATGATTGAGGCCGTGGCGGCAGCGTGCCCAAAGAGAGGTTATGTGAGAATGTACACCGAGAAGCGCATGCCTAACAGCGAGTACGACAAGTTGGAGCTACGCCCCAACGTCGAGTCGATGGAGCCAGACGGCAGGGTGTGGCGATGGTTCAGCTCGCTATGGCGCACATTCGGCGTGACACGCGACGCCAAGGTGGGTGGCGTAGAGCTATACCACGGCCTTGCAAATAGGCTTCCCTTTGGGTTATCGCGCATGAACATACGCAGCATTGTCACCATTCACGATCTACGATTCATGCGCAACGCAGAGGACAAAAGTCCCATAATGCCCTATATCCACAAGGTGTTATACCGCTCGACATGCAGGCGAGCAGATAGAATAATCGCCATCAGCGAGTTCGCAAAGCGCGAGATTGTCGACCATCTGAACATCGACCCCGACAAGATTGATGTCATCTATGTTGGCTGTCACAAGAGATATACCGAGAAGATAACACCCGAGCAGTGTGACAGCGTGCGCAACAAGTACAACCTACCTGCAAACTACGTCCTCAGCGTGGGAACAATAACCGAGAATGCTAACATAGAGATTATTGTCGAGGCTCTCTCGAAGAGCGACAAGCCGATAGACCTTGTGATAGCAGGACGCGCAACGGCACATATAGAGAGACTAAACAAGGTGATTGAGGAGCTCAACATGGGCTCACGCGTGCATATCCTCCATGGCGTGGCCGCAGACGATATGCCAGCGATATATCGCAACGCGATAGCCTACCTAAGCACATCGCGTTACGACGGCTTCAACTACCACATAGTGGAGGCGCTCAACGTGGGAACTGCCGTAATAGCCACACGCGGAACAAGCCACGAGGAGGCGGCAGGCCCCGATGCAGCATACGTCGATGGCGACAACAGCGACGATATGCGAGCTGCTATCGAAGGCATTGCAACAAACAGAGCACTACGCGAAAATATTGTGAACAAGGGCAAGGAGTACGCACAGCGCTTCCGACCCGAGGTGATAGCTTACAACACATTAAAATGCTACAACCGCGTGGGCATAGAGATAAACGAGTAGCAAGGTGTTGGCAAAAAAGGAAAATCGACAAAATGGACAGCGTGCTGATATTCAACATTTTGCAAAACACACAAGAAATTAAGCAGTAGATAGTGGCGATTTTTAGGCAAAAATAGATATCTTTGCAGGCGCATCCATAGAGGGACAAACGATGCAAAAGATAGAGCAAGAAACAAACATACATACTATAACAGATATGGAAAAAGTTACGAAAATCGTAGTTATGGCTAAACAGGTGCCCGACACACGAAATGTGGGCAAGGACGCCATGACTCCGGAGGGCACAGTAAATCGTGCTGCCCTCGCAGCAATCTTCAACCCCGAGGACCTAAATGCCCTCGAGATGGCACTTCAGATGAAGGACCAGATAGCAAACGCTACCGTATATGTACTCACAATGGGTCCACAGCGCGCTGCCGACATCATCCGCGAGGCTATGTTCCGCGGTGCTGATGGCGGATACCTACTCTCGGGTCGCGAGTTCGCAGGCTCGGATACCCTCGCAACATCATACGCACTATCGTGTGCACTTCGCAAGATTAACCCCGACATCATCGTAGCTGGCCGTCAGGCTATCGACGGCGATACCGCTCAGGTAGGCCCACAGGTGGCAGAGAAGCTAAACCTCCCACAGGTGACATACGCCGAGGAGCTCGTAGCAATAAAGGAGGGCGAGATAACAATCAAGCGTCGCCTCGAGCGCGGAACAGAGGTTGTAGTATCGCCACTACCAGCAGTAATCACCGTGAACTCATCAGCAAAGGAGTGTCGTCCACGCAACGCCAAGCGCGTGATGAAGTTCAAGTATGCACTTGCAACATCGGAGATGGCCGCAGCAGACCAGAAGGCACAGAGCTTCATCGAGGAGCGCCCTTACCTCCACATCGTCGAGTTCTCGGCAGCTGACGTCAACCCAGACCCCGAGCAGCTCGGTCTCGCAGGCTCACCTACAAAGGTGAAGAAGATTGAGAATGTCGTATTCCAGGCCAAGGAGGCAAAGAGCCTTACGGGTGAGGACAAGGAGATAGAGGCACTTATGCAGGAACTTATCGCGAGCCACACGCTCGGTTAATCAAAGAATCAGAGTATGAATAACGTATTTGTATATATCGAGATTGAGGAGCAGCAGATAGCCGACGTATCGTTGGAGCTCCTTACTAAGGGTCGCGAGTTGGCAAACACCCTCGGCGTGAAGCTCGAGGCAGTGGTACTCGGCAAGAACATCAAGGCTCTTGCCCCCGAGTTAGCAAAGTATGGCGCCGACACAGTATGGTGTGCCGACGACGAGATATTTGCCCCATTCCGAACACTACCCCACACTGCAGTGATGGTGGGTCTTATAAAGCAGGAGAAGCCACAGATAGCACTCTTCGGCGCTACGCCCGTAGGTCGTGACTTCGCACCACGCGTATCATCAGCACTACACAGCGGTCTTACGGCCGACTGTACGGAGCTTGTAATCGGCGAGCACAAAGATCCCAAGAGCGGCAAGGAGTATGACTCACTACTATACCAGATTCGTCCAGCCTTCGGCGGTAACATCATCGCAACAATCGTTAACCCCGAGTGCCGCCCACAGATGGCAACAGTACGCGAGGGCGTGATGCGCAAGGAGGCGTTGGCAACACCCGCAGCTGGCGAGGTGCGCGACATCGACTGGAAGCCTATGGTCAAGGATACAGACCTTGCAGTGCGCATCGTTGAGCGCCACATCGAGGAGCGTAAGATAAACATCAAGGGTGCATCAATAATCGTGGCAGGCGGCTACGGCGTAGGTTCGAAGGAGGGCTTCAAGCTCGTACATGAGTTGGCAGACGTCCTCGGTGGCGAGGTGGGCGCATCACGCGCTGCCGTAGATGCTGGCTTCACAGAACACGAGCGTCAGATTGGTCAGACAGGTGTCACCGTACGCCCCAAGCTATACATCGCTTGCGGTATCTCGGGACAGATTCAGCATACAGCAGGTATGGATGGCTCGGCAATGATCGTCTCTATCAACACCGACCCCGCAGCACCTATCAACAAGATTGCCGACTACGCCATCACAGGTAGCGTAGAGGAGGTAATACCCAAGATGATAAAGTATTATAAGCAGAACTCAAAGTAAACGTAGCTATGGCAAATTTCTATTTAGATAATAAGGATTTACAGTATCACCTCTCTCATCCCTTGATGAAGAGAATCGTGGAGCTCAAGGAGCGTAACTTTGCCGATGCCAAGCTCTATGACTATGCTCCCCAGGATACGGAGGATGCTATCGACTCATATCGCCGCGTATTGGAGATCGTGGGCGATGTATGTGGTGAGGTTATCGCACCCAACGCCGAGGGCGTCGACCATGAGGGTCCTCGCGTGGTTAACGACCATGTGGAGTACGCATCGGGCACAGTACGCAACATCGAGGCACTCAACGAGGCTGGCCTCGGCGGCATGACACTACCCCGTAAGTATAACGGCCTTAACATGCCCGTGACATGCTTCGCCATGGCTAACGAGATGGTAGCACGCGCCGACGCAGGCTTCGAGAATATATGGGGCTTGCAGGACTGCGCCGAGACAATAAACGAGTTCGCATCGGAGGAGATTAAGGCTAAGTTCTTGCCCCGCGTATCGGCAGGTGAGACATGCGCCATGGACCTCACAGAGCCTGACGCAGGCTCCGATCTCGGTGCCGTGATGCTCAAGGCTACATGGGATGAGGCAGCTGGCGTATGGCGTCTTAACGGCTGTAAGCGCTTCATCACCAACGGCGATGGCGACATATCACTCGTACTCGCTCGTACCGAGGAGGGAACAAAGGATGCGCGTGGTCTATCAATGCTCATCTACGACAAGCGCGATGGTGGCGTTAAGGTGCGCCGCATCGAGAATAAGCTCGGTATCAAGGGCTCACCTACCTGCGAGTTGGTATTCAACAACGCACCTGCAGTGCTCGTTGGCGACCGCAAGATGGGTCTTATCAAGTATGTCATGTCGCTGATGAACGCCGCACGTCTCGGTATCGCCGCACAGTCGACAGGTCTTTGTGAGGCTGCATACCGCGAGGCATTGAAGTATGCTGGCGAGCGCGAGCAGTTCGGCAAGGCTATCATCGAGTTCGCGGCAGTACGCGAGATGCTCAAGAATATGGAGGCCAAGACCCTCGCATCACGCGCTATGCTCTACGAGACAGCACGCTTCGTGGATATCTACAAGCAGCTTACGCATATCTCTCACGACCGCTCTCTTGAGGCCGAGGAGCGCCAGGAGATGAAGTTCTATAACCGTCTTGCAGATGGCTTCACACCTCTTGCAAAGATGTTCGCGTCGG
>JAFVSV010000008.1 GCA_017503575.1 Alistipes sp. | reverse complement strand
ATGGGTAAACCTCATCATGGATACCTTCGCAGCCATGGCATTGTCGTCGTTGCCTGCCGATCCGAGTGTCCTCAATGATAAGCCGCGTAACCCATCGAGCCACATCATCAGCCGTGCGATGCTCGGCCGTATTGTCGGCACAGGCCTTCTGTTCTTCTTCATCCTCGTAGGCTTGTGGCAGCTGCTATGTCACTACGATGTGACAAGTGCCGCGGAGCTCTTTACGGCAGACGCTGTGCGCATCTTCTTTAAGGATATCTTCAGCATATCACCAGCTACGGCACACCTAACACCATACGAGATGGGCATCTTCTTCTCGATATTTGTGTTGTTGCAGTTCTGGAATATGTTTAATGCAAAGTACTTCCGTACAAATCGTTCGTTGTTGCAGGATGTCGTGGCGCTATTCACCGATAGAGCTGCGGTCAAGGGGTCGTATAGCAGCTACTTCCTGCTTATCGCCTTGGTTATCATTGGCGGTCAGGTGTTAATCGTGAATTGCGCGAGCGAGTTGTTTAGCGTAGCGCCGCTCTCGGCTGCCGACTGGGGAGTTATCATACTCGCAACATCGCCTGTTGTCCTTGTGCCTGAGGTCATTCGTATTGTTAGATTGTTCATAAAGCGTTAGTTATGGCTACCATAGGTGATTACCTGAGACTCGTCAAGTTCTCGCACACGATATTCGCTATGCCCTTTGCGCTGCTCTCGTTTAGCTATGCGTGGGTAACTGTTCCGCATGACCATGAACTGTGGCTACTGCTCTTGCAGGTGGTCTTGGCTATGGTCTTTGCGCGAAACGTCGCCATGGGCTTCAATCGCTGGGCAGATAGGTTTATTGATGCCGACAACCCCCGTACCGCACAGCGCGAGATACCCGCAGGCAAGGTCTCGGCGCGTGGTGCGATAACCTTTGTTATTATAAACGCCATACTCTTTATCATCACAGCTGCTACTATCAATACGCTGTGCGGCATGCTGTCACCTGTGGCACTTGCTATTGTGATGTTTTATAGCTACTGCAAGCGTTTCACAGCGTTGGCACATATCGTGCTCGGCATATCGTTAGGCATAGCACCTGTGGGTGCATATATGGCCGTTGCGGGTGCATCGACACTCGAGTGCTGGTTGCTCTCGATTGTTGTTATGACATGGTGCAGCGGCTTCGATATCTTCTACGCGTTGCAGGATGCCGACTTCGACCGTAAGCGCGGTCTGCACTCGATACCCTCGCACTTCTCGCCGCGCACATCGCTAATAATCAGTGCATTGCTACACATTACGTCGGTAGCTGTATTGGTGTGGTTTGCATCATTCCAGCCACAGACATGGCTCCTGTGGGTGGGGTGTGTGCTCTTTGCGCTTATCCTTATGTTGGAGCATATCCTCGTTACGCCCACCAAGCAGCGCAACATAGGTATAGCCTTTGCAAATCTCAACGCCATGGCGAGTGTCACGTTGGCAACGGCACTCATCCTTAATATCATTATCTACGCATAGCGATGTGGGTTGAGGCGGCATTTATCTCGGCACTACTCCTCGGCTGCTACGACGTGGCGAAGAAGCGCTCGTTGGCAGGTAATGCCGTTGTGCCTGTGCTGTGGATAAATACGCTTGTCTGTACACTGATATTCCTCCCCGTAATCCTAAATGCCGAGCTATCGTTAGGGTGGTTCGAGGGCTCCGTGTTTGAGAGTGTTAGGGGTGGTGTTAAGGAGCATACGCTCGTCGTTATTAAGGCGGCCATAACGCTCAGCTCGTGGCTCTTGGGCTACTATGCCATAAAGCATCTGCCCCTCACGATTGTGGGCCCTGTGAACGCCACACGTCCGGTGATGGTGCTCATCGGTGCGGTGCTCATCTTTGGCGAGAGCCTCAATCTCTGGCAGTGGGGTGGTGTTCTGCTTACCATCGTCTCGCTCTATCTGCTGAGTGTTGCGGGGCGTAGCGAGAATATCGACTTTATGCGTAACCGCCATATATGGGCGCTCTTCGCCGCTATGATGCTCGGGGCGGTCAGTGGCCTATACGACAAGTATATCATCGCCTCGCACTCGCTCAATCCGCTCTTCGTGCAGAGCTGGTTTGGCGTATATCAGCTTATGATGATGACCATCATTGCCGCCGTAGTGTGGCTGCCACGCCGCAGGGTCGAGCACTTCGAGTGGCGCTGGGCGATACCTCTTATCTCCATTATGGTCTCGGCTGCCGACATCTTCTACTATCACGCCTTGGCTACCGATGGCGCTATGATTGCTGTGGTGGCGATGATACGTCGCTCGTCGGTTATTGTCACCTTTACGGCAGGTGCTCTGCTTTTTGGTGAGCGCAACCTGCGTAGCAAGGCTCATGACCTTGTGCTCATACTTCTCGGTATGGTGCTCCTTGCCATTGGTAGCCACTAAGGTTGCTAATTGAAGGCATCTATGTAATCGGGGTTGTTGTTGTAAAAATCTTGCCTATATCATTAAAAATCGATTTATTTGTGTATCTTTGTGGGTGTAACATGAAGAATTATGAATAGACTAACTAAAACTTTAACCTTATGTGTGGCGGTACTATCGTTAAATACCATAGTATCAGCGCAGAACGTAGACCTCGCATCACAGCGCGGTGAGTCGCAGAGTGTCGGCACCATGCTCGGGTACGAGATTGACCATGGTGGCCTTATTATCAACCCTACACCCCACAAGGTGGTGATGTCTCGCGCTATGCCATTGGATGTTAGCCGCGGTGTCGCACTCGTGGGTAAGGCCAAGAACTTCAGTGCTGACATAGATTTTGTGAAGCACTCGAAGTCGGGCGTTAAGCTCACAATCGCTATTGATACCAAGCAGCTTGAGGCTCTCGAGGTGCCTGCCGACTGCATGGATGGTGCATACGCCCTGACTATTGACGTCGAGGGCATCAGCATCGTGGCTGCCGATGACAATGGCGTCTTCTACGCCATACAGACTCTACGCGAGATTGCCCAGAGCCCTATATCGGAGGGTGCTATGCTACCTACGTTGAGTATCGTAGACTGGCCCGACTTGCAGTATCGTGGTGTTGTCGAGGGCTTCTATGGTGAGCCATGGTCGCACGAGACACGTCTCTCGCTTATCGACATGTATGGCCGTTACAAGATGAACTACTACATCTATGGCCCCAAGGATGACCCATATCACAGCTCGCCCCACTGGCGTGAGCCATATCCCGCAGAGGAGGCAGCCGAGATTAAGGAGCTTGTCGAGGCTTGTAAGCGCAACCATGTTAATTTCGTGTGGGCGATACACCCAGGACAGGATATCAAGTGGAACGAGGAGGATTACAAAAATCTCGTTAATAAGTTCGAGGCTATGTATGACCTCGGTGTTCGTGCCTTTGCCATCCACTTCGACGATATCTCGGGCGAGGGTACCAACCCATATCGCCAGACGGAGCTTCTAAACCGCCTAAATAAGGAGTTCGTGAAGAAGAAGCGTGACGTGGCTTCGCTCATCGTCTGCCCTACGGACTACACACGACTTTGGGCAAACCCCACGGAGCGTGGTAGCTTGGTGATATATGGTAACGAGCTACACCCCTCGGTCGATGTCTTCTGGACGGGCGATGCCGTATGTAGCAATATGACCGAGTCTACGATGGCGTGGATTGGTGAGCGCATTCAGCGCCCAGCACTCTTCTGGTGGAACTATCCCGTTACGGACTATGCGCGTCATATCGTGATGCAGGGCCCCGTATATGGTCTTGCAACGACGATGAATAGAGAGACCACACGTGGCCTTGTGAGCAACCCTATGGAGTATGGCGAGGCATCGAAGCTCGCACTATATAGCGTTGCCGACTACACATGGAACACCGCTGTTTATAATCCCGTAGATAGCTGGGAGCGTGCCATCGAGGCTATAGCCCCCGAGGTTAAGGAGGCTTACCGCCACTTTGCAATCCACTCGTGCGATACCGAGACGGGATACCGCCGTTTGGAGTCGTGGGAGACAGAGACATATACGCTGGCAGACTACGATGCGGAGGTTGCCGAGGCGTTGTACGAGGAGATGAAGGAGCTCGAGAAGATTGTTGAGCGCATGGAGCCTATGGAGAATAAGGCCCTACTTGGTGAGCTTCGCCCATGGCTTGTTGAGCTCTCGAAGCTCGCTACGCGTTGCCGTAAGGCTATCGAGTGCCATAGATTATACTTGGCGGGTGACCAAGCTCGCTTCTGGGATAGCTATGTCGATAACCTTATGAGCGAGGAGCAGATTGCAGCCTTCGATGCTCATCGTTGCGGTACTATGGTGCTACATCCATTCTACGAGAATCTTATGAATGATATGGCTGCAGCATACTATGAGAGCCTCACGGGTGAGAAGTCATCGGTGCTTAAGGCCGTGGGTAGCTACGACTCGTTGAAAGCACCACAGGCAAAGTATATGTTCGACAACGACCCCGAGACATACTACCACTCGGGTCAGGCGCAGGGTACCGACCACTTCCTTGGCGTAGACCTTGGCGTGGTACGCCCAGTGCATGAGGTGCGCATCATTCAGGGACGTAACTCTGTGGATGATGTCGACTACTTCGACCACTGCGTGTTGGAGTACTCTGTTGATGGCGATACATGGGTAGCCCTCACAGAGCCTATGCAGGGTGTCTATGACATCGAGTGGAAGGGCGAGGCTGTCGAGGCACGTTATGTAGGCATCCGTAAGCTCGAGTCCAAGAAGCGTAACTGGCTTGCCATACGCTCGTTCGAGATTAACCCCGTTGCCGAGAGCGAGTTTGGCTGGGATGGCAACCCCTTCACCTCGGTGAAGATTGCTGGTGGCCTCAGCTTCGAGCTTCCACAGGGTGGTAAGGTGGCGTATATGATGCTCGGCAAGTTACCCAAGGAGGGTGTAACATGCCGCCTGCTCGACAAGGATGGCGTTGAGATTAGCGAGCATCGTGTGCACTCGTCGCTATACTCTGTGGCTCTTACCGACAAGGTGCACGCCATCGAGTTGCGCGGAAAGGTTGAGCTTATCGAGTGCTTCATCTACGCCGTTGACGAGGGACTGCCAGCGATTGAGTAGTAGTTGCAAATGATATAGTAAGTGTGGGTGTCGGCCGTTATGCTGACACCCACCTATCTTTTTTATACTATTGAGTGTTAGTTTTTATGCGTTTAGTGGCTCTATATATACAAAAGATACTATTTAACATTTTGAAAATAGAGCCTCAATATGATAAAGTACGCAAATAAAAATAACCAAAATCAAAAATCACGTTTCAGGTATTGGATTTCACGAGTGATGTATAATCTGAATATCTTTTTGAGAATATTGTTATATATCATTGCATGTATTGTGATTATCGTAATTAAAGTTTTGGTGGCTGAAAATAGTGATGATAGACCTGAGAAACAATATCATATAGAGCATTCAGTAAAAGTGCCTTTTGTTAGTGATAGTGTGATGATACCTGCAAAAATTGACATGACGCATGTGCATGACTTGCAGCGTAACGTAGAGCTTTCTAAGCAGATACAGCAAAATAAGGAGAAAAGAGAGCGAGAGAAGGAGATTGAGCAGAAGGCTGCGGAGAGCGGACTGGGGCTTAATGGCGTGTACAAGGTGGGTTACTACTATTCGCGTGATGGCAAGGAGGGCGTGGTATGTAAGACAACGCATGGTGGCAAGCATGGTCTGATTGTAAAGACCGTAGCGTCAGTATCATCAAGTGCCGAAGCGATTGAAATATGCTCGAGCTTCGGTGAGGGCTGGCGTATTATAACGCTTGATGAGTATAAGCAGATTGACGATAATATTTATAAGATAAACCAAATGCTTGAACTTAAGAATCTTAGTAAGATACAGAAGTATGGTAATCTTGTAGATGTTGGTTCCATCGATTTTGAACCATATTATGATCAACGATATGGCATGACGATTTATCACCCTGATTATCCCAAAGGAGCCTTTTCTGCAATAAGTCTATATGGCTCTTGTGACCTCCTTCGTCTACTTGCAGTCGCTGAATTTTAATATATAGCGTTGGGTTGATACTATAATAAATAGACAACCCCCTTGTTTTGCACCATAATTGCTTACACCTTGCATGTTAACCAAAAATTATGGATTATGCAGAGTGTAAACAAATCTAATGGCTTTAAGCTCAGTGTGATGACGCTGGCCATAATGAATGTGACGGCCGTCGTCAGCCTCCGAGGTCTTGCCTCCGAGGCGATATATGGTGTGCAGTCCGCCTTCTACTACCTCTTTGCCGCCATAGTCTTCCTCGTCCCCACGGCACTTGTGGCGGCGGAGCTCGCGGCGATGTTCTCGTCGAAGCAGGGTGGTGTCTTTCGCTGGGTTGGCGAGGCCTTTGGTGAGCGTATAGGCTTCTTAGCTATATGGCTGCAGTGGATACAGTCGACGATATGGTATCCTACGGTGCTGACCTTTGGTGCCGTAAGTATCGCCTTCATTGGCATGGATACCACGGCCGACGCCTCGCTCGCCTCGAATAGGCTCTTCACACTTATCGTGGTGCTCGCAATATATTGGTGCGCTACGTTCATATCCCTGCGTGGCATAGGCTGGGTGGGTAAGGTTAGTAAGTGGGGTGGTATCATCGGTACTATCGTGCCGGCAGCCATACTCATCATCCTCGCTATACTCTATATTACCATGGGTGGCGAGAATAACCTAAATATGGATGAGAGCTTCTTCCCGAACCTCGCCCACTTCGACAACCTTGTCTTGGCAAGTAGTATCTTCCTCTTCTATGCTGGTATGGAGATGATGGGTATCCACGTTATGGAGGTCGACAACCCCAAGCGCAACTATCCGCGTGCCATAATCCTCGGCTCGCTCATCACCGTAGCTATCTTTATCCTTGGCACCTTCGCCCTCGGTATCGTCGTGCCAGCCAAGGATATAAGCCTCACGCAGACGCTCCTCATCGGCTACGACCGCTACTTCGCATTCCTTGGTGTTAGGTGGATGGGCTCGGTGATGGCCATAGCCCTTGTCTTCGGTGTCTTGGCAGGCGTGCTCACATGGGTGTCGGGACCCTCGAAGGGTATCTTTACTGTGGGTCGCGCTGGCTACCTGCCACCATTCTTCCAGCGTACAAATAAGCGTGGTGTGCAGCGTAATATCCTCCTCGTGCAGGGCGTCATCGTCACAATCCTCGGCATGTTGTTCGTGGTGATGCCCTCGGTGCAGTCCTTCTATCAGATACTATCGCAGCTCACCGTGCTGCTATACCTTATAATGTATATGCTCATGTTCTCCGCTGCCATCACACTGCGCTATAAGCGTAAGGATTTGGAGCGTCCCTTCCGCCTCGGTAAGCGTGGTAACGGCGTTATGTGGTTTCTCGGTGGCTTGGGCTTCTGTGGCTCGTTGCTCGCCTTTGTGCTCAGCTTCATACCGCCATCGCAGATTGCTGTGGGTAGCACCACCGTATGGTTTGCGGTGCTCATCGTAGGTGCCCTGATTGTTGTCGTCATCCCCTTTATCATATACGCCATGCGTAAGCCCTCGTGGAAGGTGAGCGACTTGGAGCAGGGGTCGTGATGACAGGACATAATAAGTAAAAGAGACGTTACATGGTGTGGCGTCTCTTTACTTTCTGTTTGATAGTATTTACTCCGTAACCACGAAGTGCTCCAACGACTTCATGATGTTACGCGAGTGGAGAATCATCGTCTTGGTCTCGGTCAAGATGTTGAAGAATAGCATATTTGCCGATGACGAGCCACCCGTATCGCGTAGGCGTCGTAGCTGGTTCTGCATAACCTCGTCGATGAAGTCGAAGAGCTCATCGCGCTTGGTCATCACAGCCTCCATATTGTCGAACGAACGTGTGCGAAGCATGGTGTTAATCTCGCTAAATATCTCCTCCACGCGGTCGTTGATACGCTTAAGGTCGTATACCTGCTCCTTGTTAAGACCTGTGTGGTTGTTGTCAATATGCTTGAAACATGGGCGTGTGATATGCAACAGCGCCTTGCTTGTCTCCGAGATGTAGTCCACAACCTGAACGTAGTAGTGACCTGTGCTAACGTCGCTATCCTTAAGGTCGCGCAACAGAGGCATGATGTCGTACTTCTGCTGACGTGTAGACTGGAAGAACTCCTCTGACTCGCGGACCATATCCTTGAGTACCTTGCGGTTCTCCTTGAATACGGCAACGATTGTGCGGTCGTATATCATCGTCACACGCTCCATCGAGGCGCACACCTGCTCGGTATACTCGATGAGTGCCTCCTCGGGGCTACGCTTCAATGTATCGCCAATCTTGGCTGTTGGCAGGTCGTCCTCCTCGTCCTCCTCGCCACTCTTCTTGGTTTTGAAGTTACTCTTGATGATTAGCGCGATGCAGAGTATTGTGATGGCGATGATTGCCACCTTGCCACCATAGGCCAAGGCGAGGGTTACGCCCAAGGCGATAAGGAAGCCACCAACGGCCGTGACGAACCATCCCATGATTACGGTCATCACACCTGTAATACGATATACGGCACTCTCGCGACCCCATGCTCTATCGGCAAGCGACGAACCCATCGAGACCATGAACACAACGTATGTCGTAGATAGTGGCAACTTGAGCTGCGTACCTATCGAGATGAGGATTGCTGCTGCCGTTAGGTTTACCGTAGCGCGTATAAGGTCGTAGTTCACGTCGCCACGCTCCTCGGCACTTAGTGGTGTGAAGCGGCGGTTCAGGAACTCCTTGAAGCCGTTAGGTGTTATTGATGCAAGGCCATCATTCATGCGGCGTGCTGCACGAACAATACCGCGCGATATTGGTGATGCCTCGGCATTTGTATCCGATGTCTCATCCTGCGACGACAGCTTACGCTCGGTCTCGATTACACGCATTGCCTTCTTCGAGGTGAAGAGCGTGATGACCATCACTATACCCGCGGCACACATGATGAGGAAGTTGGCCTTTGTGGGCTCCGAGAGGCCTGCCATAGACTCCATGTTTGTGCCATATTCCTGTGCAAGCATGTATGAGTCGTAGCCAGCGTATGGAACGCCGATGAAGTTAACAAGGTCGTTACCTGCAAAGGCGAGTGCCAATGAGAAGGTGCCAGCAAGGATTGAGAAACGCAAGATGTTTACCTTCATGCGCTGGAGTATCCATAGTATAGCAGAGCTTGCTGCCCAGAGTATCACAAGCGCTACGAAGGTGTTGTTGTCAACAAACGCCTTGAGCTCCTCGGGGATGATGCCCGAGCCCTTCAGACCCTTGAATACAGCAAAGAAGATGATGCCAGCGAGTGTCACACCGCACCATAGTGCACCGTAACGATTGAATATCTTGTGGTATCTGAACGAGAAGATTATTCGTGATATGTACATCAGCAGGTGACCTGTGAGGAAGGCGAGTACTACGGATAGTAGGATACCCGAGACGATACCGAGTACGTCGGCGGTGTTGATATACTCGCTAATGGCTGCGCTCGTATCACCACCCCATACGTTGTATAGTGCAAGGGCGAGGCCCGAGCCAAGCAAGCCGAAGACCAATGATACGGTTGTTGACGTAGGTAGTCCAAACGAGTTGTAGATATCCAGCAGGATGATGTTCGAGAGCATCATGCCGAGGAAGAGCACCATAATCTCCTGGTACGAGAACATCTCTGGGTTGAAGACGCTACTACGCGCTACATCCATCATACCACTCGAGGTCATTACGCCCACCATGACACCACACGCTGCCACCGTGAGGATGGTGTTTTTCTTGGCTACCTTTGAGCCAAATGCTGAATTAAGAAAGTTTACTGCGTCGTTAGATACGCCCACGACGATACCCATAACTGCAAGAAGTGCAAGGGTTATAACGATAAATAGATCCATAAAAAATGTGTTATCTGCGACAAATTTAATAAAAAAATGTTACATTTGTGTTACAAACATGTTAAGCCGATGTAATATAATGCTATTTATTGAAAAATTTTAGAATCGGTTGATGCGTATTTTTAGACGGAATAATTTGTTTGTGAGCGATATTTTGATTAAATTTGCAGATAATAGGTCGCCCCGTGAGGGCGTTGAAGGGCTATCTGAGTTGAAGAATATGAGTAACTACCGTATATTGGTTGTCGACGACGAGGAGTCGTTGTGTGAGATACTTAAGTTTAACCTCGAGCGTGCGGGGTATTCGGTCGACGTGGCGTATAGTGCCGAGGAGGCATTAGCCATGGATATCCAGCACTATGACCTCGCCATCCTCGATGTTATGATGGATGAGCTCAGTGGCTTCGGCTTGGCTCGCATACTCCGTAAGCGTCCCGAGACGGCAACACTGCCTATTATCTTCTGCACGGCACGCGATGCCGAGGAGGATAAGATTAAGGGCTTCGACATTGGTGCTGACGACTATATCGCCAAGCCATTCTCCATCGCGGAGGTTGTGGCGCGTGTGCGCAGTCTCCTCCGTCGTAGCACTCATCACGCGAAACCGACGGAGATAGCTACACCTAACGAGGGCGCTATCATCTTTCAGGGTCTCAAGGTCAATACCTTGCGTAAGACGTGTAGCGTTGATGGCGAGGAGGTGGCGCTCACGCGTAAGGAGTTCGACATCCTCTCGTTGCTACTCGGTAATAGAGGGACCATACTCTCGCGCGAACAGATTATGAAGCGTGTGTGGAGCGAAGAGGTGGTGGTCTTGGATCGTACAATAGATGTAAATATCACGCGCATGCGTAAGAAGCTGGGGCAGTACGGTGCGCATATAGTAACACGAACAGGTTATGGCTATGGATTCGAAGAGTAAGGTCTTTAGTTATCGCGGTGGGATGTTCCTGCTGCTGACGCTGCTTATCATCTCGCTTATAGGTGGTGTCATAGTGTATAGATTCTCGTTGGTTGACCGTATCTCGAACTTCGGTGCTCTCGACGAGGTGCTCTTCTATGGTATTATCTGTGTGGCTATCCTCGCCTCTATTGTTGCGTTGATGCTTGCCATGCGCCTTAACCGCAATATGCGTAACTTGAAGCGTGTCGCCGAGACCATGGAGAGTGGCGCCGATGTGGATGTCGTGCCACACTTCGAGAACGATGAGCTGGGAGCCCTCTCGCTACATATCATCGACCTCTATAAGCGTCTTCATGAGGCGTCGAGCGACCTGCAACGTGAGCACAACAATGCCCTTCACGAGCAGCAGGAGAAGCTACGCATCAAACGTCAGCTTACCAATAACATCAACCACGAGCTCAAGACCCCCGTGGCAGCTATACAAGGCTATCTGGAGACGATGATAGCGAATAAGGATATGACCGATGAGGAGCGCCAGGCATTCATCGAGAAGTGCTATGCTCATAGCCAGCGCCTTACGCAGCTTCTTCAGGATGTCTCGACAATCACCCGCCTGGAGGATGGTAGTAGCCATATAGAGTGCGAGCCTATCGACCTGCGCGGCATTATTGACGAGATTGCTGCCGACGTAGCGCTGCTCCCCGTAGAGCGCCAGATGCGCATAAACGTTGAGCTGCCACAGCCCATGATGGTGAATGGTAACTCTACGCTGCTGATGTCTATCTTCAAGAACCTTACGGATAATGCCCTCGCATACTCGGGTGGTCGCGATATATTCATTCGCCTTGCGGCTACCGACTCGAAGTTCTATACCATCACCTTTGCCGATAATGGCATCGGCGTTGACGAGGAGCATATCAACCATATCTTCGAGCGCTTCTACCGTGTGGATAAGGGGCGTTCGCGTAAGCTCGGTGGCACAGGCCTTGGCCTATCTATCGTCAAGAATGCCATCTTGTTCCATGGTGGCGATGTCTCGGTCGCTAACCGCAGGATGGGAGGCTTGGAGTTTAAGATTACGCTACCTCGCGCAAGTTAGACTATTCGATATAGTTGGCGCTACGTCTGGGCAGTACATGCAGGCGGAGAGTCTCACCCTCCAATAAATGAAGTGACCCCAAAAGTTTGGACAAAAAACTTTTGGGGTTTCATTATGCGCAAAAAACACGATTATGTAGCATTACTCAAATATATGAGGATGCTCGAAGATGGTTACTCGGTCAAATCAATTGCTAAAAATTATGGTAT
>JAFVSV010000087.1 GCA_017503575.1 Alistipes sp. | reverse complement strand
CACCACCCGCTACTATTCCGAGGACTCAAGCACCTTACTGGCAGCACCCCGCAAGAGCGCTGCGTAGAGAAAGCCATTCGCCACAATATTGCTATTTATTCAGCTCATACCTAGGTGCCCATTTTTGATCAGTACGATGTCGCAAAGCAGATTAAGTCGTTATTTGCAAAGTATGTGTCGCTGAGGCGCGGCGCCTATCTTATCATCGAGCATACCGAGGCTATGCACGTCATAGACGTCAACTCGGGAAACCGAACAAAAGCTGAGGATGACCAGGAGCAGACGGCTCTCGAGGTGAACCTCGCGGCAGCAGCAGAGATTGCCCGTCAGCTGCGACTACGCGATATGGGTGGTATTGTCATAATCGACTTTATCGACCTGCGTAAGGCGCAGAGTAGACAGATACTCCAGCAGGAGATGCAGAAGCTGATGGCAACAGATAAGGCTAAACACACCATACTGCCACTAACGAAGTTCGGTCTTATGCAGATTACGCGCCAGCGCGTGCGCCCCATAGCCATGGCCGAGACATCGGACGTATGTCCAACATGCCATGGTACGGGTAAGATAGAGCCTACGATACTCTTCGAGCAGAAGATTGAGGGTCAGATACAGCTCCTTGCAGAGAGCGGTTGTAAGTATGTCAACCTGCGCTTGAGTCCCTATGTTGCAGCATACCTGCGCCACGGATGGTGGTCGCTACGCCTGCGTTGGATGTTTAAGTACAAGTTGCGCATCAAGATAACTGCCGACCAGAGTGTCGGAATGATTGATGTCAGCTACCTCGATAAAGAGGGTAAGTCGCTTCTCGAGATTGACAATAAGGGTTGATGACAACTGAAGCGATATGAGTAATTTTAAGAGTGTCGTTCGCAACTCCAAACGGGCGAGCGAACTACGAAAATGTTTGGGTAAGCAAGGCTCTACCGTCCATCTTGAGCAGATGGTCGGCGGAGCCTATTCGCTTTATGCCGCCGATGCGGTTGAGCGATGCGGGGGTGTACATATCTTCCTTGCGGAGGATAAAGACCGTGCGGCATACCTTGTAAACGACTTCTACGAGCTCCTTGATGAGGAGCGTGTTGTCTTCTTCTCGTCGGGCTATAAGCGCTCGGCAGCATACGGCGCGGAGGATGCGCAGGGCGTGGTGCGTCGCACAGCGGCACTAAACGCCATAACAGCCTTCAAACGAGGCTATCTTGTTGTATGTACCTACCCCGAGGCATTGGCCGAGGCGGTGACCGAACGCGATGACCTTATCAGCGTGTCGCGCCGCATCCGCGTGGGCGATAAGCTATCGCAGACTGAGCTCGTAGAGTGGCTCGAAGAGCATGAGTTCACGAAGGTAGACTTTGTATATGAGCCTGGACAGTACTCGGTGCGCGGAGGTATTGTCGACATCTTCTCGTATGTCGAGTCGCGCCCCTATCGTGTAGACCTCTTTGGCGACGAGGTGGAGTCGTTGCGTCGCTTCGACATATCGAGTCAGCTCTCGGCAGAACGCCCCGAGGAGGTAGAGATAATACCCAATATCATGCGTGACGATGCGGAGCGTGGACGTGTCTCGCTCGCACGCTTTGCCGAGGGGGCAACATGGTGGATGGAGGATGGTGACTTTGCGCTACGCAAGGTCAACGACATACGCCGTAGGGTGCTGGAGCAGACTGCCGAGGATGAGGATGCCGCAATAGTCGCCCGTCGTGTAACATCACGACAGATGATACTCAACGATTTGGAGAGTAGCACGTTGGTGCTCCTTAGAGATAATATGCGTGAGCGTCGTGCCGAGACGACTATATGTTTCGATACAACGCCACAGCCCGCCTTCAACCGTAACTTCGAGATGCTTGCCGACGACATCCGCTGGAATGCCGAGCGAGGGTATACGACCATAATCCTTTCGCACAACAAGGCGCAGATAGAGCGTCTGACGAATATCTTTCATCAGGTGGGGCGCCGTCAGGTGGAGTTTCGTGCCGAGGATGTGGTGCTCCATGAGGGCTTTGTCGACAATAGCCTCAAGCTATGCGTATATACTGACCATCAGATATTTGACCGCTACCAGCGCTATCGTATTCGTGGCGAGATAAAGCGCGACGAGCAGATGACCGTTGCCGAGCTTAATGCGCTTAAGGTGGGCGACTATGTGGTGCATATTGACCATGGCGTAGGTCGCTTTGGTGGCCTTGTGAAGCTCAACGAGGGGGGTCGCACGAAGGAGGCTATCAAGCTGATATACAAGGATAACGATATACTCTTTGTAAATGTCCATGCGCTACATCGCATATCGCGCTATAAGAGTGGCGAGGGTGAGCCTCCAAAGATATATAAGCTCGGAAATGGAGCATGGCAGAAGCTCAAGGCGACGACGAAGAAGGCCGTTAAGGATATCTCGCGCGAGCTTATCGCTCTATATGCTAAACGTAAGGCATCCAAGGGCTTTGCCTTCTCCGAGGATGGCTACTTGCAGCAGGAGCTCGAGGCATCGTTCAAGTGGGAGGATACGCCCGATCAGGTTACGGCTATCGCTGCCGTCAAACGCGATATGGAGTCCGAGCAGCCGATGGATAGATTGGTATGCGGCGATGTAGGCTTTGGCAAGACCGAGGTGGCCATACGCGCAGCCTTCAAGGCAGCGTGCGATGGTAAGCAGACCGCGGTGTTGGTGCCTACGACAATCCTCGCCTTACAGCACTACCGCTCCTTCTCGGAGCGTCTGCGCGACTTGCCCGTAACGGTCGAGTATATAAACCGTACGAAGTCGACACGCGATGCTCGACGCATTGCCGATGAGCTTAAGTCGGGAAAGATAGACATCCTCATAGGTACACATAAGATGCTGTCTAAAAGCATTGAGTTCCACGACCTTGGACTACTTATCATCGACGAGGAGCAGAAGTTCGGTGTGGCGGCAAAGGAGAAGCTGACACAGATGGCCGTGTCGGTAGATACGTTGACGCTTACGGCGACACCCATACCGCGTACGTTGCAGTTCTCGCTTATGGGGTCGCGCGACCTCTCGGTGATATCGACACCACCACCCAACCGCCAGCCTATTGTCACCGAGTCGCACATATTTAGCGAGGAGGTGATACGCGATGCTATCGAGGAGGAGTTGGCACGCGGCGGTCAGGTATACTTCGTGCATAACCGCGTGGAGGACCTTACGACGATGCAGGGCATGATAACGCGTCTGTGTCCCAAGGCGCGTGTGGCAATAGGTCATGGCCGTATGCCTGCCGACCAGTTGGAGAAGCTTATCATGGACTTCATTTATGGTGAGTTCGACGTCTTGCTCTCGACAACAATTGTCGAGAATGGTATCGACATTGCCAATGCTAACACCATCATTATCAACGATGCACACCGCTTTGGACTTAGCGATTTGCACCAGTTGCGTGGCCGCGTGGGCCGCTCCGACCGCAAGGGCTTCTGCTATCTGCTGTCGCCGCCCGAGGAGCTTATCGGTGGTGATGCTCGCCGCAGGCTACGAGCCATCGAGGAGTTCTCGGATTTGGGCTCTGGTTTCAACATCGCCATGCAGGACCTCGATATTCGTGGCGCGGGTAACCTATTGGGTGCCGAGCAGAGTGGCTTTATTGCCGATGTTGGTATCGAGACCTACCAAAAGATATTGCAGCAGGCAATATCGGAGCTGCGTGCCGAGGGTCTCGACACGTCGGGCTTGAGTCAGGCGGAGAACGACGCGATGAAGGATATCTCGTTTGTTGACGATGCTACCATCGACATTGATATAGATGCCTCTATACCTGATAGTTATGTACGCTCGCAGAGCGAGAAGCTACGTCTCTATCGTGAGATAGATGCCATGAGCACCGACGAGCAGTTCGAGGGTTTTGCGGCGCGTCTAATCGACCGTTTTGGTGCTCTGCCTCAGTCGGTACGCGAGTTGATGGATGTTGTCAAGCTACGTCGCGAGGCCGTAAACCTTGGTATGGAGCATGTTAAGGTGAAGAATGGTCTGATGATAGTGCGCTTTGTGGGCGATAACAACTCGCCATTCTTCAAGACCGATACGTTCCTCAATATGTTGCGTCGTGTCGTTGCAGAGCCAGAGCGTTTTGTCGTCAAGCAGTACAATAATAGGCTCTCGATGACCGTTAGAAAGATAAATACCATAGCCGAAGGTGTTGCCATGTTGCGCCATCTGGCAAGCGTTGCGGCAGCAACAGAGCAGAAGTAAACGACTAATTGTTAACGAAATGAACCTTATTGTTGACATAGGCAATAGCCGTATTAAAGCTGTCGTCATGGATGGTGATAGTGTTGTGGCGGAGTACGCATGCTCGGGTATTGATGCCCGCTGGGTTAGCTCTATTGCGGAGCAGCACGGGGCTATTCATCGCGCCATAGTGTCCTCCACGGGAGGCCATGAGGAGGAGGTTGTTGCGGAGCTACGTCGCCATGTGGAGTATGTGCTGCGCTTTGAGCCCGCAACAACGCCTATACCCATAGGCAACGCCTATGCCACGCCCCAAACATTGGGAGCCGATAGGTTGGCGGCTGCCGTGGGAGGTGTAGAGTTGTTCCCCGATAACGACCTTCTAATTGTCGACTTTGGTACGGCCATAACCATCGACTATGTGGAGGATGGGGTCTTCCTCGGTGGCAACATATCGCCAGGTATGACAACACGCTTTCGAGCGCTTGCCGACTACACCGCGAAGTTGCCGATGTGTGGTGCTTCGGAGGAGGAACTACCATACGGTAGAACCACCATTGAGGCTATCGAGCAGGGGGTGATGCAGGGTATTACTTACGAGATTGAGGGCTATATTGAGGCTTTTTTCAAGAAAAAAGCAAAAAAATGTATAATTTTTACCGGTGGCGACGCAAAATATTTTGTAAAGAGAATTAAAAACACGATATTTGCAGACTGTGAGCCGGTGATTATTGGGCTTAACAGAATATTGAACTACAATGCTGAGAAAAATTAACATAGTTGGTTTACTTGCTTTGGTGCTCTTTATGCTACCCATCTCTGCTTCGGCACAGACGAGTAGCGTGAATGCTTACTCGCCATACTCGATGTATGGCCCTGGTGAGTTGCTAACCCCTGGTTCTGTGCAGATGCGTGCTATGGGTGGTGTGGGTATTGCTCAGCGTTCGTTGACAAATGTCAATACGCTCAACCCTGCGGCTGCAAGTATCGCTCCCCAGAAGAGCTTCCTTTTTGAGGTGGCTGTGGATGCTACGCACTATCGCAACAATCAGCCAAAGTTTGGCCCCGATGCCTCGTTACAGTCAAAGGCACGCACGGCATACAATACCGTGAACATCCACAACATATCGTTGATGTTCCCCTTGGCAAAATCCGTGGGCGTAACATTCAGTCTCGCTCCATATAGTAGCGTTGGTTACAAGATGAAGGTGCCCGATGAGAATCAGGATAACTGGGCCGATATTGGCCGCGTGATGTATGGCTATATGGGCGAGGGTGATATCTCGGAGGTTAAGTTGGCTCTTGGCTGGGCCCCATGGCGAAACTTCTCGATAGGTGTTGCTGCCAAGTATTTCTGGGGTAATATCAGCCGTAGCTATGTCACAGAGGTGACACATGCTATAACAGGTGGCGGTGCTTTTAATCCTACCCGCGGTGTCGACAGCTATGTGGTCAATAACTTCAAGATGCAGGTGGGTGTGCAGTGGAATGCCATCTTAACCGAGACACGAATACTTACGTTTGGTGCTACATACGACCTCGGCGGTAGGCTTAACCCCAAGCAGACAAGCTATGTATACACCGATAATACGCTGAACTCTATCGCAAAGTTCCCTGTGCGCAATGACCTGCAGACACTTGAACTTGTAGTGCCTCACCAGGCGGGAGTTGGTGTTTACTACCAAGATCGTATGGTGGCATGGGGCGTTGACTACAACTATGCAGCGTGGGGTAAGAATAATGGCTCGTTCAATGAGAATGCTAACTATGACCTCCCTGTGCAGTATAAGGATACGCACTTCATCAAGGCTGGCTTCGAGATAACACCGCGTCGCAACGATGTGCGTAACTACTTTAACCGCATGAGCTATCGCGTAGGTGCTCGCGTAGGTAACTATTACCAGACATTTGGGGGTGCACGCATCAACCAGATGGCCATAACGGCAGGTATCGGCTTCCCTGTAAAGGTGTGGGGCTCGTCGTCGATAAACGTCGCCTTCGAGTATGGCCGCATGTCGTCGCCAAAGTCTGTGCAGATAGATGCTCGTAAGGTGGGACTTGTGACGCAGAACTACTACAAGATAAGCCTTGGCTTCGACCTCTTCTCGGCAGATACCTCCGACTACTGGTTCGTGAGACAGAAGTTCGACTAATGGGCTTTGTAGGATTTAAGGATTTTAACAGAAACAAAAATAGATAAAACTCAGATTTATGAAAAGCGTTAAGTTTATTTTGGCTGCAGCAGCGATGCTAATCACAGTATCTGCATCGGCACAGCACGATTACAGCGACGATGCCAAGTTTGGCAAGTGGGGCGCTACCGCAGAGGAGCGCGCAGCAAACATCGAGGCGCAGAACCTCTTTAAGGATGCTATGGACAATAAGGAGTATGACCGTGCTACACCTTACTTCCAGCAGCTTCTCAACAGCTGTCCTAAGGCGTCGGTAAATATCTTCACCCGTGGTGTTACTCTCTATCGTGCGAAGATTACCCGTGCTCGTAACATCAACGATAAGAAGATGTTCGTAGACTCGTTGCTATTCATCTACGACCAGCGTGTCGAGCACTTCGGTGACAACGCTGAGAAGGGTCGTGACTATATCCTCGATGCTAAGGCTCGTGATATGGTTAAGTACTGCGCAGCTGATCGTCCACGCCTTCGTGGTGGCCTTAAGGATGCTATTGACGCATCACTCGAGAAGAACTACCTCAAGCTCGATTTGGCATCTATGTACTTCAAGAATCTTTGTGAGGACTATGAGTATGATGACAGCGTAACTAACGATATGATACTCAACGAGTACCAGCGTCTATCGCCATTCTTTGCAGAGGTTACAGAGGAGGAGCTCCAGTTCAAGGATGTATTCGAGACAACATTCGCAAATAGCGGTGCTGCAAACTGCGAGAACCTTGAGGCACTCTATGCTGAGAAGCTTGCCGCTGATCCAGAGAACGTAGAACTTCTATCGAAGGCAGTGTCACTCATGTCGCGTCAGCAGTGCGATAGCGACTTCTATTATAGCATTCTCGAGAAGTACTATACCGTAAACCCATCTGCTGAGACAGCCCTCTTCCTTGCTAATGGCTTCTTGCAGCGTGGCGAGAACGATAAGGCACTCAGATACTTGCGTGAGACCCTCGCAGTGGAGACCGATCCAGTAGCGAAGGAGCCTCTCTATGCGAAGATTGCTGTTATCGAGATTACCAAGGAGAACTATACTTCGGCAGCTAAGGCAGCTCGCGAACTTAAGGCTATCAATGCTCAGAACCCATACTCTTACTTCGTGCTTGCACAGTGCTATGCAACAACACCTTGCCCCGATGATAAGATTGGTGGTACCTCTAACTACTGGGCAGCATACGATTCAATGAATAAGGCGGCTACGCTCTTTACGTCTGATGCAAATATGAAGAAGCTCTCTAACGAGCTTGCAGCCCAGTATAAGGCTAACTTCCCAACACAGGAGGCTTGCTTCTTCGCAGAGCTTGCAGAGGGTACACCTTACACCGTATCTTGCGGCTTCGCTGAGGGCGTACAGACTACCGTACGTTACCGTTAATTTAAGGTAGCATAGATAGTTACCTATGCACCTGCTGACTAATAAATGTGCAGTGATAGCACTCCTCATTTTGGGGAGTGCTACATTACTATTCTCATGTAAGGAGGCGACTGCACCAACGGTGTATGACTACGAGACACTGATGACCGAGTCGAGTGAGAACCGCACGATAGCCATGATTGAGGATGGTCGTTGCTCGTACACCTTCTCGGCACCCCTCATCGAGGGTTATAACATGGCGACAAATCCATATCAGGAGTTCCGTCGTGGTATACGCTTGGTGACATATCGCCAAGATACCATCAAGGTTGTCCCCGACACAACATATATAGCCAATCAGATAGATGCTGTCATCACGGCAAACTACGCCATCTACTATGAGAAGCAGGATTTGTGGGAGGCCAAGGGCGATGTTGTTGTTGTCAAGCAGGAGCGCAATGATGGTGACACCCTTGTTAAGGGCACAACCGAGGTATATACGCAGCAGCTCTACTGGAATGCCACCATCGGTAGGATATACTCCAATGTAGATACGCGTGTGCTCACGGAGGATGGACCCCAGTTTGGTGAGGGTTTCGATACGGATGAGGAGCTCAAGGAGATACACTTCAGGAAGTATCTCGGCGAGGTGGAGTTTGACTTCACCCCAGCAAAGCAGGATAGTGTTGCTCATGACGAGCCTATCGCAGATAGCTCCGATGAAGTGCCATCGGGCGGTGATAGTGGGGTAGAGACTAATGCCAAGCCAATGTCACCCGTGTCACCACAGCAGATGAATCCTACGCTGCCTACTACGCAACCAGCGCGTGGTGACATAGCTACACCTATGGTTGATACGCCCCAGGAGGCTATGCGTTCCATGGAGGTTAATAGAATTTCTACACTTAATAGTAGTTCAATATAGTAGTTGAATATGGGTACGATAGTGGCGATAATAGCTGTTATGTTGCTCTTCTCGGCATTCTTCTCGGGTATGGAGATTGCCTTTCTTGGGCGTAACCGTCTACGCGAGGAGATAGACCGCAAGCAGAGTCCTATGTTTAATCACATAGCAAATCTCTTCTCGCATAACTCGAGCAACTATATCACAACAATACTCGTAGGTAATAACATTGCGCTTGTTATCTACTCGATGTATATGTCTATGTTGCTTGTCGAGCTCTTCGGCATGGAGGATGCTCTGTTGCAGACTATTGTGTCGACCATCGTCATACTATTTATTGGAGAGTATATACCCAAGTCGGTGGTACGCCGCAACCCCAACTTTTACTACCTTGTATTCTCGCCGGTTATATACCTCTTTTATATAATCTTGTACCCTATCACTCGCTTTACGACGATGCTGTCATACCTCCTGGTACGCCTCACGGGACGCCGTTTGGAGCAGCGTGAGGAGCCTACGGAGTTTAATCGTGAGGACCTCGCATCGCTTGTTGAGGCTGAGAATATAGAGGCTCACGAGGAGCAGGAGGAGGATATACGTCTCTTCCAAAATGCCCTCGATTTTGCCGACCTGCGTGTTCGCGACTGTATGGTTCAGCGTGTCGATGTGGAGGCTGTCGACCTCGAGTCTACGACTATCGAGGAGCTCACCGAGCGCTTCATCGAGACGAAGTATACGCGAATATTCGTATGGCACGATACGATTGATAACATCATTGGCTATGTCAACTCGAAGAGTCTCTTTGAGAATCCCAAGTCGATATCCGATGTGCTGATAAAGACGATATATGTTGCCGAGACTATGCCGTTGCAGGCCATGCTCGAGACCTTTACAAAGCGTAAGGCGAGCATCGCTGTTGTGATTGATGAGTTTGGTGGTACGGCGGGTATCATCTCTTTGGAGGATGTCCTCGAGCAGATATTTGGAGATATTGAAGATGAGCACGATGTGCAGGAGATGGTCGAGAAGTGCGAGGGTGATAATCAGTGGGTCTTCTCGTCGCGCCTCGAGGTGGAGTATCTCAATGAGACATATCAACTCAATCTCAGCGAGAGTGACGAGTATGATACATTGGCTGGATATATCATTGCAGCTTATGGTGGTATCCCTCACGAGGGTGAGGAGATAACGGTTGAAGGTTACAGAATAACCATTCTCAAGCGCGAGTTGTCGCGTTTGGAGTTGGTGCGTTTGCAGCGTTTGGAGTAATTGTCTCCCTACGGTGTGTACAAAAATGGCCTATGCTCTAAAAAAAAGAGGGTTATCTTTCGCTGTTTAATAAAAAATTACTACCTTTGAAGGCTTATTTGAAAATAACAATAAAAATAGATATTTTATGGCATCATTAAACACATTAAGAACAAGGTACGGTATTGTGCTTTCGATTGTTATCGCACTCGTGCTTGTTGCATTTATTCTTGGTGATCAGCTCTCTATGAGAGGTGGTAACGAGGCTACCGATCAGGTTGAGTTGATTGTTAACGGTAAGGAGATTAGATCTCAGGAGTTCTACGAGGCTCAGCAGGCTGTTGGTGGCAACTACGAGGCTGCAAAGGCATACTTGATTTATCAGCACTATTTGGGTGCTGCTATCAAGGGTCTTGGCATTGCTCCTATCGATGAGCTTACATTGAAGACTGAGATTGCAAGTGGGCTTTTGGCTCAGGGCCTTACTGACGAGCAGATTAACCAGGAGTTGAATATGGTTGGTCATATCGATTTGTTGCAACGTCGTATGCAGGAGGCAGACCAGATTGCAACACAGGTGATCAATGAGGGCTTCTATCTCAATACTGCAGACCTCGAGGTTTTGGCTGCACAGAACAACCTTTCATACTCTGGTCGCTATGTTCGTTACCCATATAGCACCGTTGCTGATGCTGACGTTACAGTTACCGATGAGGAGGTTCGCGCTTACTACGATGCCCACCCTCTCCGTAACACCGAGCGTGGCACTCGTACCCTCGTGTCAGTTGAGTTCCTCGACAATGTAGCTCCTGCAACTATTGAGCTTGCAGAGGGTGTAGAGGGCGCTGAGGTTACTGAGGCAACAGAGATAGTTATGGATGAGACCATCAGCGTTGAGGATCGTGTAACCCTCTTTGTTGATGCTGCGGGTAATGATGTTGAAACCTTCACAAAGGCTGCTGACGAGGCTGGTCTCTTCGTGTCAGAGATGGCTGATATGGATATGCGTTCATACGAGATTATCTCATGGGCTCGTAACAACCCTGTTGGTGCAATTAACCGCTTTGTGGTTGATAATAAGAGCGTTGTTGTCATGGTTAAGGCTATTGACGAGAACGAGTTTGTTCCATTTGAGGATCGTGAGCAGGATATCCGTACACGTCTTATGAACGATAAGAAGTATGAGATTATCGCTCCAACTATGACTCTTGCAGAGAGTGCCGAGAAGTTCGAGAAGATCAGCTTCAACGATGCAAGCTACGATGCTCACCTTGTAGGTGCTATCTGCGCTACTGCCGAGAACACTGAGACTAAGGTTAAGGGCGAGGATGCAGCATACATCTTCATCATTGATAGCCGTGAGGGTGAGCTTGGTGATGTTAAGGCAGAGACTAACTCATACCGTGATGGTGCGTTGGGCGAGACCTACAAGTCGCTTACATCGTACGCATTTAGTGAGGGTCTTGACGTTGTAGATCCACGCATGGAGTAACAGCAGTCTAATAGACGATACATGGGTGGCTATCCGCGAGGGTAGCCACTTTTTGCATCATTACCAAAAATAGAGATTAGTAGAAAACGTTTTCTACTAATCTCTAAAATATCACTGTAATTTGCAAATATTCAGCTACTTATTTATTTACCAAAGCGCCGCTTTTTGCATCATTAACCTTTTTTGTTGCTGATTGTGCTCGGTTGTGTTTGTTTTTCTTACTGTGATAGCATCTTATTTGTAGCGTCAGCCTCTGTGAGTTGTCGAAGTCTATAATGCGCGGTCGATAATATCTATGCGCTCGCGCGTTATCTCTACCATGCGGTCTATCGCCTCGTCCTTCGTAAGCCACTCGTCACCATTGATGTTAGTGCTGATGCTCCACATCATGAAGTTCGCGTCCCACGACTCTGAGATATACTCTCGTTCGCGCTCTATGAAGTCGAATACGGTCTCGAACTTGGGCTTCAGCACTGCCCAGCGCTCCGAGGCTAACGTCTTGAAATAGGGGTCTTCGAATAGTCTGCCATACCACCATGCCCACTGCATGAAGAGTCCATGCTGTGCTGCGGGCGAAGCGTTGTATGAGAATGTTCCCCAGTCGAAGTCCCATACGGGGCCTGCTACAAGCTTGCCGCCACGATCCTTCGTGAGAAAGACGCTACCTGGGTTGGCAAGCTCATGGTTTACGCATATCTCATATATTAGCCAGTAGTCGATAAACGACTGTGCATCAATATATTTGCGATAGCCGTTGGTCTCATCCTTAAAGTCACTACCATAGAGTGTTCGTTCCACCTCGCCAATATAGTTTATAATCCAGTCGAACTGCTGCTGCGTTAGGTCCTCCTCGTCGGGAAACTTTACGGCAAATGGAACATTTCGCTGTGTATGCCACTGCCACTGGTTGTCGAAGTGGAAGTCGAGCTCCAAGAGATAGCCTCCCGTGATAGCTGCGCCCGCGTTATCTTGAGGTGTCATCTCGGTGATGGCTATACGGTCGTTGTCGACACGCACCTGCTCGCATAGTAGATACTGCCCGAGGTGTACGCCATTCAGTATGAGCTCGACAAATTCGCAGTGTGGTGTCCACGCCAAGGATGTCTGCTCGGCGAGGTAGTATGCTACGCGGTTGCGTAGTAGTGTGCGATCCATATAGTTTGCCAGGAGCACCCATCGCTTGTGCTTGGGCATGCCCATCACCTCCTGCTTCTCGGTGAACTTTATGGCGTATGGCTTCTTCTCGTAGCCCCATGTGGAGTTGCCACGGCCGCGGATTGCCATCTCGACACCCTCTATATTGTCGAAGCGCGCCATGCCATCAAGCCATAGCTTCGAGCCCTCAACCCACTGCTCTTTTGACCATACACTCTGGCGGTTAGGAGTCTCGATGCGCAGTACGGGGAGCCCCGTGAAGCAACTCAAGTGTAGCTTGTATGTCACATGCATACCACCCGTATGTGCTACCACTGTTGCGTCCTGCCCAAAGTCAATGGGTGTGCCTGCACTATCTATCCTCTTGCCGTTGACCTCGATGCTATCTATGCCCTCAGCCTCAAATTCGGTGATAAATACTCGGTTGGAGATGTAGTCGTCGATGTGCGCATTGAATGTACGCGTTGTGGCGTCATACTTGAACTCTATATCCCTTTGAAGTGAGGGGTTGCTACTCTTCGTGAGGCGTACGCTGGTGATGCCACTTACATAGTTGGACGAGGCTATGCGCACGGGATTTGATATCTTCAGCTCGCCCGACTCAAGTTTGATGACTACATGCACCATGCGGCTATACATATTTTGGGTGCCCATGTCGGAGATTAGAGCATAGTACAACCCCTGCTCCTTGTCGTCGGCACGCACGCTTGTCAATGAAAACTCTTCGGGGCGACTGTTTATATTGTCCTTGAGGCGCAGCTGTACCTGAAAGCCATCTGTTGATGCCGCGTAGTTGAAGAGCGCTCGTGGCTCCTCTACGCGGAAGGGTATCTCTACGGTGCCGTTGACATCAAGCATATAGCTCCCCACCTCGCATGTCACGGTGCGCAACTTCGCGGGGCGTGTGACCTCGGTCTCCGACCCCTGTTCGCTGCATGCCACAATAGCGAGTAGGCATAGTAGTATGTGGGCAACTCTATACACCGTCGTAAATTACCAAATTATAGATGTCACAGAGCGACCTGCAAGCGTAAGTGTGAAGTCGCCCTTGGGGCTCTTTACAACCACCTGCTTCTCCTCATCTTTCTCGTTGAGTACTACGGCCGCGAGTGTGCCGTCGGGGTTCTCGAATGCCGAGAGTGTAACGCCAGCGCCTGACGACTTGATGCGGTAGGCGCCACGCTGAACGACCTTCGACATGTGGCCTATGGCGTACCAGTGGCTACGATATGTGAGGGTGTTGTAGGCGTACGATGCGTCGCAGTCTACAAAGCCGTAGCATGTCTGGCAACCACCAGGACGGTTAGGACCACGCTCGGCGTCGAGCATAAAGTTCCAGAGGACAACGGCGCGACAGTAGTTATTTATGGTGCCGAGGCATACCTCGCGGATATGCCATAGGAGGTTGTCGCCAAAGTTGGGACACCATGTTCCGATGCTCTGCTCCGTGAAGTAGATGCTCTTCGATGGGTCGGCCTTGTATATCTGTGCAAGGGCCGATGAGCTGCCGCCGTATGCGTGCCATGCCGAGCCCTCGACATACTTCGATGCCTCCTTATCGGCGTAGATGTTCTTCACAAAGTCCGTAACGTCGAAGTTGTGGTCGTAGATCCATATCTTGGTGTCGAGTCCTGCGGCCTCGAATGCTGGGCCAAGGTTGTTCTTTATGAAGTTGCGCTGCTGCTCCCACGACATGTATGTCGATGCCGAGTTGCCGTCGTGTAGAGGCTCGTTCTGAGGTGTTATAGACTCAATCTTGAAGCCGTTGGCCTCCATCTCCTCGACCCACATTACGAGGTACTGGGCATACTCATCGTAGTAGTCGGGGTTGAGCTTGCCACCAGCCCACTTGTTATAAGGGTTGTTATTGTATCGGTCGATCTTCATCCATAGAGGTGCAGTCCAAGGCGCTGCGATAATCTTAACGTCGGGGTTTATGGCGAGTATCTCGCGAAGGATGGGGAAGAGATATGTCTCGTCCTCCTCGTGTACACCGAAGAACTCCAAACCCTCCTGGTCGCACCATGTGAACTCCGAGAGTGAGAAGTCCGAACAGCCGATAGATACGCGGATATAGTTGTAGCCAAGGCCCTCCTTGGGGTCGAACGCAGCCTTCAGTATCTTCTCGCGGTCTGCGGGCTTCATCTTCGATAGGTTGTAGGCTGCCGAGCCTGTGATTGCGGGGCCAAAGCCCTCCATTGCCTGGTAACGTGTGGCGTTATCAACGGTGATAGTGGTTATGTTGTCACCCACGCCACTCACATCCTCAACGTCTATATCCTTGAATAGGCTCTTCTTGTCAGCCGTGGTGGTGAATGCCTTGACGCCCGCGTCGGGGAAGTTGTAGTCTATCTCGCCCGTGGTCTTCACCTCTAACGATACTACGCCTGTGTATACGCTACTCTTGCTTGCGATACCGTATACCTTATATGTGTATCCCGTCTCGAGACCATCAAAGGTGATGACACCACTCTCGGTGAGCTTCGTGCCCTTCATCAGCTGCGAAAGTTGTGGCGTGGGTGCCTCGTTATCGAGAAGTAGGCAGTATGCCACATCTGCGTCCACGAGCTTTGCGTTGACCTTGACAGAGTTGCCAGTGGCCTCGTTTAAGCTAAGTTCGATGGATGTTTCAGCCTTTGGTGGGGTAGGTGTCGATGGGTCTGAACCTGCACAGCTACAAATAAATGAGCATAGTACAATAAGGAGTGCGGATAGTTTGAGGTCTCTCATAGTCGTATAAGTTTTTCTTACTTACAAAGTTAAGAAAAAAAATGAAGATTTGTTCGTATCGCCCTTATGTGTGCGGAAAAATATAGACCCCAAAATACCAATATGTTGATTATAAAACTAATAGCCGATTGTAAAAGTGGAGTGCCCTATTGTTAAGTTTCTAATTTTTTTCATATATTTGCGCTATGAAACATCGTAATAATAGCATAGTAACTCTTGTTATTGTGGCGTTAGCACTTCTTCTGCCCACAACCCTAAGAGCACAGGAGTCGGAGCAGGAGTTGCGCAGGCTCGACCATACTCTTGATATATCAAACACATATATAGATTCTCACAACATCTATATCCAAGGGTTGGATAATATCCTCAACGATGAGAGTCTATCGCTTGAGCGTCGTTACGAGGTGCTGTGTGAGCTCTATGATGCCTATCGTTCGTTCCAGTTCGATAAGGCGATAGAGATTCTCGACAAGCGCCAGCGCGTTGCCGAAGAGCTTGGTAATAGCTCGCTTATCATTGATGTAGATCTCGACCGCGCGCAGCTATACTCTATGGCAGGTATGTTCCTTGAGTCGCGCCAGGTGCTTGATAATAGCATCGATACACAGCGTCTTAACGAGCGACAGCTAATAACATACTACGATGTGCAGCAACGTTTCTACTCCAACTACTCGGATTATACGAGCGATGAGCAGACGCGCGACGAGTCGTCCGATATGCGTAGCTACTATCGTAATCGTATCCTCGAGTTGAGCGACTCAAACGATGAGGTGTATCAGCGTATGTTGGTCATAAACCATATTGAGCGTGGCGAGTATGCGGAGGCGGAGCGCATAAATGCTGCTATCCTCGCAAAGTATCAGCCACACGAGCACGAGTATGCCATGTTTGCCTACGACCAGGCGCGTATCTGCGAGCAGCTTGGACGTAGGGATGAGATGAAAATGTGGCTTGCACGCTCGGCAATGGCCGATATATGTAGCGCTACGAAGGACCATGCCTCATTGTGTAGCCTTGCGCAACTACTTGTTGCTGAGAACGACATTGACCGTGCCTTCCGCTATGTGACAATATCGCTCAACGATGCGCTATTCTACAATGCGAAGCTGCGCCCATGGCAGATATCTGCCATCATACCCGAGATTGAGGGTGCATACCACGAGAAGCAGCAACAGGACCTCATTAAGCAGGAGCAGCAGCAACATATCCTCGAGGAGAAGGAGCGCTATTCGCGACAGCAGACCCTCATCATATCTATCCTTGCGGTACTGCTCTTCGTTATATGCGTGATTCTTGTCTATATGCTTGTGCGCTCGCGTAAGGCGTCGAATAAGATACGCATGATGAACGAGCGTATTGGCCATACGAATGTAGAGTTGCAGAAGCTAAACTCGATGCTCGAGTCGGTAAACAACGACCTACGCGAGGCTAATGTCGTTAAGGAGGAGTATATCGCCCTCTTCCTCTCGATGTGCTCGGACTATATAGAGAAGATTACAGCTCTTCAGCGTAACGTGCGCCGCAAGATTTCGCAGGGTAAGGTGGCGGAGTTGGATAAGGAGATGAGCTCGTCGGACTTCTTGGATGAGGAGCTTCAGCACTTCTACGAGATGTTCGACAACGCCTTCTTAAGCCTATATCCCAACTTTGTTGAGGAGTTCAACGCTATGCTTAAGCCCGATGCTCATATAGAGCTTAAACGCAGCGAGCGATTAAATACGGAGCTTCGCATATTTGCGCTCATACGCCTTGGCATCACCGACTCGTCGCGCATTGCTGCGCTGCTTCGCTACTCTGTGAACACCATATATAACTATCGTGCGCGCACGAAGAACAATGCTCTTGTCGACCGCGATACCTTTGAGGAGCGCATCAAGACAATCGGTAGATAGTTAAGAGACTATATAAATGAAGGGGGGTGACTAAAAAGTATTTTAGCCATCCCCAAACTTAGGATATCGTTAAATCTCTTAACATTCCCTAATTTCGGTAACCCTCAAAGTGGCCATTGTTTGAACAAAAAATGGAAGTAAATAGCGTCGCATAGCACTAACGAGCAATAAACAACCATTCAAAACGTTACCCTACAAGAGATACGAATATTTAATAGCGTCTGCCACTTCTCTATATTTGAAACTTGGGCGGGCCCTTCAACCTGTTGTTATATGAAATGGCTATTGTTACTTTGTCTGCTACTTTGTGTAGACACCTCGTGGGCACAAACCTCTGGTGAAACTCTTGATGTTGAGAGTATCAAGCGACGTTCTGTTGCTGTGAAAGATAGTGCTGCAGCTATCTGTGACCTTCAGACGGCACATTATGGTGATTGGGACTATTTGCCAATTAGTGCGACACATCCTACTGTTGATTCGTTGCTGACCCCGACAATAAAGGCGGAGCTACTTCAGCAGATAAACATACGCTGCGCACAATTGGGTAAGGATACGCTGCTAACCTCTGATTTGTTTTACATATTACGTCCCTATATCGACTGGCTGCACGACACCGACCCACACTATCGTATAGGTGCCAGAATACCAATTGACGCTCGTGTCTACAAGACCAAGAGGGACTTCCTTAAAAAACGTCGAGGTCTTGGTTTCAACTTGCTGATGGTTGAAGATACCTTAATTGTAAACACCTCCGTAAACCCACTATTTCATAGAGGAGATATGATTGTTGCGATTAATGGCATAAAATCATCCGAGATGTTTGAATACAATTACCACGATCGTTACACCTCGCCTGATTTTTTGCTGCAAAACTACTATTTTCAGCATCTTCCGAAGGATTATACTGTACAGCTAATTCGTAATGGTGAGCTGATGACGATAACAACAGAGGGTATGAAGTCCCAAAAAGCCTCTTCATCGTTAGCGTTTGAGGAGTCAATGGATAATAATATTCGTATATACGACTCGGCTAAATGTGGTTATATCGCATTGCCAAAGTTCACTCGCTTTTATAATCCGAGAATTATAAAAGTCTTGCAATCAAATATTGAAAAGTTCAAGGCAAAGGGTTGCAAAAACATTATCCTCGACCTTAGATACAATACAGGTGGTAGTGGGTATATGTTTGATAACCTTTTATCTCTGTTTATCAATCGCCACACAATCCCCTATATGAAATCGCAAAGGGTTAGAGTTTCTCCGCAAACTGAAGCCGACTATGAGTTTATTACGGAGGATATGGTGGGGCAAACAATCGCATTACCCGATAGTTGTGTAGTGAAGACGATTGACCTCAATCCCGAGTTATATATGTGCGATGATGTGCATATCTACATTTTAATGAGCAAAAATACATCCTCGATAGCAGCTTCATTCTGTAATATATTGCAATACAACGAATCTGCTACATTAGTAGGAGAATCGCTTTGGCGCAATGCCCTTCGTTATGGGGAGGCCGTGACAGGAGATGTATGGTTTTCGTCGCTGTTATACGAAACATCCGTATCGACTACTGAGTATGATGAATATACCCTTGCTGTTGATGGAGTATTGATGCCCGACATCGCTATTCCATATGTGGCCGAAGATTACCTTTCGGGGAAGGATGCAATGTTGGAGAAATTGTTGGGTATTATAAAAAATGAGACAGTAAGACACATTGACATAGAAAACAAAAAAGACCGAGCACAACCGCGAGCGTCGTGCTTGTAAATCAGCGAAGCTGATGAGTTATAAAGAGTGTGATATATGGGTGAGTATATAATCACACTCTATATAACAATGAACACACGCAGTGTGCAACAAGCACGAAAAAACGCGACTGACAATTGTCAATCGCGTTTTAGCGGAGGGCACTGGATTCGAACCAGCGGATACCTTACGATATCGGCAGTTTAGCAAACTGCTGGTTTAAGCCACTCACCCAACCCTCCTTAAACCATCTCTACGAAAGAGTGGTGCAAATATACGACTATTTTCGCAATCTGCAAAATTTTAACGAAATAATTTCTGCAGGGTATAACGTCGACCCTCGCCTTTGAGGGTGCTATATAACAAAATAGATGGCGCGATATTGGTCGTCGCGCCATCAATTACATATTACTGTTTAAGATATTACATCCTCTTATAGAGAGCTACAGCCTTCTGTCCGCTATATGATGTTGATTTATAGTAGCGGAATCGCATCTGGTTTGACGCATTATTAAATCTTAACACCGAAGTGTTAGATGTAATCTTTGCGCTACCGTCGCGCTCGAAGCTTATGATATTTACCTGAGCTGTAGATGAATTGAAATTAAGTTTGTTGCTGCCCGATGTTCCGTACATATAGCCAGCACCTGCTTTGAGTGAATATCCGTCACTCATTGCTGCAATCGTCACCTCACCAACGAATTCCTCCTCTGCTATAATTGAACCATTAGAGATAGTCGCTTCTGAGTAACCATTTACAGCATCCTGACCATTAAATACACTTGCTTTAGAGCCATTCTCATATACGATGATGTATGCGCCATCAGTAAGCTCTGAGACAGAGGTAATCTTTGTGTACTTAACGCCATCAGTTGGATCGGGATTTGGCTCGGGATCTGGCTCTGGCTCTGGAGCCTCGCTAATTGTAACAGGTACAAGGTAGAGTGAGCCACTCAGAGCAGATGTGTAGAATGCAAAGTATGCGTTCGATAGGTTCTTCTGCAACTTACGTGTGGCATCTGCCTTTGATGTCACTGTGTAACGACCATCATTCGCTGTATCCTCGGTAATGTCGAGATAGTATACATCATCTTGAGTTTTCGCCGAGTTGCCGCCACTCCATGCAATATATTGGTCGTTGTTGCCCTTGAATGTGTAGCCATTATCGGTCTTGGCAACGGTCCACTTCAACGTAGCATTATTTGTTGTGAGACCCTCACCAGGATTATATGTCACGTCTACGGCATTAAGACGTGTGCCATTAGCTGCCGAGCTCAATGCATAGTACTTGTTGTCAACTACGGCAATTGCAGCATACTCACCATCAGGGAATACAAAGTTTGTCTCCTTGGTTGCGCTCTCCATATTTACGCTGAACTTCGAGAGGTCGCCCTCGATAAAGCCCAAGGTCTTACCCTCGGGAAGCGTTACCTCGCGGGTGTAGGTGGCATCGCTACATACTACCTTAACGGTGAACTTATCGCCCGCACCCAACTCGAATGGGTTACATGTGAAGTAGATATCACGAGTGCTGATAGGCTCGTTGTAGTTGAGCGTGATGGTGTTGGTTGCGCCATAGTAACCATACTCCCTAACAGCACCTGTGGTAGCATCCACATAGTTGCGACCAGCAATGTCGGGATTCTCCTCCGCGCCCTCAACAGTGAATATCACCTTGCTAATGGTGCTTGACGCTGGGAGGTTTGTTAGGGTCATCTTACCCATAGCTACCAAGCGCTTGAACTGCATCGAAAGCTCGGTAGGTTGTGTGCTGGTCACAATCTGCTTTGCTACAAGGATATCTGCCGTTGGGTCGAACGATGTAGCAGTGGGGTTCTGCGCATCGGGCAAGATAACCTTGATTTTGGTCATATCCATTTTATCATCGTCATCCTCCGAGAGTCTGCTGGCAGGGTAGATGGCGTTGTAGGTAAACTCAGTGGCGGTTGTGTTCTCGGGGAACGATACAGTGAACTTAGCCAAGCCATTCTCGATAGCTGTCTTGGTAGTAGTACTGTATGTCGCGCCATTCTCGATAACCTTGAGTGCGTCGCCCTCGCTCCACTGAACCTTCTTGTTCTCCTCGTCAATCCATGTACGCGTCTCGTCTACATTGGCAGTGATGGTCATCTTAACCTCGGCTGGGTCGATAGGACGTACTGTCTCCTCGATATTGTCGTTACATGCGGTGAAGCCCATTGCAGCTACTGCAATAAGCATCAGATTTCTAAACATCTTCTTCATAGTTGCAATAGTTTTAGAATTCGCCCCACTCTTTTCCGTCAAAGCCATCTCCGGCCTCGCCTTCGTTACCATAGCTTGCCGTGAAGCCCTGCTCGACAGCTGTCAGTATAATCTCCACCTCGGGAGATTCATACTCCTTTAATTGATTTACTTTCATTGAGTTGTATTATAAAATTGATTAATCCTTCAATATGACGCATAGAGATACCCTCGGGGGATACCTCTAAACCGAACGAAGATACAACGTTTTATTCGTTTTACCAAATTATTTTGGTAATATTGCTCTTTTTTGTGGCAACTACTACCTCTTGAAGAGCAACTGCGCGAAGTCGGTGAGGTATATGCGCCAGTTGCGCCATACATGACCACCACCACTCTCAACGTATGTGTAGTCGTAGCCCTTTTTCGTCGAGGAATGCGCGGTACTCCACATTCTCCGCGTATAGGAAGTCATCCTTGCCGATGGCTATCCAGTATAGTGCGGGCTTCAGGGCAAACTGCTCGGCGAGCTTCTCGTCGCGGTTGTCATACAATGCAATGCCCTCCTTATGGCGCATTACGGCTGCCGAGAAGAGACCCACATAATCGAACATCGTGGGGTACTCCTTGGATATCTGCAACGAGTGGAAGCCACCCATCGAGAGACCTGCTATGGCGCGGTACTCCATCTGTGAGCGTGTGCGGTAGTTGTCGTCGACCCACTCGACGATGGTTGGGAACATGGCCTCGAATGAGCCATCCATCGAGCCACTCATATATGGGCGCCACATGCCCTCGTGCGAGAAGCCAGGGGCAGCGACATGGTTCGTACAGCCGTTGGTCATCACAACAATCATAGGCTCGGCCTTGCCCTCGGCGATAAGGTTATCCATAATCTCGGCGAGGCGTCCTGTGGCTATCCACGCCTCCTCGTCACCACCCATGCCGTGGAGAAGGTAGAGTACGGGGTACTTCATCTTCTTATTAGACTCGTAGCCCGCAGGGGTATATACCACCATGCGGCGCTCGCGACCATCCTCCATAGGTGCCCATACGCGCGACACGGTGCCATGAGGCACGTTCTGTGCTGCGTAGATATCGCCACGACCACCAGGGATTATGAAGTAGCTCATCTGACGACCCACGTCGCGCACAACATAGCTATTCGCGGGGTCACACAGGTCTCCCGAGTCGTCGATAGAGAACCAGTAGCAGTACATCTCCGATGGGAGCGGCTCGGTACGATACTCCCAGATGCCGCCATCACAGCGCGTCATCTCGCGTGCCTCGCTATTGTAGGCGTCGAACATGTCGCCACACACCATGACGCGCTCGGCATAGGGCGCATAGAGGCGTAGTGTGACACTGCCGTCGGCAGCTATCTCGGGCGATATGACCGACTGTTTCTGCCATAGGTTCTGCTGTGCCATGGCGCTTATCGAGCTTACAACCATTGCAATAGCGACGAGCATTGAGCGTAGGATATTCATAATCTTACAATTTGTTGGTTATCAATAGCACAAAGTTACAATAATTTTCTTACTTTTGCCAAGACTCATACATTATTTGTGATGAAGATAGGTATTATATCAGATACGCATGGCACCTTCGACGAGGTGTTGCGCACCTTCTTGGCTCCGTGTGACGAGATATGGCACGCTGGCGATATAGGCTCGTTGGAGCTCGCCGACGAGATTGCCCGCTTCAAGCCGCTGCGTGCCGTATATGGCAATGTCGATGGAGGCCTCACGCGCCGCGTATACTCGGAGTTTGCATTCTTCGAGGTCGAGGGCGTCAAGGTGCTGATGACACACATCGGAGGCTATCCGCGTAAGTATGCCCCCAAGGCGTTGCAACATATTCATGGTGCACGCCCCAAACTCTTTATCGCAGGCCATTCGCATATCCTTAAGGTCATTTTCGACCCCGTATACGATATGTTACACATAAATCCTGGTGGCGCGGGCAACTATGGCATACATAGTGTACGAACGGCGGTGCGCTTCGATATCGAGGCGGGTGAGATAAAGAATATGGAGATTGGCGAGTGGCCACGAACAATGAGATAAACAGCGAACTATGAGAGCGATAATTACAACCTTACTATTGGCGCTTGTCGCTACATGCGGCTATGCGCAGTCGGCAGTGACAAGGCAGAGCGTACACTATGCAACGCACGACGACCAGGAGCTGATGATGGATATATACGCCACCCCGATGGACGATGCTACGGCGCCGCGTGCCGCGATGATATTTGCCTTTGGTGGCGGCTTCGTGGGCGGCGAGCGCGACCATGAGTACTACGATGCCTACTTCGAGCGCCTTGCACGCGAGGGTATCGTCGTGGCGAGCATCGACTACCGCCTCGGCCTGCGTAACCTGAAGTCGGATATGGGCATCCGCGATATGATTGCAGCTATGCAGCGTGCCGTGGATATCGCCGTGGAGGATATGTATGCTGCGACAAACTATCTTATCAATAATTGCGACACATTGGGCATCGACCCTACGATGATAATGGTTAGCGGCTCGAGTGCCGGAGCTATAACAGCTGTGCAGGCGGAGTGGCAGCGTTGTAACGGTGCCCCCATGGCGGAGATGCTCCCCGATGACTTCCGCTATGCGGGTGTCGTGTCGTGTGCAGGTGCCATATTCTCGACAAAGGGTAAGCCCAAGTTCAAGGGTAAGCCCGCGCCAATGCTCCTCTTCCATGGCACCTCGGATAGCAATGTGCCATACCATAAGGCCTCGATATTCGGCATAGGCTTCTATGGCTCGAAGCATATCGCCAAGCAGCTCGACAGGGTAGATGGCGCATATATGTTCTGCTCGGCAGAGTATGTAGACCATAGCCTCGCCGTAACACCGCTGGTATCGGGGTTGGATATCATCATGCAGTTTGTGCGCGACTATGTATATGAGGGGCATAAGCTACGCACAAGTGTAGTGGTCGAGAGCATTAATGGCGATAAGCGACCCACGCGCTTCGGACCTATGGACTATCTTAAGACCAACTACGCAAATAGATAGTCGCTGACATGATAAATCCCCGAATAGGACATACTATGCGTATTCCTATTCGGGGATTTGATTGAAGCGTCGCTAATGCGCCGCTATCACAACAAATTAGTATGATTTGGCAAATAATACGCGATACTTCGATGGCTTGCCCGAGAAGACGCACTTGCCCTCCTCCTCGACAACATCCATAGGTATGCAGCGGATGGTAGCCTTCGTCGCCTCCTTGATAGCCTGCTCGGTCTCGGGTGTGCCATCCCAGTGTGCCGAGATGAAGCCTCCCTTCTCGTTGAGCACCTGCTGGAACTCCTCCCATGTGTCCACCTTAGTAATCATCGAGTTACGATAGTCGAGAGCCTTCTGGAAGATATTCTGCTGTATCTCGTCGAGCAATGCCACGATACGCTCCGTGAGACCCTCCTGCGATACTACCTCCTTGGTGAGGGTGTCGCGGCGTGCAAGCTCGATAGTGCCATTCTCCATGTCGCGAGGACCGAGGGCCAAGCGTACAGGTACGCCCTTCAACTCGTACTCGGCGAACTTGAAGCCCGAGCGTACGTTGTCGCGAGCGTCGACCTTGACAGATACGCCCTTGGCGCGTAGCTCCTTTGCCATCTCCTCGAGGCGTGCTGCCACCTGGAGACGCTGCTCCTCACCCTTGTAGATAGGCACCATGACAACCTGTATAGGTGCGAGCTTTGGAGGAAGCACAAGACCGTTATTGTCGGAGTGCGCCATAATCAAGGCACCCATAAGGCGTGTCGATACGCCCCACGATGTAGCCCATACATACTCCTGCTTACCCTCCTTTGAGGTGTACTGCACGTCGAAGGCCTTGGCGAAGTTCTGACCAAGGAAGTGCGATGTGCCGCTCTGCAAAGCCTTGCCATCCTGCATCAATGCCTCGATGGTGAGGGTGTCGACAGCACCTGCGAAGCGCTCATTGGGCGACTTGTGGCCCACGATAACGGGAACGCCCATCCACTCCTCGGCGAATGTTCGGTAGACGTTAATCATGCGCTCGGTCTCCTCCATAGCCTCCTCGGCTGTGGCGTGTGCCGTGTGACCCTCCTGCCACAAGAACTCGGCAGTAAGCAAGAAGAGACGTGTACGCATCTCCCAACGCACAACGTTTGCCCACTGGTTGCAGAGGATTGGTAGGTCGCGGTATGAGGTAATCCAGTTCTTGTATGTGTTCCAGATGATTGTCTCCGATGTAGGACGCACTATAAGCTCCTCCTCGAGGCGTGCTGCGGGGTCGACAACAACACCATTACCATCGGGGTCGTTCTTGAGGCGGTAGTGCGTAACCACGGCGCACTCCTTGGCGAAACCCTCAACGTGGCTCGCCTCGCGCGAGAAGAATGACTTGGGGATGAATAGTGGGAAGTAGGCGTTCTCGTGGCCTGTCTCCTTGAACATCTTGTCGAGCACCTCGTGCATCTTCTCCCAGATGGCATAGCCATAGGGCTTGATAACCATACAGCCGCGCACAGCAGAGTTCTCTGCCAAGCCTGCCTTGATAACCAAATCGTTGTACCACTGCGAGTAGTTCTCGTCGCTCTTGGTAAGGTCTTTTAATTCAACTGCCATATATCGTAAAAATTATTATTGTCACTTGGTCGTGGCTCTGTAAGAGCATTGAACGGACAAAGGTACGAAAAAAACTGCAAATCAAAATATTTTGTTCGCTATAATTTGCGTCAGGTTGCTTGATGGCGCTCCGCTTAGGATGGCGCTTTGCTTGTGAGGGCGCAGACAAAGCCTGCTTGCGAGGGCGCTTCGCTTGATGAAAATTAAGGAGCTACGCTCCACCCTAATAGAGAGCTTTCGCTATGTCCGATGAAGGTAGCTCCGCTCCCGCCCGAACGAGGGCTCTGCCCGCCCGACAAAGTGGGCAATGCCAGCAACCATTGTTCGTTGAACAAAAAAATAGGCGGGAGTCGTTCCGCCTATTCGTATCAATATACCAAAACTCTTACCATATCTCCTCCAATAATCTTAATGCCTTTTGTGCCATGGCATCGCCCTGCTCAGCAGCCTTACGAAACCACTTAACAGCCTCAGCGTAATTCCGGCCTACACCTTGGCCATTATAGTAGCAAACGCCTAAATTATATTGTGACATGGCATCGCCCTGCTCTGCAGCCTTGCGAAACCACTTAACAGCCTCAGCGTAACTCTGGTCTACACCTCGGCCATAATCATAGCAAACGCCTAAATTATATTGTGCCATGGCATCACCCTGCTCAGCAGCCTTGCGATACCACTTAACAGCCTCAGCGTAACTCTGGTCTACACCTCGGCCATTATAGTAGCAAAGGCCTAAATTACATTGTGCCTCGGCATGGCCCTGCTCGGCCGCCTTACGATACCACTTAACAGCCTCAGCATAATTCTGGTCTACACCTCGTCCATAATCATAGCAAACACCTAAATTATGTTGTGCCTCGGCAACGCCCTGCTCAGCAGCCTTGCGATACCACTTAGCAGCCTCAGCATAATTCTGGCCTACACCTTGGCCATTATAGTAGCAAGCGCCTAAATTATATTGTGCCCTGGCATAGCCCTGCTCAGCCGCCTTACGATACCACTTAACAGCCTCAGCGTAATCTTGGTCTACACCTTCGCCATATTTGTAGCAATAACCTAAATCACATTGTGCCATGGCATGGCCCTGCTCAGCAGCATTGCGATGCCACTTAGCAGCCTCAGCATAATTCTGGTCTACACCTCGCCCAAAATAGTAGCAAACGCCTAATATATATTGTGCCTTTGCATGTCCCTGCTCAGCAGCCTTGCTACACCACTTAGCAGCCTCAGCGTAATTCTGGTCTACACCTTGGCCATTATAGTAGCAATAACATAAATTATATTGTGCATCGGCATCGCCCTGCTCGGCAGCCTTGCTCCACCACTTAGCAGCCTCAGCATAATCCTGGTCTACACCATTGCCACTAAAGTAGCAATCACCTAAATTATTTTGTGCCTTGGCATCGCCCTGCTCGGCAGCCTTACGATACCACTTAACGGCTTCGGCGTAATTCTGGTCTACACCTTCGCCATATTGGTAGCAATAACCTAAATCACATTGTGCCTCAGCAACACCCTGCTCGGCCGCCTTGCGATACCACTTAACAGCCTCAGCGTAATTCTGGGCTACACCATAGCCATTATAGTAGCAAACGCCTAAATTATATTGTGCCATGGTATCGCCCTGCTCGGCCTCTACTCTATAATCATCTGCCGACTGTGCCGATGCGTTTGTAGGCACGAACAGTGCGATGATAGCAACTGCCAAGAGTTGCAACAGCGAAAAATGAAGACTTTGTTTCATAGTCGTACAAAGTTG
>JAFVSV010000086.1 GCA_017503575.1 Alistipes sp. | reverse complement strand
TGGCACAGGAGGCATCACGACGTATGGCAGATATATCTATCGACCTCGAGTCTCTCAAGCGTCGTGACCGTAAGAAGTATACCGCTGAGTTGGAGAATGCTCTCAAAAAGGAGATAACGCCCATGCTATGGAAGATGACGCGCTACGAGGGCCTTATCCTCCTTAAACTTATCGACCGTGAGACTGAGCATACGGCATTCAACATCATCAAGCTATACCGCTCGGGCTTTGTCGCTGGCTTCTATCAGACTATGGCACGACTCTTTGGCAATAACCTAAAGATTGAGTATGATCCCGAGGGTGAGGATCGTGTGCTCGAGCAGGTTGTACGCTACTATGAGGCGGGGTTGTTGTAGTTGTAATGGCGTTGCTTCAATGAGAAAGCATTATCAAAATTTGCTCGTTACGTTTGAATTTTATATCTTTGTCCAAAGTTTTTTGTTATGCAGAAGCTCTATATCATAGCGGGGTGTAACGGTGCCGGCAAGACGACGGCATCTTATACTATGTTGCCCGAGTTGTTGCACTGCCACGAATTTGTCAATGCCGATGAGATTGCGCGAGGCCTCTCGCCCTTCAATCCCGACAGTATGGCCATCGAGGCAGGTCGCCTTATGTTGCGACGCATCAACGACCTGCTTGAGGAGGGCTCCGACTTTGCATTCGAGACAACGCTTTCTACACGAACATATCAAAAGTTCATTGACCGCGCTCACGAGCGTGGTTACTTCGTGTCGCTGCTCTACTTCTGGTTACCCACGCCCGAGCAGGCAATACAGCGTGTGGCAAAGCGCGTTAGCCTTGGTGGTCACAATATCCCCACCAATACGATATGTCGTCGATATGAGAGCTCGCTGCGTAACCTAACATCGCTCTATGTGCCTATATGTGACTACTGGGTTATCTATGATAATAGCACTGCCGAAGGTGTGAAGAAGATTGCTTATGGCTCGAAGAGCGAAATAAAAGAGGTCGTTGACCCGTTAGCGTATCAGAAAATATTGAGCTATGAGTGAGTTTGAGATAAGAGAACTTCAAGAGAGAATAGATGCGGGTATCCTTTTGGCGCAACGTCGCCTTATAGAGCGTACTCGCAGAGATAACGGTGATTTGGTTGTCGTGCGCGACGGTAAGGTTGTGCGCCTACATCCCGACGAGTTACGATAGGTGTCGGGGCTTCTATGGTTGGTGAATACGATTTGACACCCCTATGTCGTGCTCATTGTAATTGGAGTTGTTGGTATCGATAGCTGATTTTTACTCTCTCCTCGCTTAATGGCGAGGGGAGATTTTCTTTTTTTCGTCTTTGCACTTTGCAAATTTATTTGTACCTTTGCAAAATGTACTAATTTTTACAAAATTAGATTATGATAAAGTCAATGACGGGCTTCGGTAAGGGCGAGGCCATATATGGTGATAAGAAGTTTCGTGTGGAGCTTCGTTCTCTCAATTCAAAACAACTTGATCTGAGCGTCAAGCTGCCGAGCAAGTATCGTGCTGCCGAGGCGGAGGTGCGCCAGATTATCACACGCGAGTTGCAGCGTGGCAAGGTCGATTGCTTCATCTCGTTCGAGGCATCAACCGTTGAGACCTCGGCGCATGTAAATCGCGATGCCTTCAAGGCCTATGTCGACGAGCTACGCAGCGTATCGAAGGAGTGTCGAATGAATATCGTCGACGACGCTGCACTTATGCAGGCGGTATTACGCATGCCAGATGTTGTTACTTCTGAAGAACAGGAGGTCTGCGATGAAGAAATTGCTGCAATTATTGAGGCTTCGAAGCAGGCGTGTGCGCAACTCGATGCCTTCCGTCAGCAGGAGGGTGCTATCCTTATTGCTGACCTACTAAATCGCATCGACCTTATCGAGAAGTATCGTCACGAGGTAGAACCATTTGAGACTGCACGCGTGGAGGTTATCAAGAATCGCATTCGTGAGAATATCGAGAAACTGCAAGTAGAGGTAGACAACAACCGCTTGGAGCAGGAGATGATATTCTACATCGAGAAGCTCGATATCACGGAGGAGAAAGTACGTCTCGATAACCACTGTCGCTACTTCCGCGAGGTGGCTGCCGAGGAGGAGGCCCCAGGACGTAAGCTCGGCTTTATCGCACAGGAGCTCGGCCGTGAGATTAACACCATGGGCTCGAAGTCGAACGAGGCAAATATGCAGCGCCTTGTAGTTAAGATGAAGGATGAGTTAGAGAAAATTAAGGAGCAGGTGCTCAATATCTTATAGTCATGGGTAAGTTGATAATATTTTCGGCGCCAAGTGGTTCGGGAAAGACCACAATCGTGCGCGAGCTACTCAAGCGTTTCCCGCAGTTCGAGTTCTCGATATCTGCGACATCGCGAAAGCCACGCGGCCAGGAGCAGCATGGCGTAGACTACTACTTCCTGTCGAACGAGGAGTTCAGCCAGCGTGTGGCAAACAATGAGTTCGTCGAGTGGGAAGAGGTATATGAGGGAACATGTTATGGCACTCTCAAGAGCGAGATGGAGCGCATCTGGGCGAAGGGAAATATCATCATCTTTGATGTTGACGTCATGGGTGGTATCAACCTGAAGCGACTCTTTGGTGATGACGCTTGCTCGATGTTCATCATGCCGCCATCGGTAGAGGAGCTTGAACGCCGCCTGCGTGGTCGTGGTACCGATGCCGAGGAGGTAATACAGAAGCGCGTAGCAAAAGCTGATTTCGAGCTTTCAAAGGCGTCGGAGTTTGATCATACGGTTGTCAACGACGACCTGCAAACGGCCATTGCGGAGGCTGCACATATTATTGAAAACTTTATAAAGTAGTGGATGGTATGAAGAAGCGAATGTTATTGTATTTCGGGTCATTCGATCCCATACACAACGGCCATATAGCCCTTGCGGAGTATGCCTTGGATAGAGATCTCGCTGATGAGGTGGCACTTGTTATATCGCCCCAAAATCCATTTAAGACCGATGTGCTCCAGACGCCTGAGTATACACGCTATGAGATGGCCGATATGGCTTGTAAAGCATCGAAGTATCCCGAGCGCATCAAGCCTTCGGTGGTGGAGTTCGTTTTGGAAAAGCCATCATACACGATAAATACGCTCGACTACCTCAAGGAGAACCATGGCAACGACATGGAGTTCTCGATAATCACGGGTAGTGATATCTGGGCGCGTTTCGATGAGTGGCGAGAGTATGAGCGTATACTCAACGAGTATAAGATATATGTATATCCTCGTAAGGGATATGCTATCGAGAAGTTTGCCGATAGGGTAGTGCTCCTCGAGGATGCTCCATATATGGACTACTCATCAACAGAGGTGCGAGGTAAGGTGGAACGCAACGAGGATATATCGTCGATGGTGGCACCCGAGGTCGCAAAGTATATAGCAGACAATCAGCTATGGACACTTGCGGGTAATATTATGCGCCTAACATCTATGATTGAGAGTGGCGAGCGTGCATCACTCTATGTCGAGCGCGGCAAGTGCTACTATCGCCGTAACGAGTGGGGTAAGGCTATCAATGACTTCAACAAGGCGATGAGTCTCGACCCTAATAACGAGGAAGCACAGCAACTTCACGATATGGTATACGAGATACTATCGTTCAGATATAAAGATATTTACAATCCATAACCGATGATAGAGATTGATGATAAGATTGTGAGCCTCGACATCTTGCGCGAGGCTTTTGCATGTGACCTCGGCAAGTGCAAGGGTATATGTTGCGTCGAGGGCGACTCGGGTGCTCCACTCGATATCGACGAGGTTGATATCTTGGAGGAGGAGTGGGAGAACTACTCTTCGTACATGACTGAGGAGGGACGTAAGGCTGTCGAGGAGCAGGGCTTTATGGTTGTCGATATCGACGGCGACTATACAACACCACTTGTCGATAATGCAGCGTGTGCATACGCCTTCGAGGAGAATGGTATCACATTCTGCGCTATCGAGCGCGCCTACCGCGAGGGTAAGTGCTCGTTTCTGAAGCCTATATCATGTCACCTATATCCAATACGCGTTACACGCTTCCGTAATGGCTCGATGGGCCTTAACTACCATCGCTGGGCGGTGTGCGCTTCGGCACGCGAGTGTGGTAAGCAGTTGGGTGTACCTGTCTATAAGGGCCTGCGTGAGCCTATCATTCGCGCCTTTGGCGAGGAGTTCTACAAGCAGTTGGAACTCGCCGAAGATATGCTCAGAGAGATGAAATAACATATACGAACAATATGAAGAGAGTTGTAATATTGGGAGCGATGCTGTTGATGTCGCTGTCGTTGAGTGCACAAACCGTAGGTGGCGGCGATAAGGAGCGTGCCAAGCCAATACGTCCCGTGAGAACACTCGGTACGGTGTCGGTTGTTGATACGTTGCCCACAGGCAATGATGACCTTAATATTGTGTTATTTAACGATAATACATGGCGCTATGTTCGCCTTACTGAGTATATTGTTGACCCCGCAATATTTAACGATTACTGGAATACGGACATCACACATGCCTATCGCGATGTCGAGCTTAACACTCTGCCCGAGAGTATAGCTATTCAACTCGTCGACTCGCTGCAGAGCTACCACTATCCGTACAAGGGTAAGCTAAGCTCTCGCTATGGCATGCGTCGTGGTCGCCAACACCAGGGCGTTGATCTGCCACTCAAGACGGGTGATCCTATATACGCTACCTTCGATGGCAAGGTGCGCTACTCGAGCCGTGCTGGTGATTACGGTAACCTTATTGTCATCCGCCATAATAACGGTCTTGAGACCTATTATGCACATCTGTCGAAGCGTGATGTAGAGGTTGGTGATTGGGTGGTTGCAGGTCAGCAGATTGGTGAGGGTGGCAGTACGGGTAGAAGTACTGGCCCACATCTACATTTTGAGGTGAGGTATCGCGGTCAGTCGTTTGACCCAGAACGCATCGTCGACTTCAAAACAGGTGAGTTGCGTAATGATGACCTCCTTTTGAAACGACGTCATTTTAGCATCCATGCTAAGTTTGAGCAGGATTTCGACGATGAGACCGAGGCAGCACGCCAGGCGGAGGCTGAGCGTAAGGCATCGGCGGTGCAGTACCACACCATCCGCTCGGGTGATACGCTTGGCGCTATTGCTATAAAATATGGAACGACAGTAAATAAGTTGTGTAGTCTAAATGGTATTAAGTCGACAACAATACTACAAATTGGCAAGAAGCTTAGGGTTAGGTAAATACTGGTGATTATGGCGGAGAGAAAGAATAAAAAAGATGACATCATCATAGGTACACTAAAGAGTGTCGAGGAGGCTGTTGTTACGGGCTACCGTGCGGTGGAGGATGGAGTTGTTGAGGGGTATAAGGCCATTGAGAAGGGTGTTGTCACAGGGTATAAGGCTGTTGAGTCGGCAACGGTAAATCAGTATAAGTCTATTGAGGAGACGGCGGTGCGTATTGGTAAATACGCTGAGCGCAGGGTTAAGAAGAAGTAGACATCTGATTATAAACAAGATGTGTCGTATATGCAAATATGAAGGTGTGCTGTTTTCGTTTTCAAAACGAAAAAATAGATAAAAATTAGAGCATAAAATTTTGGATATATAAAAAAAGTGTGTATATTTGCACACCGATTTGGAAACAAATCAAATGGTGGATGTAGCTCAGCTGGTTAGAGTAGAGGATTGTGGTTCCTAAGGTCGTGGGTTCGAATCCCATCTTCCACCCAAGTATTAAGAACAAGAGGATGTCGAAAGGCATCTTCTTGTTTTTTATTCCTATGCTTAACTTGCGGCTTATTGGGCTTATTGCTTAGTAGCATAGGAGTAGTTCCAGTCACATCAGCGGTAGGAGATACTCCTTTGCCAACATATCCGCAGCGAACAAAAAAAGAGACAACGCAGAAACGTTGTCTCTCTATGTACTCGGAGCCGGGGTCGAACCGGCACGGCCATTACTGGCCACAGGATTTTAAGTCCGGCGTGTCTACCTATTCCACCATCCGAGCGACACAGTCAAAATCGCTTTTGACAGCACAAAGATACAAAATAATTTTATATGTGCAAGGTATAGGGGGATAAAAACATAGTAGGGCGTAAATACAAAAGGCGGCCCGTAGGTCGCCTTTTATATTAGTCTTGCAACTAATAAAAATTATTTCTGAGCGAAGA
>JAFVSV010000085.1 GCA_017503575.1 Alistipes sp. | reverse complement strand
AATTATCTCATAGGAGATAGATAAAACTTTAGCTGCTCAAAATCTTCAAAGAACTATATTCTAATTTTCATCAGAACTTTCACCTTAATCCCGCTCAAAACTTAAAGCGGAAAAGCGGTTGCAAAGGTAAGAACTATTTTTGAAACCACCAAATTTTTTGGAAACTTTTTTCAAAAATATTTTTCTAAGAACCTTTTTCGCTTATCACCGTTTTAGAGGCGAAAGCGGGTGCAAAGATAAAACACATTTTTGAAACTACCAAATATTTTTGGAACTTTTTTCAAAATTATTTCTAAGAACCTCTCCGTCGCATCCAGAACGCATCTCATCGTCTGATTGCGGGTGCAAAGGTAGCGCTTATTTTTTATTCTCCAAATATTTTCTTAAAAATTTTTCAAATTTTTCAATATTTTTAATAAATCAGCGGGTATACCTATATATATAATATATAATAAGGGGGGCAAAAACGATGCTCATAACATAAGAAAGCAAATTGTTTGCACCCACACATTGACAAATCAACAAACGAAATAGGGCTGTCCGCAACGAACAGCCCTATAATCGGCAGCCACGCGTGGTGGCATTAGTATAATGAGGTAAAGAAAGTCTGGATATTTACAGACTTAATTACCGGCATCATGCGGAACAACGCCCTTTATAGCGGTGGTTCCAGCAACAGCCTCATCCTTATACTCAATCTTAACGAGCTCATCGAGCTGCGTCTTCTGCTTATCGTTGAGACGCGATAGGCCGCGGCCATCCCACATCTTCTTCGCAACGATATTAAGATATGTATCGACACCTGAAGATACCTCGCGCTCCACTGCATCGCGCATAGTCTCTGACATATCATCATCGTATATAATCACGATATCGCTGAAGCGAGCCACCTCTGGGCCACTCTTCTCATTGCGAACAACGACGTACTCCTCGAGGCAGTCACTGATGTAGTATGCCATAGACTTAGAGTCTGAAGAGCGGTCACCCTCCTCATCAACGAAGATGCGGCCACACTTAAACTCACCCTCGACATATACAGTTGTGCACACCTGATTATCCTCGATACGCTCAATCTTAATCTGCACCTCGTCGATATGCGAGAAGCCAGGTTTAGCATCGGGAGCACCGAAGAGAAGCACGAAGAGAAGATAGATCCAGTGTGCCGAGATAGCAGCAACAAGACCTCCAATAGTGTGTGCAAGGATTGCTTTTGATGTGAGCTTACGGTAACCGAGTGCATCAAGCATAGCGGTATGGGTGCTGAGGTAGCCACTCCAGCACATACCGATAGCTGTGAACACAGCGATAGCATTACCATCTACCCAACCCTGCTCGATAAATCCAGGAACAAGACCGAGAGCAGCGCCCACAGCACCAAGGGCTGTAATTGGGAATGCGATAAGGTGTGGATCACCGAAGCCGAAGAGCCAGTCGAAGACGAAGTTAACCTGCCCTGCAGCCCATGGCAAGAAGCCGACACCCTCGTAAGCAGCACCTGTATACTCACCGCCCTCACCAGGACCAAAGGTGAGAATCATCACAAGCGTCGAGATAATCAACACGCCAGGGATGATTGAGAGACCAACATCGACACCCGTCTTACCGCCATCGAGCAACGAATTGAGGATACGGGTAAACATCGAGGTCTCCTTAACCTGCTCATCCTTCTGTTCTTCCTGCTCATCAATAACGGCAGCCATCTCCTCCTTGAAGTTGGGGTGCTGCTTGAGGATAAAGCGCTGCATAAGGCGAGTAGAGACGATACAGCCGATAATCGCACCCGCAAGGCCGATGAATGGCTCAACATAGAAGCCGTTGCTGACCATGAAGACGATTACCAACAAACCCATACCGAAAGCAGTACCGAAGTTAGTAAGCGAGATAAGCTGATACTTTCTAAAGAAAGAGCTGAAGCGCTTATCCTTGGCAAGCGAGATGATAGCTGGGTTATCCGAGAGGAAGGTCATCACAGCACCGAGTGAAGCAACACCTGGAAGACCAAAGAGAGGCTTCATCAAGGGGCGCAATAGACGCTCCAAGAGGCTAACGACGCCAAACTCAACAAAGATACGGCCGAGCGCACCGGTGATAACGCATATAGCCATAAGGTAGAATACCGTGTTAAGCAATAGGTCATGAGCGGTATTCATGATGGTATTGAGCATATTTGGCAGACCCATTCCTGAGCCAATAGCGCCAAACAATGCAATAACTATGAGCAGACACATGATGCCTGCGCCATACTTACTTAATCTGTTCTTTGAACCCATAGACATTATTGATTAGTAGTTTACATTCTGTTGCTACGCTTGTTAACCACGCGGTCGATAATCTTCTCGACAGCCGATACGACGTCGATACGCCATGTAAGACCCACGGTAAGGTATGAGCCCTTACCGAGAGCTGTGCCAAATTCGTTTGTGTTGAGACCGAAGTTATAGGCGTACGCTGCGTGTAGGCGCACGTCACGATTTCCCATACCACCCATAGGATAGTACTCTACGCCACCACCCACGCGTGTTACCTCGGTGCCAGGGATGAGGCCCGATGCCGTAATGGTACTATCGCCAATCCTGTCGTAGGTAGCCTTGGCGAAGATATTAACGCGGTCTGCAACGAGATATGAGAACTCACCCATGATTGAGAAGTTATCGAAGAGGAGGTCCTTAACCTTTGGACCACGGCTCATAAGGTCAACCTGAAGTGTTGCATCGCCAAACTTAAACTGATTACCAAGCGCAACATACTTGTCGAACTTACCAGGAGCATACTGCATGAAGTTAAGCGAGTAGAGCGCAGTATAGCAGCCATGCGTGCCGCTCCAGTAGAGGTTAAACGCGTAGTAGTCCACAGACGAGTTTGCAGTATCGTATGGGCTCTGACTCGCCTGGAAGAGGATGGTGTCGTTACCCGAGTTTGTTGTGTATGCCACGCTTGCACCAAGCTGATAGCAGTTCACGTTGTTCCAAAACTCCGAGCAGAAGTACAAGTCCATAGGGGCGCGGTCATACTCCCAGCCACCAATCATAAGCACCTGCTTACCTGCCGAGATAGCCCAGTTCTGTGTGGGCTTGTAGGTGAGGGTGAGCCAGTCGGTGTTATGTGCGAACTCGCTAACTGAGTTGACGCGGTTGAAGCGCTGACGCCATGAGTATGTAAACTTTGGTGAAATCTGACCCTCGAGACGAAGGTTGAAATAGCGCACCTTGAAGCCCGAACCCGCAGGGTCGTGCACGCCATCTACGGCCTGATTTAGATAGTCGAAGCGTGCCTCGACACCCACCTTAAAGATATCATTATCCTTCTCGTAGCCAGACTGTGCCTGCGCCATACCGAACGACATCACAGCTACTGCTAACATAAGCATACGACGACACCACGACATGGTGGTTGCACCCTTTGTAGAATTACTCATAAACACTCTCTTCATAAATTTAAGTAACGCGGGCACACGACCCACATTTGGTTAATCACAAATTGATATAAAATAATTATACAAAGGTAAGAAAACAATTCAAAATTCAAAAAAATTTTTAGTAATTATACCCTGCTAATCGTTAATTTGTTGTACCTTTGCAAGAAATTTGAGATAACTAAAATAGCATAGTATTATTATGATGGAACTCAGCGAACAGGAAGTATTGCGCCGACAGTCGTTAAAGGCATTGCGCGATATGGGCATAAACCCATACCCTGCAGCGCGTTACGAGGTTAACGCCACAGCACGCGAGATAGCCGAGCAGTTCGACCCCGAGAAGGGTAACTTCCAGGAGGTATCTATTGCCGGCCGTATCATGAGCCGCCGCATTATGGGCTCGGCATCATTCTTCGAGTTGCAGGACTCGACAGGACGTATTCAGGTATATATTCGTCGTGATGACATCTGCCCCGAGGGTGACCCAACACTCTATAACACAGTATTTAAGAAGCTTCTCGATATCGGCGACTTCATCGGTGTCGAGGGTTTTGCATTCCATACCAACACTGGCGAGTTGTCGGTACACTGCCGCAAGTTCACCGTACTCTCGAAGTCGGTACGTCCACTGCCCGTTGTTAAGCAGAAGGATGGTCAGGTGTTCGACGCCTTGACAGACCCCGAGGTGCGCTATCGCCAGCGTTACCTCGACCTTGTGGTTAACCCACACGTCAAGGATACCTTCGTGAAGCGTGCCAAGATCATGCAGACCATGCGTGACTTCTTCAACGAGCGCGGCTACTTGGAGGTGGAGACACCTATCCTCCAGCCTATCCCTGGTGGTGCAGCAGCGCGTCCATTCATCACCCACCACAACGCCCTCGACATAGACTTCTACATGCGAATAGCAACAGAGCTATACTTGAAGCGCCTTATCGTAGGTGGCTTCGATGGCGTATACGAGTTCGGCAAGAACTTCCGCAACGAGGGTATGGACCGTACGCACAACCCCGAGTTCACATGTATGGAGATATATGTTGCCTACAAGGACTATATCTGGATGCAGGAGTTCACCGAGCAGATGTTGGAGCGTGTGGCGATGGCCGTTAATGGCACTACCGATGTGGTAATCGAGGGTAAGACAATCTCGTTCAAGGCTCCATTCCGCCGCGTGACGATGACCGACGCCATCCGCGAGAAGACAGGCTACGACATCACAGGTCAGTCCGAAGAGCAGCTTCGCGAGGCTTGTAAGCGTCTTAGCGTCGAGATTGACGACACCATGGGTAAGGGCAAGCTTATCGACGCCATCTTTGGCCAGTACTGCGAGGGCGACCTCATTCAGCCCACGTTCGTTACGGACTACCCTATCGAGATGTCGCCACTATGTAAGCGTCACCGTGATAATCAGGACCTTACCGAGCGTTTCGAGCTATTCGTAAATGGTAAGGAGCTATGTAATGCCTACTCGGAGCTTAACGACCCTATCGACCAGTTGGAGCGCTTCGAGGAGCAGATGCGTCTCTCGGAGAAGGGCGACGACGAGGCGATGGTCATCGACATGGACTTCGTGCGCGCACTTGAGTATGGTATGCCATCGTGCTCGGGTATGGGTATTGGTATCGACCGCCTCACGATGTTCATGACGGGCGAGACCTCTATTCAGGATGTGCTCTTCTTCCCAACAATGCGCCCCGAGAAGAAGGTTGTTGCTGACGCCGAGGAGGTATACACCGAGGCAGGCATCCCTCAAGAGTGGGTAGCTGTAATCCAGAAGATGGGTTACATCACCCTCGAGTCGTTCAAGAACACCGCTGCAACGGGTGGCATGAAGCTCTTTAACGACCTCTGTGGCTTCAACAAGAAGAATAAGTTGGGTCTTGCCACTGCCGAGATTAAGGCGTGGATAGAGAGCAACAAGGAGGCATAATTTAACACACAGATAAAAGATAAGATTATGAGAAAGAAGATTGTAGCAGGTAACTGGAAGATGAATACTCTCCCATCGGAGGGTGTGGAGCTCGCAAAGGGTGTTGCCGCTGGTCGTGGCGAGGTATGCGACTCGGTTGAGATTATCGTATGCCCACCATTCACACATATCGCACAGGTTGTCGAGGCTGTCGAGGGCAAGGGTGTTGCCGTAGGTGCTCAGGACTGCGCAACAGAGGTTAAGGGTGCATACACCGGTGAGGTGTCGGCACAGATGATTGCAGCCCTCGGTTGCAAGTATGTCATCCTTGGCCACTCGGAGCGTCGCCAGTACTATGGTGAGACATCGGAGAGCTTGAACAAGAAGATGACCCGCGCCTACGAGAACAACCTTATGCCTATCTACTGCGTAGGTGAGAACCTCGAGGAGCGCGAGGCAGGTCGCCACTTTGAGGTATGCAAGCAGCAGATCGAGGAGGTTGTATTCAACCTTAGCGCCGAGCAGTTTGCAAAGCTCGTCATCGCCTACGAGCCTGTTTGGGCTATCGGTACAGGCAAGACAGCTACCGCAGAGCAGGCCGAGGAGATTCACGCATATATCCGCGAGGTGCTTCGCTCGAAGTTCGGCGCTGCTGCCGACGAGTGCCCCATCCTCTATGGTGGCTCGTGCAAGCCCTCGAACGCTGGTGAGATATTCTCGAAGGAGAATGTCGATGGCGGCCTTATCGGTGGTGCTGCACTCAAGGCCGAGGACTTCCTCGCTATTGGCAAGGCATTTTAATTAGACACAATCTAAAACAAGATAGGCAGGCTACACGGTAGTCTGCCTATCTTGTTTTAGTTATGCTATCTGCTTGCGCTTCACAAACTTTCGCTTTATCCATAGGTAGTAGCCCGTAAGCGGAAGTGCCGCACCGATGAGTGCTGCGATGAACCATAGTATGCGTGTGAACATGCCACCAATAGCTCCCGTATGTAGGTCGCGTAGCCACTCGCGAGCGCCATCACCAAAGATGCCATAGAAGCCATCGCGGTACCACTCGAACGACCACACCAAGCCTGTCAGTGCCATGATAAGCAGTATGATAACAGCGTAGAAGCCCGCCGACACATGTAGGTCATACCAGAAGCGTCGCCACCCCTTGTTGAATACAATCTTCAACCTATTCTTGAGCATCTTCATCGTCTTTGGCCACCATAGCACAATACCCGATATAAGCACAAATACCATGGCCAACGTACTGATACCCACAATCATCTTACCCGCGGTCATCTCACCCTTGCTCTGTGGGGCATCCATAATCCAGCGGTGGAGCTTAAACATCGTCGCGAAGAATGGATGACGCTCAGGGCGACCCAGCACCTCGCCACTATACTGGTCAACATAGACCTTTGCACGCTTCTTATTTAGATGGAAGATGTATGTACGCTCCGAATTGTCGGGTATCTCCACACGACTAACCTTCTCGCCCTTACCAAGCGTCGCCTCAACCTTCGTTTGAAGCTCCTCCACAGAGAGGGGCGCACCCTTGGCGTTATCCACATAGTAATACTCCGACTGCAAGTGTGGTGTTATCTCCTTCTCGAAGACGAGCATAGCTCCCGAGAAGCAGGTGATAGACATCACCACACCCAAGGGTATCGAGAGCCATATATGTAGTTGCTTGAAAAAATTTCTCATACTACGCGTTTTGTAATGGATACGGCAAAGTTACAAAAAACCTTGCCGTATCTGTAAACTTTATAAAACTTTTTTAGTTGATTGGTGCAAGACGACCTACGCCTCCTATCTGTGTAGCCTCAACAGTCAAGCCCTTGGTTGCCACCGCAGTAGCGCCATCAATAACGTATATTGCAGGGTAACCATCTGTCACTGTAACAGCGATATATGCCTTTCCATTCTCGGCATAAGGGGTGTTGCCAAAGCCCGAAATAACATCTGCTGATGGGAGACCTGTTACGGGAGCAAGTGTAGCACTTGTGGCATCGAATATTGCGAGTTGGTTTGCCTTCATCGTCTTTGCAGGAGTAAGCGCGCTATCGTACATGAGCATCAAGAACTTATTGTCACCGATATACCACGAGCGAAGGAAGGCACGACCGTCAGAGAGCGCCTCGATATTTACATAGTAGTTGGGGTCAAACTCCTCGGCACCACTCTTTATGCGCACTACACCCGCTGGGAGCGTCGTCTGCTGACGCTCGTCGGCCATGGTCTTGGCATACGATGGCGAGAATACATATACGTCACCCGACTCCGTGGCCCATATCATCTGGTAGTACTGCGACTTGTTGCGGCCACAAGCGTAGCTAATCTTGTCGGTGCGAATAAGTCTCTTCGTTGCGAGTGTCTCATCATCGAAGATTGCCACCCAGCACTCATCGGGATACTGTGTCCACTGCAACTCGCCCTCCTTATATGAACCCGAGCCAGAGCCACCAGCCTCCGTCTTGACAAGGTCCTCGTAACCCTCACGAATCCACTTACCACCATCGACCTTTACGCCATACTGGCTAAGACCCATGGGCACGGCTGCCGAGTATATCTTACCATCTACCTCCTCGATACCCGCCAACGTCACGAACTCACCATTGCCGAGGAAGTTCTCCGCGAGGTAGTGCTCCTCGAGCGTGTTGTTTGTTGTATATGTCTCATTCTCAACATCGAGTAGCGACACAAGGATGCTCTTTGGGAGGTAGCCATTCTCATCCGCCCACTCCGTAGGACCATCCCCCGTAGAGGTGGTCATGACATATTTGTCGTAGACGCCTACGGTAGTGAAGCGACGCACGGCATACTCCGCTGCGCGTGCCGAAAGTGTATAGTCCGCGTTCATAACAAACGAACGTGTAGTGCCAGCATTACCCTGATTGTAGGTGAGGCCATAGAGGTACTTGTCGCCCCAGAATACCCAGTACGATGCGCCATCATTAACCAAGCCGTCTGTCATGCCAATGGTGCCACCCTCCAAAGACTCGGCGGTGAGCAGGGCGTTAGTTGTTGTATTCGAGAATGTGCCCTGCGACGCGATGACATAGGGACGCTCGGTAGCTTCAGGTCTGTTTGTGTTGTTCTGTGGAGTCTCCTCCTTCTGGCATGCCACGACGCCCATAAGCGCCACGGCCAAACAAATGATTGTGCTCTTTTTCATAATAGTGTATATACGTTTTAGTTACTATCTATTTCCAAATGCCACGCGTAGCTTGACATAGAATGCGCGGCCAGCCTTCTGGAGGCTAAAGTTATCGTACAGCGCCTCGTTCGTAAGGTTTCGACACTCGGCTGTGATGGTATAGCGACCATCCTTTATGGCATAGCCAATGGATAGGTTATGCGAGAACTGCGAGGGCACCATATAGTCGCCCTTATTTGTGCCGATGCGTGCCGAGTAGTAGTAGAAACCCATGAGGTAGCTATTGTCGTAGCTTATGGTGAGCGTATTGTTGCGCCATATACAGTTGTGCCAAGTAAAGGTGATGTCGCCATCGGCAAAGAGGTATGGCGTATTAGGCATACGGTCCTTATATCCGAGGTTGGGCATCGAGGTGGTGCCAAGTGCTATGGGCATATTATCGCGCACATCCATATATGTTACGTTTCCACCTATCGAGAGCCAGTGTGAGAAGGTGTAGCGTGCCGTAAGGTTACCGCCGAGGGTCTTTACGCGGCCATAGTTTATATATGTTGCCGCCGCCTTACCACCGCTCATATCTACGATGTTACGCTGTATGTAGTCCTGCGTATTACGCCACACGAAGCCGCCCTCGAGGTATAGCCCATGCTCATCGGCATCGCCGTAGCGACCCGTATAGCTGAGACTTATGTTAAGGTTGTCGCTATGCTCGGGGCGGATGCCTATATCGCCCATCTCGAGGTCCTCGTCACCAAACATCTCCTCGATTGTCGGCAGGCGGTACGCCTTCTCGTAGGACACCTTCGCCTGAAGATAGGATGTAGGGAAGTAGGTGGCAGCAGCGCCATAGCCGAGAGCGTTGTTGCGACGCTCGGTCTCAACAAACGACGAGCTGTTGGCATCCGTGGCGATAGGGCCACGCACGTTCAGAGCATAATATTTTGCAAAGAGCGATATGCTCCATCGCTCGTTAGGTGTCAGGCGATACTGAAGGCCACTGATATTCTTATGTGTGCGTTTTTTGATGGCATCCTCCTCGGGCTGTGCGGCCAAGAGGGAGGTATTCGATCGCCTGAAGGCATTGAAGACATGGTTAAAGGTGATGGCGTGCTTATCGCCTATGCGGTAGGATAGCGTGGCGGTAGCATTCCAGTTGTCGTTGAGCGAGCGCGTATGCTGGTATGACTGCTCGCCTGGCGAGTTAAGACGCTTCATCTCGCCGCGCCAGTTATACTTGTACTGCGAGGTATCGACATTGAAGGTTGTATTTCTATTGTAGTTTGCCGTGACAACAAGGTCGAGACCCTCGGTGAAGAGGTTGCGTTTGCGATACTCCATAGAGGGCATCAGCGAGTTGCCGCGGCGGAACTTGGCACCATAGACAATATCCTGACGCACGCCTGTCTGTATCTGCTTGTGCATCTGCGAGTATGTCGTACCAAATACCAGGCGGTCAGCCCACCTCTTGCCAACAACGCCCACCTTGCCGACGATGGCCTCATTGTGGTATGTGTCGTTGAAGCGACGCACACGGTGCTTCGTGCTCTTGTCTATGCGCCCCGTCTCGAAGTCCTCAACGGGTGCCATTACATGGTAGTCGTTATCCGAGTAGTTCTGAAAGGCGTTTACCTCCCACATAAAGCCATTGTCGAGGGTCTGCCCAGCATTCACCGACGAGCGGTGCGTATTGAACGAGCCGTAGGAGTACGACGCATCAACAAACCAGTTACGACGCTGCTTCGAGGTGACGATATTTATCACACCACCCAACGCATCGGCACCGAAACCTACGGGCACTACACCACGATAAACCTCGATGCGCTCGGCATAGCCTGCGGGTATATTGTTTAGCGAAAAGGAGCTACCCACGCCCTCCTGTGGTACGCCATCGATAAATATCTTAACGTGCTTGCCCGTAAAGCCATCGAGCGTAATCGACATGTCGGAGCCTACGCCACCCGACTCATGGAGCTTAAGGCCAGGGGCCTTTGTGAGGGCATCACTGAGCGACTTGGCGCCATTTGCAAAGTGCTCGGTATCGATGGCTACGGCATTAAATGGCGAGCGCTTGACGACACCCACGCCCGATGCCGAGACCTCCACACGCTCGATGGCCGTTGCTGACTCCTGAAGCGTATAGTCAAGGGTGTAGTCTCCTGTGCCAAACTCCATTGTGTGACTCTGGCTATCGTAGCCGAGCGACGATGCCACGATGGTTGACTCGCCAGCCGCAACCTTTAACTTATAGCGACCCACGGCATCTGTTGTTGTGCCATTTGAGCTACCCTTAATATATACCGTTGCATAGGGTATTGGCTCACCCGACGCATCTAAAACGACGCCACGCACCTCGACGCGCTCGGACTCGGTAGCATGATGTTTTGTGGGGTGGTGTATGGCCGCTGCCGCCGAGGTGGCCGTCGCACCATAGATAATGGCCGACACAATATATATAAGGTATAGCGATAGTTTTACAAACATTTTGCGCATGGTCAAAACTTCATTTATTCGACTGCAAAGGTAGGGCATCGCTCAAAGGTGGGCAATCCCCAAAATGTGGGAAATCAACCTCTTCGCACTCCCAATATATTGGGGCAGTAAACTGCGTATGAACCAATTGCGGCTATTGATACTTTACTTATTTTTACTACCTTTGTGTAAAATAAGGTGAAGTTGTATGAAGCAATACATAATTTCCATACTTTTTGCGCTATGCATGATGGCATGCACACAGCACTCCAAGCATTGGGAGACAATATGTCAGGTTGAATCTTATATTGAGGAGCAACCCGATAGCGCACTTGTGGTATTGCAAGGCATTGATGTTGGCGAACTATCTAACGACGAGGAGCGCGCCAAGCACGCCCTGCTGCTCTCAATGGCGTATGACATGAACGATATCTCGCAGACCGACAACTCGTTAATAAGCAGAGCCAAAGCATATTACGAGCATAGCGACAACGTTAAATACCGATTCCTATCATACTACTACTATGGTCGCGTGCTATGTAATCGGGGCGACTTCCCTCAAGCGATAGTTCTTTTCACCCAAGCCGAAGAACTTATCAACCAATTAGACAACAGCCAATTAGCAGGAGAACTATATATGCAGATTGGCGATATATACTACAACCACTACGACTATGCCAAGTGTTTAGAGGCGTATGAGTTAGCTTACGACTACTTCATGAAGGCGAACGACAAATCGCAGGCCGCACACGCATTGATAAACATAGGCAAGTCACATTGGGGCGCTGATAACCATCAAGAGGGTATTGAGTATACTCACATGGCACTCGACAAGGCGATAAGCCTCGATGACGACACCCTTAAACGACAGTGTTATAGTAATCTTGTCATCATGTATGATAAGCTGTGGGATGCCGATAAATGTGGTGAATATGTGGACATACTACTCACGCAATACGACATTGAACAGCTTAGTCCCAAATGCTTAGCCTCTATTGCCAGTCACTATGCCCAACTTGAGGATATAAACAATGCTGGTGAGTTTCTTAATCGAGCAAGAATGTGCGTGTCTAATGAGACAGACGCAATAGACTATTACTTTAAGGCGGCCTATATTATGAAGAGTATAAACGAGTATGCTCTTGCCTTACAGAACTTTGAGAGTGGCATTAATATCCAAAGAGTGCATCTACGCGATGCTATGCAGCAGCCAATTGTCTCGGCTCAAAAGGAGTATTTCAAAGATCAGGCGACGCAAAAAGCCTATCGCCTTAAGAGAGAAAGAGAGCTATACATAACTATCTCGGCAATTGTAGTATTAATAATCATCGCCGTGGCGCTATATATTAGGCATAAGATTGCTACCAAAAATAGCGAGATTAACCGATATATGGAGGCGATGCAGGAGCTCGAGCAGTCGCTACTAACCAAAGATATGGCGGCCGACAGCATGGCCACAAAGATTAATACACTCTTTGCTTCACAGTTCTCGCTTATCGACAAACTGACGAACACCTACTACGAGACACACGGCACAAAGCGCGACAAGGAGGCAATCTACACCCAAGTACGCAACGAGATTGAGAAGCTACAAACCAACAAACGATATATCCAGGAGTTAGAGGCTATTGTCAACAAACACAAAGAGAGTGTCATGCAGATACTCCGCGAGTCTATGCCCGAATTTAGCGAGATGGACTTCCGACTACTATGCTTCATATATGCAGGATTCTCGGCCAAGGCCATAAGCGTCTTTACGGCAGATAGCATCGGCAATATTTACATGCGAAAATCAAGGCTCAAAGCCCGAATTAGCAACTCTAATGCTGAGAAAAAAGAGCTAATACTTAAACACTTGCGATAAGTGGCTGATAATCAATACACATAACACGAAAACAAAATAGAATATTTGCGATACGTCTGAATATCAACCACTTACAATTGCGCATTATGGGCTGTTAGAAAACCAACATCTAACAGCCCATATATTTTACTCATTATCAACATATTACACACCTTATTTGTTAGACGATTTTTAGGTCAAATGCTCTCCATCGTCCTCCATTAGTCGTACCTTTGCAGTACGAAACAAGCCTAAATTTTGGATTATGAAAAAATTACTTTTTTTACTTGTAGCACTAACTGTTAGTGTTTCGAGCATCTTCGCTCAGGAGGCAACAGAACTACCTCTTGATCGCAACGTTCGCATGGGTAAGCTCGACAACGGCATGAGCTACATCATCCGTCACAACGAGAAGCCTAAAGGACAAGCCAACTTCTACATCTACCACGATGTGGGTGCTATTCAGGAGGCCGACGACCAGCAGGGCTTGGCGCACTTCCTTGAGCACATGGCATTCAACGGCACGAAGAACCTACCAGGAAAGGCTATCATCGAGAGGCTTGAGGCTGCTGGCTGCCAGTTTGGTCGCAACCTCAATGCTGCAACATCGTGGGACTACACACAATATACAATCATGGACTGCCCCGTTACCGATGAGACTATCGATTTGGCGCTCCTAATTCTACACGACTGGTCGCAATTTATCGCCTTGCAACCCAAGGAGATTGACTCGGAGCGTGGCGTAATAATGGAGGAGCTTCGCACTCGTGATGGTGCATCGTTCCGCGCACAGAACGATATGCTTAAACACCTCTTCAAAGGCTCTCTCTACGAGAGGCGTAACCTTATAGGCTACTTGGACGACCTTAAATCGTTCGACCACACAGCATTAGAGAGCTTCTATAAGAAGTGGTATCGCCCTGAGTACCAAACAGTAATCATAGTTGGAGATATCGATGTTGACCAGATAGAGACTAAACTTCGCTCGATAATGGCAGACATTCCCGCATCACCCGCCGATGCTGCACAAAAGGAGGTCGTAACTGTTCCAACGACCGAGGAGCCCATAATCTCGATATTTACGGATGCGGAGCTTACACAGTCGAGCGTCATGATGTTTGCACGCCGTGAGGCTATGCCCAAGTATCTTAAGAGCACATATATGGGTTATACCTACGACATTATCAATACCTTTGCCTGCATCATGGCGAACAACCGCTTTAGCGAGATTGCAGAGCAGGCAGATGCCCCATTCTCGAGTGGTGGGATGTCTGAGGGTGGTATTGGTATATGCCCCACCATGGAGGCCACGATGTTCACAGTAACGGCACACGAAGGTCGCACCGACGAGGCATTTCGTGCCATGTACACCGAGATGGAGCGTATACGTCGTCATGGCTTCACAGCCGAGGAGTTTGAGCGTGCAAAGCAGGTGATGCTAAGTTGGGCCGAGCGTCAGTACGCAAACCGCAACGACATAACCAACTATGAGTATACGGAGCGCTACTTGGAGCACTGCAAGAGTGGTGCACCCATCATGGATGCAGAGAGTGAGTGGCAGCTATGTCAAATGATTATCAACAATCTAACTGTTGAGCAACTAAACGCCTCATACAAGGAGATAGCAGCACCTAACGAAAACCTTGTAATACTCGTACGCTCACCCAAGAGGGAGAATATTGCCGTACCCACCACGGAGGAAATACTCTCCATCCGCGCCGAGGTGGAGGCATCAGAGATAGAGCCTTACGAGGACAATGTCGTTATTAGACCACTCATTGCAGCCAACACAAAGCTACGAGGTTCAAAGGTCAAGAGATGTGTAACAAACGAGTCGCTGGGCTACACCGAGTGGACATTGAAAAATGGTATCACGGTTGTTGTACGCCCCACAACACTCAAGGCTGATGAGGTGCAGATTGCGGCTACAGCGAAGGGCGGTAAGTCGCTACTTACCGACAGATTGTGCTTCACAGGAGGCATACTCCCCTCGGTGATGATGCAGTCGGGCATTGCTGACTTCTCGGCAACAGAGCTCGAGAAGGCACTCACAGGCAAGCACGCCTATACTAACATGTCTGTTGACAACTATATACACAGCGCGTATGCGGGTGGTTCGCCAAAGGATATAGAGACTATTTTGCAGCTCTTGTATCTTAACTTCACTGCGCCACGCTTCAACCAGACTGACCTGGACAACATCAAAAATATCTACGTTCCCACATTCCGTAATCTGGAGACAGACCCATGGTATGTGATGAGCAAGAGCTATCTAAACACCATCTTCAAAGATAACCCACGACGTCAGGCAGCAACAGCAGCCGACTATGAGGCACTCAACATTGTAGACCTCGAGGCAGTACATAAGTCGCTATTTTGTTATGCCGATGACTTCCGTTTCGTCATCGTGGGCAACGTCGACCTCGATACACTAAGGCCACTTGTCGAGAGATATATAGGCTCACTGCCAACATCCAAGAGTGTTAAATATGAGGTTGTAGACGACGGCGTGCGTAGGGCACAGGGCGAGGAGATATGCGACTTTAACGTAAAGATGCAACAACCCAAGGTATCGGTAAGCCTCAACTATAATGGCACTATCGAGGATAACGCCAAGAACCGCATGGTGCTCAACCTGCTCAGACGTGCTCTTGACTCACGCTACATGGTATCTATCCGCGAGGAGAAGGGCGGCACTTATGGCGTAAGCGTGGGTGGGAATATCGAGAGATATCCTATCGAGAGTTACACCCTAACGGTGGAGTTCGACACCAACGAGGCACTCGCTGATGAGCTAATCGAGATTTGTGACGCCGAGTTGCGCAAGATTGCGGAGGAGGGTCCCATAGCAGAGGATATAGCCAAGGCAAAGGAGTTTTTGCAGAAGAACTACACGAACATTTTTGAGACAAATGGCGGTTGGATATCGGCAATTAACTATTGGTATGACGAGGGCTACAATTTTAAGGATGAGTACCTCGGCATCGTTGAGGGTGTAACAGCCGATGACATTAGGGCAATGGCGGCTAAGATTCTTGAAGATGGCAACCGCACACTGATAATTATGCGTCCCAAAGCAGAGTAACAGTCCTAATGCACAAGGGGGGGCTAAAAAGTATTTTAGCATCCCCAATTTGTTAGGAGGTTGAAGAAAAAGATGTAGTTTTAGGCATGCGAAGCCTGAAAAAGCGGAGTTTACTTGGCGTAAATGAGCATTTTGAGGGCGAGCATAACGACAAAATACACTTT
>JAFVSV010000084.1 GCA_017503575.1 Alistipes sp. | reverse complement strand
GCTGGCCCCACTTGTAGGTCTTTGGCATACTTGTATAGTTCGTCAGCATCATCCTCTTGCCAAGGTCTCAGCAACAATCTTTGGGTTTGTAATTCCATATCTATTAAATTCCGATTTATCGGTTAAAGTTAAGAAAAATATTACAATGAGTTTATATAATGTAGAAATATCTGTTCTTCCTCAGCCAATTATAGAACTCTACACACTTCAAATACCCCTCATAGAATGTTCGATAATCTGTAATCAGCCCGCAAAAAAACGCGACACTCGAAAAAGTGTCGCGTTTTTGCGTATAAAGGGACTCGCGAAACAAAGCTTCGCAACTCCTGTCATATTTACAATCCCTCCAAACCTCCCTTTGAGAAGGGAGGCTTGTGGCAAGTGTCCCACTTGCTCACCTTCGGTGAACACATACTATCAACACTCTGCTCTCGCTCTGCTGCGAGTTAGATAGTCTGGCACGATGTGGCGGCTCGGCAATACTACAAATAGTTAGCAACGGCTTCCTAAAATCGGAGGCTCACAGAGAGGGCATAGGTGCGCGAATAGGCGTACTGAACCATATTGGCAAAAGGCGATAGGTGGGTGTGCGTGGCGGTGGTAAGCTTATGCACGCGGTTTTGCTCGTAGCTGCGATATACCACATTGCTGCCCAGCAGGTTATTGACAGATAGCTGCACTCGTAGCGATAGCCTATCGCTCAACGTAAAATTTTTGCCAGCAACGACATCTACCAGCACAGCGTCGTCGAGGCGCTGCTGCGACATAAGGGCGTCATACTCATCGCTCGATGGTGCATGTGATGTGATGCGCTCGCTACGGCGTATGAACGATGGCTCGACATGGCGCAGGCCCCAGTAGCGCACCGACGCACGAAGCCACCATCCATGCGTATTATACCACTCCAAGTCACCATACAGCGTTATCTCTGGTGTTGGTGCATGCAACCCCTTAATGGCTGTGCGTGAGGTATATAGCATCTGATTACTATTATCGTCATAGCCCACAATATGAGCATCACGCACATATCTATACTGTGCTGCGGTGAGCATGAACGACGAGCGCAAGGAGCGTGTCCAGCGAAGACGCGCCGAGGCCTCGATGCCGACGTTTAGCGTTGCCACATCGCTCATCACACCATTGACCATAGCGGCTGCAAGGTCGTCGTAGTAGCGCACGACATTTGTCTGCCCGAGGTGCGTAGTGACAAAGGCAGTAGCCACAGCCTCGAAGTTTATTGTATGGTAGTGATACGACACCTCGGCAGCGAGAGCAGTGCTTAGGCGCGGCTGTGCGATGACGCGATTGTTATAGTTTGGCTGCACGAAGAGGGCATCGGCCATGGGGCTCTCGCCTCGCACCATGGCGGAGGCAGTAATATTGTGACTACCAATCCTATGTGACCAGCCGAGGTTAAGCCTATATGGGAAGAGGGCTATGCCGCGTGAGCGACCATAGGAGCCCCTCTCTGGAAACTGCTCCTTCTCGAAGAGACCACGGCGGCGTGTATGCTCACTGCCTACATGTAGGCTTGCGGCAAAGATGTGGCGGCCATACTTAATATCTACCGTGCCATATATCTCGGCACGATGACGCGTGAGGTAGTAGTCGTAGCCATAGTGGTCGCCCTTGTATATCCGAAGGTCATCATCGCGCAGGTTATTTTGTGGTGGCGGATTGTAGGAGCTGTCATCGGCATTGAAGTAGTCGTAGTTGAGGATATGCTCCGCGCCGAGAAGGTCACCGACGCTCTTGAATATGCGCGATGTAGTGCCATCGTAGATGACGCCGCCATGTAGCGTGATGCCGTGTATGCGGTGCTCCACATCTACGGCTGCCGTGCCGCGCAGGATGTTATTATGGCGCTTGTCGATGATATACGCAGCGTGGCCGTCGCTCTGAAGGAGGTTGGTGTGGTAGAGATAGTCCCAATCTATCTGCGTATAGCGCAGGTCGTCGTTGTGCCACGCCTCGGTAACCTCGCGTTTGCTATGCTCGTCGGTGAAGTATGAGGGCAGGCGCTGATAGTTATCTGGAAGCACCGAGGGAGCATTTATATTGCTTATTGTCGTATAGTTATACAGCTCATAGCTAACATTGGCAGTAAGCTCTACCGAGGTGTTGTCGTCTACTCTACGATGCCACGACACGACCACCTCGGGGCGTAGCTCGCTCATCACATTTGCATTACGCACCCTACCCTTATACATGCCCCACGAGGGGTTATATAGTGTGTTGTTCGCGAGCTCGAAACACTCGTCGAGCGATGCCTTGCGCGTGCCACGCCGAGTGTAGGGGACGATGGCTATAAGGTGTAGTGTATTCTTGCCCCACGCACGCGAGCCATATAGCGACATGTCGAAGGCGTTGTTGCTAACGCCGTCTACATATATATCATGTCCTGCGCGTGCGCGTGCATGGTATGACAGGTGCCAGTCATTGTCGAGGGCTACGCCGTGCGGCGATATCTTATGTTGTGCGCGGTAGCTGATGCCGACCAAGGAGTTGTAGCCCGAGAAGTTGCCACGAAGCGTATGTCCCTCCTCGATATATGCTCGTGTCTCACCTAAGGTATGACCCGCGGAGGCCGTTGTCGTTCCCGAGAGCATGGCGTTGCTCAAGCCAGGGTAGCGCACGCGCTGTATGCCTAACGACATGAGCATCATAGATGTTGTGTAGTCGACACTTATAGGACCGACCATATATCTCTCCTCGTAGCGAGAGCCTCCGCGCGGGTTATTCATGACGCTACGCATGGCATACTCGGCATTCGAGGCTATATAGGGTATTGCGCCCGCATCGGGGACGGTAGATAGGTAGTCGTCATAGAGCATGGTATAACGCTCCATATCCTCTTCATAGAACTTGTAGTGACGATAGTCCATATCATCCTCCTGCGCCATGGCGGGTAGCGACAGGAATATGATAACCACCATACATAAGATTATCCTTATAGCGCCTCTCTTCTCCATTATTATCTCTGTTTGTGGTATGAGTGGCACAAAAATACGATAATTTTTTATATCTTCGTTGTCTCAAACCAATAATAATGACGTGATGAAGAAGATTATAAATCCGTGGCAGGGCATGGAGGGCTATGCCTGCTATGGCTGCTGCCCCGATAGCGAGAAGGGTCTACGCATGGAGTTTATGGAGGATGGCGACTATATCGTCTCACGCTGGACGCCACGCCACGAGTTCGAGGGGTGGCAGAATACGCTGCATGGCGGCATACAGGCGACCCTCGCCGATGAGATAGCGAGCTGGACGGTGTTCCGCAAGTTGCAGACAGGCGGTGTCACCTCGAAGATGGAGGTGCGCTACCTACGCCCCGTGCATGTCGACGATGGCGATATAGAGCTTCGCGCCCATATTGTCGAGCAGCGCCGTAACCTTGTGCGCATCGCGGTGACCATCACCAATGGTCGTGGCGAGCTTGCCACAGAGGTCGAGTGTCTCTACTTCACCTTCCCGCAGGAGCGTGCCCGCGACGAGTTTATGTTCAGGGAGTTCCGTTGCGAGGACGAGGCGTAATAAGATAAGAGAGGGGGTGACTAAAAAGTATTTTAGCCATCCCTAATTTGTGAAGTGACCCCAAAAGTTTGGACAATAAACTTTTGGGGTCACTTCATATTAATTGGGGTTTGTATAACAAAGATAAAAAAAATGAAATATTGGCATTGACGCGCATAGATATTTTTCGGGCGGGCTGATGCCCACTCCTCATTGCTTATTGCTCTCTGCAAATTACTAATTTAGGACAACTATCACCTCTATTTTTACCCTATTTTCTAAAAATTTTAGTTTTTTATTTTGTCGTTCGAAAAAAAGTCCGTAACTTTATAATCCGCAAAGGCACTTAAGAGTTTTTAGCCTCATCGTCGTGGCTCGAAAACAGGGTGCTGTGCAAACCTAAAAAACCTAAAAACGCTATAATTATGAAAAACTATTCAGCAAAAGAGATTAAGAACATCGTTCTTATTGGTGCGCCTGGCGCCGGAAAAACTACCCTTGCAGAGGCAATGGCTTTCGAGGGTAAGGTGATTGACCGCAGGGGTAGTATCGAGAATAACAACACCATCTCGGATAATACCGATATCGAGCACGAGTACAAGCGCTCGATATACTCAACAACCCTCTTTACTGAGTTTATGGATCGTAAGCTCAACATCATCGACTGCCCCGGTTCGGACGACTTCTGTGGTTCGCTCTTCTCGGCATTCAAGGTTGGTGACGTGGGCGTCATGGTCCTCAATGCACAGAACGGCTGGGAGGTAGGCTCGGAGCTTCAGTCACGCTACGCTCGCATCCTCAACAAGCCTCTTATCGGCGTTGTCAACCAGCTCGATGGCGACAAGGCTAACTACGACGCTACAATCGAGGGTATCCGCGCCAACTCTTCAGTGAAGCCTATCATCGTGCAGTACCCCGTAAACCAGGGCGCTGGCTTCGACTCATTCATCGACGTCTTGATGATGAAGATGTATAAGTTCGTCGACGAGAACGGTAAGCGCGAGGAGCATCCTATCCCAGATAGCGAGATCGACCGTGCCAACGAGCTCAACCAGGAGCTTGCCGAGGCTGCTGCCGTATACGATGACGCTCTCATGGAGCTCTACTTCGAGAAGGGCTCTCTCACACAGGACGACATCCGCGCAGGTCTTAAGCTCGGCGTATCGAAGCGCGACATCATGCCTATCTTCTGTGCTTCAGGTAAGCGCGACATAGGTACAAAGCGTCTTATGGAGTTCATCATCAACGTGGCACCAGGCCCATTGAAGGCACCTGCATTCCTCTCTACCGAGGGTGAGGAGATTCTTGCTAACGCCGAGGAGCCAGCAGTAGCATTCGTATTCAAGAGCCAGATTGAGCAGCATATCGGCGAGATTACCTACTTCCGCGTAGTGCGTGGTAAGGTTACCGAGGGTATGGAGCTTGTGAACTCACGCACAGGCAACAAGGAGAAGCTATCACAGCTCTTCGCCGTAGCTGGTAAGAACCGCGTGAAGGTGACAGAGCTCTCAGCAGGTGACATCGGCTGCACCGTGAAACTTAAGGGTACTCGCACTAACGACACCCTCTCAGCACCATCTGCACCTATCACCGTGGAGCCTATCGTATTCCCAGATCCTCGCTACCGCGCAGCTATCAAGGCCAAGGAGCAGAGCGACGAGGAGAAGCTCGGTAAGCTTCTTAACGACGCCAAGTATGAGGATCCTACAATCCTCGTTGAGTACTCTAAGGAGCTCAAGCAGACAATCATCCAGGGTCAGGGTGAGCACCACCTCAACATCCTCAAGCAGCGTCTATCGACAGAGAACAAGATGGAGATCGAGTTCTTCGCTCCAAAGATTCCATATCGTGAGACTATCACCAAGGTAGCTCAGGCCGACTACCGTCACAAGAAGCAGTCGGGTGGTTCGGGTCAGTTTGGTGAGGTGCACATGGTCATCGAGCCATACTACGATGGCATGCCAGAGCCTACAAAGTATAAGGTTAACGGCCAGGAGATCGCCGTGAGCGTCAAGGGTAAGGAGGAGTACGACTTGCCTTGGGGCGGTAAGCTTCAGTACTACAACTCTATCGTTGGTGGTGCTATCGACGCACGCTTTATGCCAGCTATCTTGAAGGGTATTATGGAGAAGATGGACGAGGGCCCATTGACTGGTTCATACGCTCGCGATATCCGCGTTGTCATCTACTACGGTAAGATGCACCCAGTAGATTCAAACGAGCTTTCGTTTAAGCTTGCTGGACGTAACGCCTTCAAGGATGCATTCCGCAATGCAGGCCCAAAGATTATGGAGCCTATCTACAGCGTTGAGGTTCTCACGCCAAGCGAGTATATGGGTGCTGTGATGAGCGACCTTCAGAACCGCCGCGCTATGATTATGGGTATGGAGTCGGATAAGGGCTTCGACCGCCTTAACGCACGCGTGCCTCTTGCAGAGCTCTATCGCTACTCTACATCGTTGTCATCACTCACCTCGGGTGCTGCTACATACACCATGCAGTTTGCATCATACGAGCAGGTGCCTGCCGATGTACAGGATAAGTTGCTTAAGGCTTACACCGACACCGACGAAGATTAATCTCTTATTATATGGCAGACATCTACTGCCGCTCGACAAAAAGTCCCGACGATGAGCAGTACGCCAAGTACAGCCCATCGTCGGGATTTTTCCGAGCGTTGTATCTGCAGCCTTATCTACTTAATTAGAAATTAGCAGAGAGCAATTAGCAATGGGAGGGGGCTTCGCTTGGTCGGGCGCTTCGCTTGATAAAAATCAAGGAGCTTTAGCACCGCCCGATTAAAGAGCTTTAGCTCTGCCCAACCAAGGGCATAAGCCCGCCCGAACAAGCGTAGCGCCCCCTGCGGCTATCGCCCGCAACAATTGCTAATTTCTAATTCCTAACTGCTCATTTCTAATTTGTGTCGAATCTTTGCTCTTTCCTAAAAATTATGTACCTTTGCACCAAAGTCTAAAATACTAACTAATTGTTCAATATCACTATGAAAAGATTTTTTGCATTTGCCATGGTCACAATGTTGGCTATGGTCGCATGTGAGAACAACGGTCACGATGATACGCAGGGTGTATCGGGTACGATGACCATCACCACAGAGTCGCCTATCAACTTCTCGTTCGTTGGTGGCGAGGGTGAGATTGCATATACTCTTGAGGGTGCTAAGGAGGGCAATAAGCCTACTGTTGAGTGCGCACAGGAGTGGATTACCAACCTCACTGTTGCTGAGACTATCACCTTCAATGTGGAGCGCAGCACCGTTCAGGAGGAGCGCACTGCGTTAATCCTCGTGAGCTATGGTGAGCAGGAGGAGCAGGTATTCGTTAAGCAGGGTCCTACCTATGCTCCAACTCAGGTAGAGGCAGAGGCTAAGGCTCTTAATGGCGAGTATATTAATAAAACCAATGTTGGCACCTACAACTACTTCATTATCCTCTCTGAGAAGGGTACTACGGGCTGGTTCGATCTATATGTTGACAACTACTATCGTCTCTCCCTCTGCTCGGATGTAGCGCCAGCGGATTTGACACCAGAGAGCCCATCGGTACTTCCCGTAGGTGTTTACTACATTGACGAACTCTCTATGGGAGATGGCGGAACCTTTAAGCAGGGCTCAAGCTGGTATGTTGAGTGTAGAGCAGATGGAGGCTTCTTCGAGTCTCAGTACTCAGATGGTGTAGTCATCGTTACCGAGACAGGTATCGAGGCATTCCTAACACTGACCAATGGCACTGTACACCACGTAACATACGAGGGTAGCCTTGACCTTGGTTATATACCAATCCCAGAACCCGACTACTATACATCATTGACCGAGGACTATATATTTGAGCATAAAGGCTTTGTGTCGCAGATATACTACTATGCTGATCTTGAGAATGTAGGCCTTGGTAATTGGATTATCTCAGCAGCTAACTCATACGATGCAAATATGAATGGCGACTACCTCAAGGTGGATGTATATCTCGATAGTCTTGAGTTCAATCCAGAGCTTATCTATGGTGAGTACGATGCTGTGGCTACCCCTGCTGAGCTTAAGGGAGGCAACTTCCTTGGTGGTGTATTTGGCTCTTGGCTCTATGGCGTTGAGGATGGCATCCTTATAAATGGTACTATCGCACCTCTCTATTCGGGCAAGGTGAAGATTGAGAAGAGTGGTAACGGCGCTATCATCACGGTAGATTGTGTTGATGACCTTGGCCACAAAGTTCAGGGTACATTTGATTGTCCTACTGTCGAGTTCTATGACCTATCATCGCGGATGTAACATCATCCTCTTGCAAGGATAAACAGAAGTGGGCTGTACATCACCGTACAGCCCACTTCTATTATCTATAAAACCCCACTTTAGAATAGCGTGATAAGTGCCGCAATCTGCATCGCAAGGAAGATGGGGACAAGGATTACGAACTTGGCATGGCGTGTCTTGTGACGGAAGAGCAACATGCCGAGGAGAGCTCCCGCAGCGCCACCAATAAATGCGAGGACGAGAAGTCGTTGCTCACTGATACGGCTTGAGCCGCGCTTCGCCTTTGCCTTATCGAGGCCATAGGCGATAAAAGTCACGAAGCTCACCGCCGCTATAAATGCTATATATGCAATCATAGTCGTAGTGTTTGGGTTAAAAATAGGGGGTGATTAAAAAGTAAATTATCCACCCCCACTTTGTGTCATGAGGTTGAAGAAAAAGATGTAGTTTTAGGCATGCGAAGCCCGAAAAAGCGGAGTTTACTCGACGTAAATGAGCATTTTGAGGGCGAGCTGTTTTGTTGGCAGAAGACATCAGATACAACGCTCGGTGAATTTCTTGACGATGGGCTGTACTTTGTGGTACTGCCCATTGACAAGATAATTCATTAGCGGTAGTAGATGATGTCTTATCACAACAAAGAACGACAAAATAGACTTTTAATTCAGCCTCATCATATTAAAAATTAGTCGATACGCTTGAGTAGCTCGACAAGCAACTTCCAGAACTTATCGACAGTCGAAATCTCGAGACGCTCGTCGGGCGAGTGTACGCCACGGAGTGTAGGGCCAAATGATACCATCTCCAAGTGTGGATACTTCTCGAGGAAGAGACCGCACTCCAAGCCAGCGTGGATAGCACGCACCTTAGGCTCCACACCAAAGAGGTCACGGTAGCACTCTACGGTAGAGGATAGGAGCTTCGAGTCGGGGTTAGGTGCCCAGCCGGGGTAGCCATCCGAGTGCTCCACATCGCAACCAGCAAGGTAGAATACTGACTCGATGGTCTGTGCAGCATATAGCTTGGCACTCTCAACAGATGAGCGCTGCGAGGTAGTTATAACAACCTGCTGCTCGTTAAACTTCACAGATGCGAGGTTCGACGATGTCTCAACAAGACCAGGCATTGCGAACGACATTGCAAGAACACCATTAGGAAGGCCTACGAGCGTGATAAGCAGAGCGCACATATCGTCGTTATCCATAATCTCGGTAGGCGTCTCATCTACATCCTCAACAGCAAAGCGCATCTTAGGCTCTGTATACTTGAACTCCTCCATCATCATTGCGCCAAACTCCATGAAGCGCTCCTCGAAGTCCTCTTTAGACTCTGCGGGAACACCCACGATGGCGTATGCCTCACGAGGTATGGCGTTGCGAAGGTTACCGCCGTCGAACTTGGCAAGAACGATCTGGAAGGTGTCACATGCGTTATATAGGAAGCGAGCAAGGAGCTTATTAGAGTTAGCACGACCCTTGTCGATATCGTCACCCGAGTGACCACCGAGCAAGTCGCCCACCTCGAGACGCACAAAGGCGTAGCCCTCGGGAGCTGGCTCCACATCATAATCCATGCGTGCCACGGTGTCGATACCACCTGCACAGCCGATAAATATCTCGCCCTCATCCTCCGAGTCGAGGTTCACGAGATACTTGCCTGTGAGCATACCCTCGCCAAGGCCAAAGGCGCCAGTGAGACCTGTCTCCTCATCCACGGTGAAGAGTGCCTCGATAGCGGGGTGCTCGATGCTCTCGTCGAGGAGTACGGCAAGAGCTGCCGCCATGCCGATACCGCAGTCGGCACCAAGTGTTGTGCCCTCGGCACGCACCCACTCGCCATCAATCTTCGTTACGATAGGGTCGTTGTCGAAGTCGAACTTAACGCTCGAGTTCTTCTCGCACACCATATCCATGTGCGACTGCAAGATAACCGCTGGGCGACCCTCGTAGCCTGCGGTGGCAGCCTTACGCATTACGACATTACCCGTCTCATCGGTCTGGTAGTCGATATCGTGCTTCTTTGCAAAGTCGATAAGCCATGCGATGATCTTCTCCTCGCGCTTCGAGGGGCGTGGTACGCGTGTGATGTCGTCAAACTGCTCCCAAATAAGTTTGGGTTCCAAATCTCTGATTGTCATAGTTATATGTTTATTAGTAGTTGTTTATAATTTATCGTTTATCGGTCGACTCCTCGCGCTCGAAGAGGCGTATGTTACGCAACAGAGGGTTGCGGCGCGATAGCAACAACATCTCCACGACGAGAAGCAACAAGGCGACGGCCACAAACCACTGATACTGCTCCTCATAGTCGGAGTATGTCAGCGTACTTAGCTTTGCGCGCTCCATCTCGTCGAGGCGCGCCATAATGCTGTCGAGGCCAAATTCGGTATTTGACGAGCGGGTATAAATGCCATCACCCACAGCGGCTATCTCCTGCAACAACGTCTCGTTGAGCTTCGTAACAACGAGGTTGCCACTCTCATCCTTCACATACTCGCCATCAATCTGCACTGTCTGACCGTCGGGAGTACCGATGCCTATGCAACATATAATGATGCCATCGTCGGCAGCACGCCTCGCAGCGTCCAACGCTCGAGCATCGTGCGCCTCACCATCGGTGATGACTATCATCACCCTACTCTTCTTATCCTTTGTGTCTGACGTAAAGCATAGCGACGCCGCCTCTATGGCTTTGCCGAGGTTGGTACCTTGATTTTGGATAAGGGCTGGCTTGAGCGACTTCACCTTCGACTTTGCGGTACGGTACTCGGTGCTTATGGGCAGCAAGACCTTGGGCTCCTCGGCAAAGGCAACAACACCTATGGCATCACCACTCATACGCTCGACGAGCTGTGTTATCGAGTAACGCGTGCGCTCCATACGGCTGGGTGCTATATCTTCGGCCATCATCGAGTTAGAGACGTCGACGACGAGTAGTATCTCGCGACCCTCGATCTGCTCCTGCTCCAACTTAGCACCTGTGCGGGGGTGTGCCAAAGCCATGACAAGCATGCCCACAGCCAAGGCAAAGAGGACCACACGCAACCAGCCACGAGCCACCGAGTAGTCGGGCATAAGTTCGCTCAAGGTGGCAGGATTACCCATACGGCGCAACTTGTAGTTACGCAAGTAGAGCAACAATCCGTATATCAGCAGTATGAGGGGCACAGCAAAGAGATACCACAGTATCTCGGGAGCCCCAAATTCAAACTCTCCCATCTAATATAAATCTTTTTAACGTCAACCAACAAGCCGCCTCGCCTATTGCTATGGCAGGCGATTAAGTATTATGCGGCCAATAACAAACTCCAAGGCGAGCAAGAGCACCGCGAGCAACAGCCACTCTTCGAAGTGGTCATTGGCATAGTGCTTATGGTACTCTATCACCTGTACCTCGCTCTTCTCGAGCTGGTTTATCTCATCGTATACGCGCTTGAGCGCCTCCTCATCGGTGGCACGGAAGTACCTACCTCCCGTCATCTCGGCCATCTCCGTAAGTAGCTCCTCGTCAATCTTCACAGGCACCATCACCTCCTGATAGTTGCCAAACACATCTTGTGCTGGGTAGGGCGCCTCGCCCTCGCTACCAACACCTATGGTGTATAGCTTGACACCCATATCACGGGCAATCTCCGCCGCCATCATCGGCGATATCTGTCCTCGATTGTTCTCGCCATCGGTCAGCAATACGACAACCTTCGACTTCGCCTCACTATCTCTTAGGCGGTTGAGCGCCGTAGCCAAGCCATTGCCTATGGCTGTACCATCCTCAATAACGCCACAACGCATTGAGCCGAGCATCGTCTGCACCTCCTCACGGTTGGTGGTTATGGGACTCAACGAGTATGACTCGCCAGCAAATGCCACAAGCGCAAAGCGATCCGTACGGCGATCCGACACGAAGTTCGACGCCATCTTCTTTGCCGCCTCCAAGCGGTTGGGGTCGAAGTCTTTAGCCAGCATGGAGCCCGATATATCTATCGATAGGACTATGTCGATACCACTCACCGAGGCATCGCTCACCGAGTGCTCGGAATACTTGGTTACGGGTCGCGCCAAGGCGATGATAAGCACAAGGATAGCACTCAAGCGTAGAACTATCGGCAACGGACGTAGCCAGTAGCGCAATGTTCGTGGTACGCGACGACCGCCAAGCGTTGTGACGCTGAGTGTAGCACCACGACGTCCTACAAATATGTAGTAGGCGGCAAGGAGCGGTACTATCACCGCTAACCACAGTATATTCGGATGTAGAAACTCCATAGCTTACCAATTTTTCTTGCCAGGCACATATATCGCCGAGGCCTTGTCCTCATCTAATTTCTCTTGCGTCTTATCCTCCTCGCCCTGTATGGCGTCAAGTAGTCGCTCCTGCTCATCACTTAGCCCCTGTGGCTGGTTGCCACCCTGCTGCGGAGCATCACGTTTGTCATCCTCCTCTTGACCATCACCACCACCCTGCTGCTCATCATCCTGCTCATCATCATTACCTTGGTCATCCTTGTTCTGGTCACCCTGATTATCTTGGTTGTCCTTGTTCTGGTCGCCCTGATTATCTTGGTTGTCCTTATTCTGGTCACCCTGATTGTCCTGGTTATCCTTGTTCTGGTCACCCTGGTTATTCTGGTTATCCTGACTCTGGTCACCCTGGTTATTCTGGTTGTCCTGACTCTGGTCGCCCTGGTTATTCTGATTGTTCTGATTCTGGTCTTGATTATTCTGCGGCTGATTGCGCTTCTGGTCGACAATTCGTTTCGTTAATACATAGTTATACTTCGTCTCCTCGTCTGCGCCATTAAGCACCAACGACTCCCTAAAGGCATTCAACGCCGCCTCGTACTCCTCCTGCAATACAAGGCTTGTGCCTATATTACGATATATCTCAGCACGTTGCTCATTACTAAGACGCGTATCCTTGAGCATATCTTCGTAGAGCTTATTCGAGGCCTCCCATGTTATAGCCGAATCGCGCCCTACATCCTCACGCGCCACATGGTGGTATGCGTTAGCCCTATTATACTGCGCCTCGAAGCAGTCGGGGTTAACCTCCAGCGCCTCCTCGTACTTGGCGAGACTTTCGCGATAGTTCTTAGCCTTGAAGGCGGCATTACCCTCACGCACAAGACGTCGCTCACCGTGGTCTTGCGCATAACTACGCTCGACGCCAGTAACCGTTAGGGCGATGGTCACAAGTGCTACAATTATATTGATGTGTCTCATTAGTCCCCAATTTTAGTGTCGATAGTTATATCCTCCTTACCCTCAACGCCATCAACCTCGATAGGCTTGGTGTTCTCAACAAAGTAGTATGCCATGGTGTAGCACTCCTCGTTGAGCTCGTCGTCGGGCTTCGCCTTTGCAAACTTCGCCATATCGGCAGTACGCAGTATGGTGATAAGGTTCGAGCGGCTCTCGCGTGGCATGTCCAACGTACGCGACGCCTCCACAATCTCCTCGGTGGTAAACTCCATGGCGCGTATATCCCAGCGACGCGAGATATATCGGCGCAAGATATTTGTTAGGAGCGTGTAATAAAGGTTGTGCTTATCGTTCTGCCATAGCTTGCGGTGGTGCAACTCTACGAGCGCCTTGTTTGCCTCGACATGTGGTGGCAGCAACGGCTTTTCAACCTCTCCGCCCCTTCGATGACGACGAACGACGATGTAGACAACTACACAAATGGCTACGAGAGCGAGCAGAGCTACGACATAGTATATCGTGTTGTCAGCGTCATCGCCACTCAACTCCTCGAAGATAAATGGCATATCGCGCTGCTCCATGATACCGCTCGTATTCAGGTGGTTGCGAACAAGTGTTGTGTCGACAACAGGCCCTTGTATAGGCGCCATGCCGGGTGCCGCAAAGGTGTTGTTGGTCATGAAGTTGAGCGTATCAAGCTCCTTGTATGGTCGGGCATATAGGTGTATCGGACGATTGGCATACAACGTATCGTACTCCACCCTATTCTTCTGAAGATATAGTATGGCTGGGCGTAACGTGAGGTTACCAGTCTCCATCACCACAAAGCGATATCGCTTACGCAGATGGAGCATCTTGCCATCCACCTTGATGGTATCAATATCGTAATCCTTGACAAGTTCAAGGTTGTGATCGTTATAGTCGGTATATGTCGATATGTTCTGCTTCTTTCTCTGGAGCGTTTTCTTCTCACTATCGGAGAGCACATCGCCGAAGACCGGCATCTCGATAGGCGCCACGCGGTCGGCTACAACATCTATGATATACTCAACCTGATCGCCCACCTCGACGGTATCCTTCGAGAAGCGTGCCGAGAATGATGGCTCTTGAGCCTTGGCCTCGACAACGCCCATCGCAAGCACCAACATCGTTAGACGCGAGAGTATGTTTAGTAAAGATTTCATCGTTGCTTAAACATCTTTATAAGGTTAACGACATAGTCGTCATCGGTAGCCACATCGGCAACATCAACACGATTATGGCGTAGGAGTGATGTCACCCTCTCGTATCGCATGCGATAGCTTTCGGCCCAGAAGTCACGCACGCGGCGCGACGATGTATCTACCCACTCGGTGCGACCACTCTCCGAGTCACGAAGCTCGACAATACCCACATTGGGGAGCTGCGCATCGCGCTCATCATATACGCGAATAGCCATAATATCGTGCTTCATAGAGGCTATCTTCAACGCATCCTCAAGACGGGCATCATCCTCTGCCGAGTTGACAAAGTCGGAGAGTAGAAAGCATGTTGCACGCTTCTTACTCACGCCCACGAGGTAACGTAGCGCCTCCGATATATTCGTCGAGGTACCCGAGGGCTCGAAGCCTACAAGCTCGCGGATGATGGCAAGGATGTGGCTACGCCCCTTTTTTGGAGGAATGAACTTCTCAACGCGGTCCGAAAAGAGTATACATCCCACCTTATCGTTGTTCTTGGATGCCGAGAAGGCGAGGGTCGCCGCTATCTCCGTAATTATGTTCTTCTTGGTGAGTTCCTTGGAGCCGAACATGCGCGATGGCGACACATCAATGATGAGCATCATGGTGAGCTCACGCTCCTCCTCGTAGACCTTCACATGCGTACGCTCCGAGCGTGCCGACACGTTCCAGTCAATATCGCGGACATCGTCACCGAAGCGATACTCTCGAACCTCCGAAAACGACATACCACGACCGCGAAAAGCTGTGTGGTACTTACCGGCAAATATCTCGTCGGAGAGTCCGCGCGTCTTTATCTCGACCTTACGCACTCGGCGTAATATATCGTTCTCACTGAGGTGCATACTATGGTACTATGACGTTGTTGAGGATATCGGTGATAATCTGCTCCGAGGTGACATTCTCGGCCTCGGCCTCGTAGGTGAGACCTATGCGGTGGCGCAAGACATCGTGACATACGGCACGCACATCCTCGGGGATAACATAGCCACGGCGCTGTATAAAGGCGTAGGCCTTGGCCGCCTTCGCCAATGAGATGCTTGCACGAGGCGAGCCTCCGTAGGCGATAAGAGGTTGTAGGTGGTTGAGCTTGTACTCCGAGGGCTCGCGTGTGGCGAAGATGATGTCGATAATATACTTCTCTATCTTCTCATCCATATACACCTTGGTCACTATCTCGCGAGCACGCACTATATCCTCGGGTGTTACAACCCTTGCCACCTCTGGCAATGACTCACCCGCAAGGTTCATGCGGATGATGTCGAGCTCCTCGTTACGCTTGGGATACGATATCTTTGCCTTGAGCATGAAACGGTCAACCTGTGCCTCGGGAAGAGGATATGTACCCTCTTGCTCCAAGGGGTTTTGTGTTGCGAGCACCAAGAATGGCTTGGGTAGCGCGTATGTTGCATCACCAATAGTCACCTGACCCTCCTGCATTGCCTCAAGGAGTGCCGACTGCACCTTCGCTGGTGAGCGGTTAATCTCATCGGCGAGGATAAAGTTGGCGAAGATAGGGCCGCGCTTCACGGTGAACTCCTCGTTACGCTGCGAGTAGATGAGTGTACCGATAAGGTCGGCAGGCAGAAGGTCAGGGGTAAACTGTATGCGGGCAAACTTGGCATCTACGGCCTTCGAGAGTGTGGTGATTGCCAAGGTCTTAGCAAGGCCTGGGACACCCTCAAGAAGGATGTGGCCATTAGACAAGAGACCTATAAGAAGGGTGTCTACAAGGTGTTGCTGACCAACAATCACACGTCCTATCTCGCGACGCAGAGCCTCGACAAATATAGACTCCTGCTCGATTTGAGCATTGAGCTCTCTGATATTAACTACTTCGTTCATTGTATTTTATATAGTTTTTTGTTCTTCCATTCAAAATCTGTTCCGCAAATCTCACATCGCTATCTCGCGACGCTCGTTAGAGGGAACGTTACACCATACCAAATTATTGCAAATGTAGGCATTTTCTTTGAAATCGTCAACAACATATAACCATAAAAATACGTCTAATAGTGGGTTGTAGCACCCTTTTTGGTATATTTTGCTATCTTTGTGGTATGAAAACATCGAAAATCACAGTGCGCTCGGCGCGACGCGAGGATGCCGAGCTTATTGCCGAGGCGGTATGTATGGCTGTGGGGTATGACAAATCACACCCGCTATACCCCGTATTTCTAAATCTTGCCCGCCGCAAAAATACGCAGTATAGCTACTGCAACGCCCTTATTGGCGAGGTTGACGGCACCGCTGCTGGCGCCATCATGGGTTACGATGGAGCACTCCTCCATAAGCTACGCAGGCCTATATACCCGCTACTCGAAAAGCACCTTGGCGCAATACCCCATATCGAGGATGAGACCGAGGCTGGCGAGTTCTACTTGGACTCGTTAGGCGTGCGCCCCGAGTTTCGCGGCATGGGCATAGGAGAGGCGCTACTCAATGCCTTGTGTGACAAGGCTTTTGCCGAGGGGCACAAGCAGGTTGGACTCCTTGTCGACTACGACAACCCCAATGCCGAGCGACTATACACCTCGATAGGCTTTAGGCGCGTGGGTACGAAGAAGTTTCTTGGTCACGACATGTGGCATCTTCAGCGTACATCCACGATGGATATCCACGAGCGTGTGGAGCGTGCGACATTCATAAGCCCCTTCGAGCGACGCTTATACAAGGAGCTACTACGCGTACCCCGAGGCACAACAATAACATATGGCGAGTTGGCTAAACGTATAGGGTGTCGCAGTGCGCAGGCTGTGGGACAAGCTCTTAGACACAACCCCTTTGCCCCCGAGGTGCCATGTCACCGTGTGGTAGCTGCCGACGGCTCACTGGGAGGCTTCAACGGCAAGCGCGAGGGTGAGCAGATAGAGCGTAAACGCGCACTCCTCGCAGAGGAGGGTTGCTCGATAGCCACAAGATAATGTTAATAAGCTGATAACAAAGAGCATGCAGCTATGGATATAGTCAACCTACTACACCTATCCACACGTCACGAACTACGCCACTGGCTCGAAGCAAACCATAGCTCGGAGCGCGAATGTTGGGTGGTGACATATCGCTCGAGATGCCCAGCATGGGAGGCTATACCATACCTCGATGTTGTGGAGGAGGCGCTATGCTTTGGCTGGATAGACTCAACACTAAAACGCCTGCCCGATGGCCGTTTGGCACAGCGTCTATCACCACGTCGTAGGGGCAGCCACTGGACAGAGCTAAACAAGGAGCGTTGTGCCGATTTGGAGCGCCGTGGGCTGATGACCGAGCGCGGCAGAGAGGCGCTACAACGGGCAAAATAGTGGGCACAAACAACCTTGACGTCAGCTATGCGGCGAGGCTCACAAATCTACTTTTCTATCAAACTTTAGCATTTTATAGATAAAATGACTAACTTTGCACAATTGTTTACTAACAGTAGACCCACTATGAAACGCTTATTAAGCACTCGATTCTATCTATCAATAGCCATAATCGTGGCACTTCTCTCGACCTCTTTAGTAGGATGTGTCAAGGATCAGCCACTCGTACTTCCCGACTACAACAACCCTGGTCAAAACGATGACAAGGAGGATGACAAGGGCGACGACAACACAGGGGGAGATGACAAGGAGGAACCGAAGCCCGAGCCAACACCTCCAAATAACGACTATCCCGACACATCGTGGGCAGCAGGCGAGCTCGACTGGGTGTTCGACATGAACGCACTACCCGAGATACGCATCACAGTGACCGAGGAGCAGTGGAACGAGCTACTCAAAGAGTATGACCGCGACAGCAACACACCCGCATATATCCATTGTGACGCCGAGTTTAAGTCGAAGGGCGAAACGCACAACTTCGTAGATGCAGGCCTACGCCTCAGGGGTAATACCTCGCGCAAGCGCCCCGAGGGTAATGGTGGTGAGATGCACAAGCGCGATAATGCCGACTGGCACCACTGCCACTTTATGCTCAACCTACGCAAGTATCAGAAGGATGATGCTCACGAGCTTCGCAACGTGCGTAAGCTACACCTCAAGTGGCACAAGGATGACCGCGCCTACTGCCGAGAGTTATACTGCTACGATCTCTTCCGCCGCTTCGGCATCTGGACAGCACCATATAGCTCATACTGCCGCCTATGGATACATGTCGAGGGCGACAAGGAGGCTGCATACTATGGTGTATATGAGATGATTGAGGCCATAGATGATAAGTTCGTAAAGAAGCGCAAGGAGCTCTTTGGCGACCACCAGCACAACCTATGGAAGTGTCGTTGGGGTGCTACGCTCAACTATAACGACATGAACAACGTCTCGATACACTTCGACGATGATACTGGCACAAACTATACATACGAGCTCAAGTCGAACATCGAGAACTTCGATGCAGCCAAGGCACAGCTACACGAGTTTACGAAGAACCTCACACAGCGTACTGGTCAGGACTTCCACGACTGGATAGCCTCGGTATGCGACGTGCGCTTGTTGCTACGCACCTACGCCGTGAATGTTGTTGTCGGCATGTGGGACGACTACTGGAACAACTGCAACAACTTCTACATATACTTCAACTCGTCGGATAAGAACAACTACAAGTTCTTCTTCATCCCCTACGACTACGACAACACGCTTGGCACATCGAGCCACTGTGGCGTACAGAGTGACTCGGGTCGTCAGGATCCACTGAATTGGGGCGATACAGGCCGCAACCCGCTGATTGGCAAGCTACTCCAATATGACGACTACCGCAAGATATATGTTGAGGCGCTCAACGAGCTTATAAACCCCGCGAACAACCTCTTCTACTATCAAGCATCTATTGATCGCATCAACGGCTGGCACTCGATGATACGCGACTATGTGGTTAACGATACGGAGGAGGATTGCGAGATTAAGGACCGCCCAGCAGGGTGGGGCAACATCTACGACTACCGCATACTCGATGCCGGCTCGTCGATGAACTTCTTTAAGGTTAAGGCCGAGTCGATACCCAGTAAGTAGTGTTTAATTAGGTGGTAATGAGAATTAGCGACATAGATATTAAGGGGTGCGCATCCACCCTATACGGTGTGGGCAGACGACTTATTAGGACGCGCTTTGCAATCACCGCATGGCGTATCTTGATGATATACCTCGCCATGCAGATATGTCGCACCGTCTTCTACTACTACAACCAAGACCTCATTGGCGACATCGAGGCGCGAGAGATATGGCAACTATTCAAGGGGTCGATACTCTTCGATAACGCCTCGATAGTCTACTCCATGGCGCTATACTTTATCGTCACATGCCTGCCCGTGAGTGAACGTATATGGAATAGTAAGTGGTATCGCATCACGACATTCGTGATATATATCATCCCTGTGGCGTTGATACTCACCGCCAACCTTGGCGACACAGTCTACTACCACTACACCCAGAAGCGCTGCACAGCCGAGGAGATATTCTTCGCCGACAACGCCAACACGACACAGTTGATATTCCACTTTATGGCCGATAATTGGCATCTTGTGATACTCTTTGCGGCACTCATCGCAGCCATAGTCTATGGCTACCGCATAGGATACCGAGCCAAGGATATAGCACCCATGCCCCAGCACGATGCCTCAAAACAGGGGCGCGAGGCGTGGTTAAATCGTCGATACATGGGGCGTACAGCACTATTCGCCATAGTGCGTCTCGCGATAATAGCACTCATGGCACTATACTCCATATATGGTGTACGAGGGGGTCTCACGCGCATGACACGACCCATAACCCTCTCAAACTCGATGCTATATACCGTATCGCCCGACAAGGCCAACCTAATACTATCAAACCCCTTCTGCATAATACGCACGATGAAACAGCATATCGTCGTGCCCAACTTCTTCAGCGAAGAGGAGATAGATGACATATACTCACCATCACACTACCCCGAGGATATGGTCCCAAGCGAGATGTATGGTCGCTGCAAGGGGTACAATGTCATGATCTTCATCCTCGAGAGCTTCTCCGCCGAGCACTCGGCATACCTTATGCCCGAGGAGCATACAGGCAAGGGATACACCCCCAACCTCGACAAGCTCATGCAGCAGGGCTTGGTGTTTGATAGGTGCTACGCCAATGGACATACAAGCATCGCAGCGCCACCTGCAATATGGAGCTCAACACCATCATACGAATCGTCGTTTATGCTTATGCCAGAGTCCATAGCCGAGTGCCGTCCGCTACCCAAGATGCTCGCCGATAAGGGGTATAAGACAGCCTTCTTCTGTGGCTCGGAGCATGGCTCGATGGGATTTGGCGCATACGCCCATATAGCCGGCATCGAGGAGCTATACAGCATGGATACATACGAGGAGCGTCGCGGTGACAAGGACTTCGACGGCGCATGGGGTATATGGGACGAGCCCTTCATGGACTATATGGGAGAGGTGCTTGGCAAGACCCAGGAGCCCTTCTTCGCCAGCATATTTACACTCACATCGCACCACCCCTTCAACGTGCCAGACCACGCCAGAGGTGAGCTGCCTAAGGGCACAACACTTAATCATCAACCCATAGCCTATACCGACCGTGCAATAGGTCGCTTTATGGATAAGTATAAGGGTGAGGAGTGGTTCCAGAATACGCTCTTCGTGTTTGTTGCCGACCATGTGTCGAGCGAGCGTATGGCTCAGCGCACGCTACACCTCCCTGGCTGTTTCCATATTGTTGGCTTCATGTACACGCCAAACGGAGCAATAGAGCCACAACGCTACAATCACATCGTCTCACAGGTAGACATAATGCCTACGGTATTAGGCATCATGGGCAACGACGAGCCCTACTTTGCCATAGGTCGCGACATCTTCAACGAGCCACACCGCGAGCCATTTACACTCATACGCACGGGTTACAGCTATACGGCACTTATGGATGACTTTGTGATGGACTTTAGCGGCACTGCGGCACTCGGGGCATACGCCTACGACGACCTTAAGCACACCCGCGACATATCGTCCGAGGTAGATGTCGAGCGTGCCGACTCACTTGCAAAGGCAACACTGCAACAGTACTACACGCACGTCAGCAAGCGTGACTACTTCCCCAAGAAAAGAGAGTAATCAGCAACAGTGCATCCATGCACCACTGCTGATTACAAAACATCCATGACTATCTGTTACTTCACCTCGCGACGATTCATCAGCGCGTGGGTGATAGTGAGTTCATCAACATACTCTAACTCATCGCCAAAGCCTATACCGCGTGCGATGGTCGTAACCCTAACATCAGGAAAGGCTCGTAGGCGGTTCGTTAGATAGAAGAGCGTAGTCTCACCCTCGACCGAGGTAGATATGGCGATGATAACCTCCTTGACCTCGCCCGTGAGAAGCTTATCGGCAAGAAGATCTATCTTCAAATCCGAGGGTCCTATACCCTGCATGGGCGATATAACGCCACCCAAGACATGGTACAAGCCATGGTACTGACCTGTATTCTCGATTGACATAAGGTCCTGCACCTGCTCGACAACACATATCGTCGAGCGGTCACGGCGCTCGTCGATACATATAGGGCATATATCACTATCCGATAGGTTATTACAGCTACGGCAATAGCGCACATCGTGTCTGAAGCGCGAGATGCTCTGCGCCAAAGAGTCGACATGCTCGCCCTCCATCTTAAGGATGTGCATCGCGAGGCGCAGTGCCGTACGGCGACCTATGCCTGGCAGGCGTTGCAACTCGGAGCATACGTTTTCCAAGAGTCTCGACATAACGCGTATCGGGCTTAGGCTATATTTTCTCGATATAATCGGTACGAATCCACCCCTTCTCGCCATCGGCAAATCGCACCTCGGACCACTCGCTATCGCCACTCAACACCTCAACAGCGATGCCCTGTGTATATGAGCGTATCTTGGGCGACGACTTATTTGGCTCGGGGTGAATATTAGCCTCACCATTATAGACGATGATGGCACGGCTATCATCGAGCTGCCAAGAGCGCTGGGTGACGGCAAAGGCTGTCGTCACGATGAAGATAAGGAGTGTCACAATAGCGCCAAAGAAGGAGAGCTTGCGTAGCCCTATTCTACCCACAAGAAGGTATACCAACACCAAGGCGAGGGTTGCGCCAAACATCACCAACGAGACGACGGCCCAGGTATTCGAACCTGCTATCCCACTCATCGAGCGCCAGATGTTTGTTACGAAGTTTTGAGGCACGGGCTTGGGGACATTCGTGAGGAGCTTATTGGCATGCTTCAGGTTGTACTGCGCATCCTCCATAGCGGGATTTAGCTTCAGGGCTCGTTCGTAATTGAGTATGGCATAACCCAACTCTCCCGAGCAGAAGGCCGTCACTCCATCTGTTGCCACATTGCTCTCGCCACGCTTGAAGTAGGCATTACCGAGGTTATAATAGAGCACATCGCTCTCATAACCCATCTCAAGGATTGCCTTATAGCAATCTATTGCCATGTCGTATTCGGCAGCTGCATAGGCGCTATTTCCCGCTCTCCATAGCTGCTGCGCCTCAGCCTCCGAGGCCTGCACAGGGGTTGTCACACCAACAGCGGCGAGACTGACAAGCAGGCTACATATTATATAGTGTACTCTCTTCATACTCTTAGTGTTTTACGGCCGACTCTATCTTTGAGATAGCATCCACGGCATCCATATATACGCCACTCATATCGTCATCCACCATCGGAGCATACTGCGCCTCGTCGGCACGCGAGATAATCTGGCAGAACTGCTCAACATCTGCATCATCCACACCACGATGTGAGAGGACCTCGCGGATGGTCTCCTTCGTAAGGTTTGCTACGGGGATGTTAAACTTATCGCTGATGTAGCCCCACATAGCGCGAAGTATCTCTTCGTAGAAGGCATGGCGGTCACCCTCCTTCATCGACTTATTAGCCATGCGCAGGCGTTGTATGGCAACCTTATCGGCACGCTTCATGCGTCGTGCCACGACATTACGGTTGGCGCGTATACGCTGACGCATGATGACAAAGATGGCAACAAACAAAACAACGCACGCGAGGATAATCAGCCAGTAGGTGTTACTGAAGAGCAACATATCGCTCTTCGACGTAGGCAACGCATCATCCTTGATGTAGCGTATGTGTCGTATATCACCAGCCGCACTATATGACCTTGCGGGCATAGGGCTGCCCACGGGAATTGCCAGTGACTCGTTGTATGCACCACCACGCGCAGCCTTCGTGGCATAGACATCTACCACATTGAGGGTTATTTGCCCTGTCGTAAGGGTCTCATATCGCTCGGTCGATGGGTTGAAGTAGGTGAACTCGATAGGCGATATTTCGAAGTCACCCGCAGCTCGCGCAACAAAGGGGTAGCTATATGTTATATGACCTTGAACGCCACTATTCGTATTTTGTATGCTCTCTTCGATGGTCGTATCGTAGACCTCGAAGGATTTGGGCAGCGTAAACTCGGGAGCAGTGATGAACTTGAGGTTACCCTCGCCACTAATCGTCACACTCACCTTACTGCTACTATTTATATCTATCGACTCTTGGGGTAGCGTATACTCCCAGGTGAAGTTACCAACAGCACCTCTAAACGACGCTGGAGCGCCCTTGGGGAACTCCTTAACCTTGATGCTCGTCGCCTTGGTAGCCAACGTATGTACCTCCTCGTCCCACTGTCGACCAAAGAACATGTCGTAGTAACCATCTTCGGATGGCACCAAAACAATGGCATCGAGGCTCGCCTCGGGAAGAGTTATATTGCCACTGCTCTGGGGTATTAATAGGTATTCGGCAATCTTAAAGGTGTTGTATACACGGCCGTTATACTCGGCACGCGAGTCGGGTGATGGCACCTGCAACTCCTGCGACCAGAAATTTTCGAAGGTCCCCATCACATAGTTGGTGATATTCTGGATATTGACGTTATAGTATAAGACAAGTGATGCACGCACCGCCTCACCCTTATATATCTCTCTATCGGATAGCTCCCAACGCAGAACTACGCCATCTTTAGTACGGTTGCTTGTCGAGCCTGCATCGTCACTACGCCCCTCGATAACCTCTATGGTTATAGGATTTGTAGCATACTGCTTGCCATCGACCTTAATAGTAGCTTGACCCACCGTATATTTACCGCTGCTCTTAGCCTTGAGTGTATAGGTGTAGGTACATGTGTAGCTTGACGTCTGCTTGCCATTGATAAACTGCACCGACTGACCTACCGAGGTTGCAGGACCTGCCAGCACATCGAAGCCCTCAAACGAGGGGGCTACGAGACTACCACGATCGGGTTCTGCATCGACAGTAAACTCAACCTGAAAGGGTCTACCACTCTTCTCCACGAGAGAGGGAGCATTAGCAGTAAACGACACCTGTGCCCACGACGACACCACGCCAAGAAGCATCGCTACGATGAGCGGTAGAAATCGAGATATAAAGACTCTTTTCATCAATATCAATATTGTTCCGTTTAGTACCAACGTATCACCACGCGGTTTTAGTACGCAAGATAGCAAATTGAGCCATCTCAAAAGATGAGAGAGGAGAGGAGACGAGGCTCTCCCCTCTCTAAACCTTATCTATTAGTGCTGGAAGTCGGCGAAGAAGTCATTGCCCTTATCATCAACGATGATGAATGCAGGGAAGTTCTCGACATATATCTTACGCACAGCCTCCATGCCGAGCTCCTCGAAGTCTACGACCTCGACGCTCTTAATAGAGTTCTTCGCAAGAATAGCTGCTGGGCCACCGATAGAGCCGAGGTAGAAGCCGCCATTGTTCTTACATGCGTCGGTCACCTGCTGTGAGCGGTTACCCTTTGCCACCATCACCATAGAGCCACCCGCCTTCTGGAAGAGGTCAACGTATGAGTCCATACGACCTGCTGTGGTAGGGCCAAACGAACCTGATGCCATGCCTGCTGGGGTCTTTGCAGGGCCAGCATAGTATACAGGATGCTTCTTGAAGTACTCGGGCATAGGCTTACCCTCGTCGAGCATCTGCTTGATGCGAGCGTGAGCGATATCGCGTGCTACAACCAACGTACCCTTGAGGTTAAGGCGTGTCTTGATAGGATACTTCGACAATATCTCGCGCACCTTATCCATACCCTCATCGAGGTCGATGTCTACGGCTGGTGACATTGCAGGAGCCTCTGCTGGAAGGAAGCGTGCAGGGTTCTTCTCCAATTGCTCAAGGAAGATACCCTCGGGGGTAATCTTAGCCTTGATGTTACGGTCTGCCGAGCAGCTAACGCCGATAGCTACGGGGCATGATGCTGCGTGGCGTGGAGCACGGATGACGCGCACATCGTGAACATAGTACTTACCACCAAACTGCGCACCGAGGCCTATCTCCTGGCAAATCTTCTCAACCTTTGCCTCCCACTCCAAGTCGCGGAAGCAACGGCCACCCTCGTTACCCGATGTAGGGAGCTCGTCAAGATAGCCTGCCGAAGCCTTCTTTACGGTCGAGAGACACATCTCTGCCGATGTACCACCGATACATATTGCAAGGTGATAAGGGGGACATGCCGAGGTACCGAGATCGAGGATATGCTCCTTGATGAACTTGGTGAGTGACTCCTCGTTAAGGAGGGCCTTTGTCTGCTGATAGAGGAAGGTCTTATTAGCCGAGCCACCCCCCTTGGTGATGAACAAGAACTCATACTCCATGCCTGGGTGACCAGCGTAGATGTCAATCTGTGCTGGAAGGTTGGTTGCCGAGTTCTTCTCCTCGGTCATGGTGAAGGGCACAACCTGTGAGTAGCGCAAGTTGCGCTCCTTGTAGGTCTCGTATACACCGCGTGAGATGCACTCTGCATCGTTAGCACCCGTATATACATCCTCGCCCTTATGACCGATACATATTGCTGTACCAGTATCCTGACATGTTGGCAACTCGCCCTCGGCAGCAACACACTGGTTCATGAGCATGGTGTATGCTACGAACTTATCGTTGTCGGTAGCCTCGGGATCCTTGAGGATGTTAGCGAGCTTCTGGAGGTGTGATGCACGCAAGTAGAACGATACGTCGCTATATGCCTCCTTTGCCAAAAGCTCAAGACCCTTGGGGTCAACTTTCAAAATCTTACGACCGTCGCACTCAACGACCTTAACATAGTCCTTCGTGAGAAGGCGATACTCCGTCTTATCCGCCTGGATAGGGAACGGCTCCTGATAGATGAAATCAGCCATCTTTGTAGTGTTTATTGAGTTATTTGTGATTAATAGTCTGCTTTACAAAGTACTAATGAAGTCGATTAGACCGAAGATGAATACCACCGACACCAGTACGGGACATACCCACTTCAAGAGGAAGCGGATAAATGGGTATGTCGCCTTGTCGATGCCACCCTCTGCCGTAAGCTCCGCCTTCATATCCTCCTTTCGCCATATCCAACCCACGAATACCGCAGTCATGATACCGAGGATAGGCAACATGATAATAGCGGTGAAGTTATCCAAGAGGTCAAATATGTTCATGCCAACGACCGTAAAGTCGCTCCACGGACCCATTGATAGTGATGCTATGGTAGCAAGGGTTAGGGCAATTCCCGTAACGAGCCACGCACCTCTCCTACGCGACATACCGCGCTTCTCGACGAAGTACGATGTCACAGCCTCGTGCATAGATATTGTCGACGAGAGTGCCGCAAGACCCAACAACAAGAAGAAGAGCATCGCCCAGATGTTACCTGCGGGCATCGCCGAGAATACCTTTGGCATAGCTACAAAGGCGAGCTGAGGACCCTTAACATCCTCGACGCCTGCCGAGAAGATGATGATGGCGGCTATGATTGCCACAAACGTATCGAGCGACACAACACTAATTGCCGTACCCGATATCTTGGTGCCCTTCTTGAAGTACGAGCCGTAGATGAGCATTGCGCCCATACCTATCGAGAGGGTGAAGAATGCCTGACCCATAGCATCAAGGAAGGTCTTGCCCGAAACCTTCGAGAAGTCGGGCGTAAAGACGCTACCCAACGCCTCGCGTCCCGATGGCATCCATAGCGAGTATACTGCCAAGGTGATAAGTATGGCGAAGAGGAGTGGCATCATCAACTTCGACGCCTTCTCGATACCGCCCTGAACACCGCCCATGATGATGAAGTGGTTGGCAAAGATAAAGGCGTAGGTAAAGAGCAACGGTGCCCATGTGGACGTCGTAAAGTCGGCAAAGAAACCATCATAGTTGCTACCTATGCTATCGGTCGCCGACGACACGGCATAGTTTACCGTCCAGCCCGAGATTACGAAGTAGTAGCCCATGATGAGTGTCACCGAGATGAGACCCGCAGCACCCAGCCAGCCCCAGCCCTTACGAATCTTCGAGAAGGCATCCACGGGGTTACTCTTCGAGTTGTGACCCACCGAGAACTCGGCGATGAGTAGCGGTAGTCCCAACAAGAGGATACAACCGAGATATATCAAGATGAAGGCGCCACCACCATGCTCCGAGGTGATGTAGGGAAAACGCCATATATTGCCGAGGCCTATTGCCGAGCCCGCGGCAGCAAGTATCGCGGCGAGCTTACCACCGAAGCCACCACGCTTTACACTCTGTTCAGCCATTGTGCTATCCAATTAATGTTACACTTACCTTATCAACCTTACCTCCGAGAGGTGGTGCTATCTTCGCCACGGTGCACTCCACCTCAACAATCTCCGAAAACTCATCTCTGATGGCCTCGATGATGTTGGCTGCCGCAGCCTCAATGGTGTGCTGCGTGCGCTGCATGGTACGCTCCACAATCTCGTATACGGTGAGGTAGTTTACCGCCTCGCGCACATCGTCCGACGATGGCAAATCACCCAAAGGTGTGCGTATCGCCAAGTCGACACGAAAGCGATTGCCCACCTGCTGCTCAAGGTCGTAGCAGCCGTGGAACGCACGAACATATATGCCCTCAAGGCGTATGGTATATATAGGCTTCACGGCGTTACTCAACGATTATTAGGTAGTAGTTCTTCTTGCCGCGCTGTGCCAAGAGGTACTTACCAGCGATGAGGTCGCCCTCACCAACCTCGCGCATGGCATCCGTCACCTTCTCCTTGTTGAGCTGCACGCCGCCACCCTGCACCATCTTGCGGCACTCGCCCTTCGAGGGGAATACCTTGCATATGTCGGCTATGATGTCGATGAATGGCTTGCCGAGGTCGTCACGCGAGATAGTGAAATGTGGCACACCGTCGAATACCTGCAACAATGTCGTCTCATCCAACGAGCGCAACGCCTCCGAGGTGGCATTACCGAAGAGGATGTTCGTTGCTGCCTGCGCCTTCTCGAGCTCCTCCTTCGAGTGTATCATTGTAGTCACCTCCTCGGCAAGACGCTTCTGAAGGATGCGTAGGTGTGGCGCCTCGTCGTGCTCCTTGATAAGTGTCTCGATAGTCTCGCGGTCGAGCAGGGTGAATATCTTGATGTAGCGCTTGGCATCATCATCACTCACATTGAGCCAGAACTGGTAGAACTTATATGGCGAGGTGTAGCGAGCATCAAGCCATACGTTACCCGACTCGGTCTTGCCAAACTTCGTGCCATCGGCCTTTGTGATAAGTGGGCATGTTATGGCAAATGCCTCAGCCTCAATGCCGAGCTTACGGCGTATAAGCTCCGTACCAGTAGTTATGTTACCCCACTGGTCTGCACCACCGAGCTGTACTTTACAGCCATACTCCTGGTATAGGTGCAAGAAGTCATAACCCTGCAATAGCTGGTATGTAAACTCCGTGAACGACATGCCGAGCCCTCGCCATTGAAGCGCTTTTTAACAGAGTCCTTCGCCATCATATAGTTAACGGTGATGCACTTGCCGATGTCACGCGCAAAGTCAAGGAACGAGAACTCCTTCATCCAGTCGTAGTTGTTTACGAGCAGGGCGTGGTTCTCGGCCGTAGAGTCGAAGTCTATGAGCTTGGCAAGCTGGTTCTTGATAGCCTCCTGGTTGTGGCGTAGCGTAGCCTCATCGAGGAGGTTGCGCTCCTGCGACTTACCCGAGGGGTCACCAATCATGCCCGTAGCACCACCGATAAGGGCGATGGGGCGGTGGCCACACATCTGGAAGTGCTTCAATATCATGACACCCACGAGGTGGCCAATATGTAGCGAGTCGGCTGTTGGGTCGATACCCAAGTATGCCGTGGTCATCTCCTTCTGCAACTGCTCTTTAGCGCCGGGCATGATGGTATGTATCATACCGCGCCACTCGAGTTCCTGAACAAAATCTTTCATACAATCTCTATCGTTTAGTTATATCTTTTCTTCGGTTATTTCTCCCATTTATTGCGTCACTCTCCTTGGTTAATGCCGCGCCGACAGTAAAGACTACTCGGCATCGAGCTCCAACTGTTCAATCATCTGCTTTATGCGGTCGTTCTTCGATACGAGGTGTTTTAGTCTATCCTCGAGGGTTATGGGGCGTGCCACACGGACCTGCTCGTTGAGGACTATGCGCATCTCGAGGGCTCCGTTGACACCCGCAACCTCGGCAATCTCGTTGAGTAGCTCTATCTTCTGGTGCGCAATCTCCTCCTCTGCCGACTTTGAGGCTACGCTAACCACCACGGTGTTGCCCTCTACGGTCATCGTATCGAAGACTACACCTTGGCGTGGACGGCTCTGCATGAGGCTCTCCACCCAGCGCTCCTTGATAGCCATTATCTTCTGCTCGCTCGCGGGGTCTATCTCCTTGCGCACTGCCTTGAGCGCCTCATCGGCAAGCTCCGTTGCGGTCTTTGCCGAGCCACCCATCAATGAGCTTATAGAGACGCCCACCGATGTGCTTCGCCTTGGCTGTCGTGAACGCACAGTCGTTGCTGGCGTCACACCCTCGCTAACATTTGCTACCTTTGCGCCCTCGTTCGCTACTGTTGCTCCCTCGCTCAGCCCCGTTGCGCCCTCGCTCCTTGCCACTTGCGATACTGCCTCTTGTGGTGCCTCCGCCCTCGGTGCTGGCTGTGGCACTGGCTGTGGCGTCTCCACCCTCGGTGCTGGCTGTGGTGCTACCGCAGGGGTGAGGAGTGCCATTGGGATATCGGGCAGCGCAATGTCGGTGTCGAAGGTGAGGATACCTACCTCGTCATTTTTTTTTTGACCGAGACCCGCAATCTTCATAAGTCCCAGTTCCACAAGCAATCGCTGATTTGATGATTGGCGTATCTTGCCGTCAGCCTCCGTGAGTAGTGATATGGCATTGAACAGTAGCTCCTCACTGCATCGTGCCGCCTGCTGCTTGTATCTCTCCACGAGCGTACCCGTAAACTCGATAAGTCCTGCGGCAGGACCCTTGGCCATAAGCAAGTCGCGCATGTGGGCATTCAGGCCTGTGACAAAGATATGTGGCGAGAAGCCTCGTGAAAGCACATTGTCGAAGAGTATCAAGGCATCGACATATCGACCCTCTACGAGCATATCCGTTATCGAGAAGTAGGTATCGTAGTCGAGGACGTTGAGCGTAGCTGCCACATCCTTATAGTTAAGCGACGTGCCACAGAACGATACCGCCTTATCGAACATCGACAGAGCATCACGCATACCACCATCGGCCTTGTGAGCGATGAGGTTGAGCGCCTCGTCATCAGCCGTTACGCCCTCCTGCGATGCTATATAGCGCAAGTACTCAACACCATCCTCAACCTTTATGCGGTTGAAGTCGTATATCTGGCATCGCGACAAGATGGTAGGTATAATCTTGTGCTTCTCGGTTGTTGCCAAGATAAATATGGCGTGCTGTGGTGGCTCCTCCAAGGTCTTCAAGAAGGCGTTGAATGCCGCCGTAGAGAGCATGTGCACCTCGTCGATAACGAATACCGAGTAGCGACCCACCTGCGGGATGACACGCACCTGCTCTATGAGGTTGCGGATATCGTCGACCGAGTTGTTCGACGCAGCATCCAGCTCGTGGACATTGAGCGAACGCCCCTCGTTGAACGAACGGCACGACTCACACTCGTTGCACGCCTCGCCACCCTGCGGGTTAAGACAGTTTATGGCCTTGGCAAAGATACGCGCACAGGTGGTCTTACCCACACCACGCGGACCGCAGAAGAGGTAGGCATGAGCTAACTGACCGCGCTCGATAGCATTCTTGAGTGTCGTGGTGATATGACGCTGCCCCACAACCGAAACAAAGGTCTGGGGGCGATACTTTCTTGCTGATACTACAAAATTCTCCATAACTCGACAAAGGTAGTAAAAATTTTCTCATTGTGCGTACGCGCGAGCGACGATTTTAGGGTCGGCAGTTGCTTTTTTATTGGAATTAGCTACCTTTGCCCTGTAAAAGAGCAATGTCCACTATGACGAGAGTTATCAAAATTATCGCCACCATGCTGCTCTTCGCGAGCGGCAACCTATATGCACAGAGCCCCACACCAAGCCGAGGGTTCAACCTTATTGTCGTGGGCGACCCACAGCCACAGACCGAGGCACAGATAGTTGACCTTGAGCGGGATATAATCCCAGAGATAGGCGCTATCGTCGAGGAGTATAAGAGTTCGGGCTACCCCACCGCCATACTCCTCACGGGCGATGAGGTGTGGGATACGATGGAGTATCTACCCCGCGTCAAGGCGCTCTTCGAAGAGCTCGGCGTACCCGTATATGCCGTCATCGGCAACCATGACCACGACCGCGCCATTGATGGCAACGAGCCCCTTGCCGAGAGCCACTACATCGAGACATTCGGCGAGCGATACTACACCTTCGCCATGGGCGACACACGCCTTTTTGCCCTCGACAACATAGACTATGAGAACTACGACAGCTACTCCATTGGCATCAGCCGTGAGCAGCTACGATGGCTACGACGCGAACTAAGACAACTCGACGACAACCAGCGCATTGCAATACTTATGCACGCCCCTGCCGTCGACTACCGCACAGGCGAGGCACTGCCCTATGCCAAGCGACTGATACGCCTTGCTAAAGGGCGCGAGCTACACTTCGTCACCGGCCACCGACACCGTCATGCTACGGCCGACATCACCGCCACCACCATAGAGCATAGCGTAGCACAGGTGAATGGCAATCTATGGTTTGCGCCAATGTGCTCGGACGGCACACCACGCGGCGTGCTCTGCATCGAGGAGCGCGACGATGTGTGGATGTGGCAACACCGCCTACTCGGAGGGCCAACAAACAAGGCCCTTATAGTATGGCAGGAGAGCGAAACGAAAAATTACGAAGACAACATTATCGCAAAGGTCATCGGCTGGGACAAGATGTGGCGCGTTGAGTGGATGGAGAATGGCGAAAATCGAGGTGCGATGGAGCATATCGAGATTTGCGACCCTGGATATATGCACTATGTGGAGCATGAGGCTCAGTATGAGGATATTATAATGCAGCGACTACGCCGCTCGGCACACCCAAACAAGGGCTATTTCCGTTGTCGTCGCACCGAGCCAAATAGCCATATTTCGATTATTGCCACAGACCGTTTCGGCCGTCAATACAGATGGGATAGCGCATCAAAATAGAGACGCCAAAAGGGTTAAAACTCGACTATTTATCGCATTGAGTATCCCCTACTCGTGGTGGTAGGGCTCGTTGCGCAGAATGGTGAAGGCGCGGTATAGCTGCTCGGTGAATATGGCACGCACTATCTGGTGCGAGAAGGTCATCTTTGAGAGCGACAGCTTGCTGTTTGCCCTTTGGTACACCGCCTCTGAGAAGCCATAGGGGCCACCTATGACAAAGATAAGACGCTTGGTGCCTGCCGACATGCGGCGTTGTAGCAGCTCGGCAAACTCTATGGAGCGTAGCTCGGCGCCATGCTCATCGAGGAGCACAACGCTATCCGACTCCGCCACAAGGCGCAGTATCTGCTCACCCTCGAGACGCTTCTGCTCCGCCTCCGAGAGCTTCTTCGTATTACGCACATCGGCAATAGTCGTGATGGCAAACTTGACATAGTGGTTCAGGCGCTTGGTATACATCGTCACCAACGCCTCGACCTCCTTCATATCGGTCTTACCGACAACTATCAGCTCGATATTCATTGTATATTAAATGTCGCTGTTCCACTCTCCCTCGGCACCACCATAGATGATGGCGCGGCTATCGCCATATGATTTCAGAAGCTCGTACGCCTTATACATATTATATCCATTACCCGAGCTATCGCCACCAAGTCGGAAGGCGATAATCGAGACATGGTTTTGTGCTCGTCGATACATAGCCTCGACACGCATAAGGTAGGCATCGAGAAGCTCGGGGGCATTGGCAGGTGTGCCGCCGACATTGCGATTGCCGCTATCGGTAGGCGACGATATTGCCGCACAGTCGATGACATAGATACCCACCTTGTCACACACGTCGTAGAACCAGCGCGGCTGTGGGTAGTCGGGGCATAGGCAGTTGATGCCCTTCGCCTTGAGAGCCTTAACCTCCTTCTCGGTCGTTGCCCTATCGACAGCAGCGTTATAGCGGCTCTTGTTAAGCGTTATGGCCTTGCCGAATGCTGTAATCTCACCCTTGTCGTTATAGCCATACTCCGCAAAGCCCACCTTGATGGGGATATACTCCCAGAGGATGCTGCTACGCTTGACATAGAGCATAAGGTCGTAGAGCTTGGGGTTTGAGGGCGACCAGCGGTTAGGATTAGAGTGGTATATGTATGGTCTAAAGCGGAGTGTGTCGCGCGACCTTGGGGCGAGCTCCAAGTCGTTGACGCTATACTCCATAAGCTTACCATCGGGAGCGTATATGTCGTAGCCAATGGCTATTGTCTCATCGGTATCGAACGAGTTATCGGCAATGACATCCAAGTGTAGCTCGGCAAAGCGGTCGAGAGAGTCGGGCACCATACGCACATTAAAGTCGTATACGGCGAGGCGACGCTGCGCAAAGATGTAGCTATTCTCGAACTGTGTGCGCTGTGGCTGCTCGAGGGTCTCGTCTAAATACTCCATATATGGCTCTTCGACAACGACAATCGCCAAGAGGTTAGCGCCCTCGTCAATATATGGAGAGATGTAGAAATCGGCAGGTGTAAACTGGTCTTGGGGTGCCGACACCTGCACACCATTTATGAAGAGTGTATAGTCCGCCCCGACATTCTCGATATGTAGGTAGGCGTTATAGTCGAGCCATGCGGGAGGCACCTCAAACATCTGCTCATAGACGGCACGCACCACCCCCTCGTCACTCTCGAACTGCAAGGCGGGCGCCACCGTAAGGTACTTATCAATACTTGTGCGGATGTCGCTCTTGGCATCCTCACGCTTGTCGTAGCAGATGAACTCGCTACGATGGATATGCGCCTGCGCCGATAGTGTGTCGACAGCGAAAAGTGTCGCAGCGAGGCAGATTATTGTGAATAAAAAGCTCCTTCTCATAACAATAGTTTAGCACAAAGGTACAAAAAAGCCATCAATCTGCAATCGTTTACATTTTTTTTAGTAATTTTGCACGATTAAACAGCCGTTATCGCGTTGTTCATGTAACGAATATAGAGACAAAAAATTATATACAATTATGAAACTTACACGAATTGCCGAGATCCTCAAGATGGAGGGTGATGGCAGAGATATCACTGTTAAGGGCTGGGTACGCACAAAGCGCGGCAACAAGAATGTTGCGTTTATCGCCCTCAACGACGGCTCGTGCGTTGCCAACATTCAGGTTGTTGTAGACCTCACGAAGATTGACGAAGCAGAGCTTAAGAGCGTAACAACAGGCGCATGCCTTCGAGTGGATGGTACTCTTGTAGCATCACTCGGCGCAGGCCAGGGTGTCGAGGTGCAGGCCTCAAAGATTGAGGTTTATGGCACTGCCGACCCCGAGACATACCCACTCCAGAAGAAGGGTCACTCATTGGAGTTCTTGCGCGACATCGCATACTTGCGTCCACGAACAAACACCTTCGGTGCTGTGTTGCGTATCCGCCATGCCATGGCATACGCCATCCACAAGTACTTCAACGACAGAGGTTTCTACTACCTACATACTCCACTTATCACTGCTTCGGACTGTGAGGGCGCTGGCGCAATGTTCAACGTGTCGACACTCGATATGCAGAATCCTCCACGCAACGAGGATGGTACGGTAGACTACACTCAGGACTTCTTCGGCAAGCACTGCAGCCTTACGGTATCGGGTCAGCTTGAGGGTGAGCTTGGTGCCTTGGCACTCGGTCAGATATACACCTTTGGCCCTACATTCCGTGCCGAGAACTCTAACACACCTCGTCACCTTGCCGAGTTCTGGATGATTGAGCCCGAGATGGCATTTTACGAGTTGCAGGACGACATGGATCTCGCCGAGGACTTCCTCAAGTACTTGATTCGCTATGCGTTGGAGAACTGCCGTGAGGACCTCGAGTTTATGAATAAGATGTGGGACAAGGGTCTCTTGGAGCGCCTTCAGTTTGTCCTCGACAACGACTTCGTACGCCTCGACTACACCGAGGGTATCGAGATATTGAAGGCTTCGGGCAAGAAGTTCGAGTTCCCATGCGACTGGGGTTGCGACCTTCAGTCGGAGCACGAGCGCTACTTGGTTGAGGAGCACTTCAAGCGCCCTGTAATCCTTATCAACTATCCAAAGGAGATCAAGGCCTTCTACATGAAGCAGAACGACGACGGCAAGACCGTACGCGCTATGGACGTTTTGTTCCCACAAATTGGTGAAATTATCGGTGGTTCGGAGCGCGAGGCAGACTTTGGCAAGCTTTGTGCAAGGGTAGATGAGTTAGGCATGAGCCGCAAGGAGCTGTGGTGGTACCTCGACACACGTCGTTGGGGTTCGGCACCTCACTCGGGCTTCGGCTTGGGCTTCGAGCGTCTGCTACTCTTCGTTACGGGTATGGGCAACATCCGCGATGTGATACCATTCCCCCGTACACCAAAGAATGCAGAGTTCTAAGCCACAATACCTTATGCCTTACAAACGGCCGACTCACAAGGTCGACCGTTTTTTATTAAATAAGATATCGTTGAGCTATGGCAAACCACCTCCAACAGACAATTGCGTTGCAGACCAAGATCTCGCCGCAACAGATACAGATGATTAAGCTTCTCGAGCTACCCACAATGCAGCTCGAGGAGCGCATCAAGCGTGAGATAGAGGATAATATTGTCTTAGAGGAGGATACCGAGGCACAGCAGGATAGCGAGGAGGCACCCGAGAAGATATCCGTCGATGACTATATAGGCAAGGAGGATGACACACCCTCCTACAAGGCGCGTATCAACAACTTCTCGAAAGACGATAAGGAGCGCCCCGTATATATCACCGAGGCACGCTCACTCGGCGAGTCTCTTGTCGAGCAGCTACGCTTCCGCTCGCTTACGGACGAGGAGCTTACCATAGCAGCATATATCGTTGGCAGCATCGACGACGATGGCTACCTGCGCCGCGACATGCAGTCGCTCTCCGACGACCTCGCCTTTACACGCGGCATAGAGGTGCCGCCCGAGGAGATAGAGCGCGTGCTACACATAGTCCACGAGCTTGAGCCCGCAGGTATCGGTGCCCGCTCGTTGCAGGAGTGCCTACTCCTTCAGATGGAGCGCCAGCACCTCGACACGCCAACAAAGCTGTTGGCACACAAGATCGTTGCGTCTTACTTCGAGAGCTTCGCCAAGAAGCACTACGAGCGCCTTATAGCGCGTCTCGGCGTCTCGGAGGATGCGTTCCGCGAGGCGATAGAGCATATACGCACGCTGTCGCCCAAGCCAGGCAACCTCTATGCCGAGGGTGGTGTCGACACCACGCCATATATCGTTCCCGACTTCCTGTTGGATAATACCGACGGCACACTGCGCCTATCGCTCAACTCGGCAGGCGTCCCCGAGGTACGCATATCGCGCCGCTACCGCGACATGATACGCGACATGATAGCCCCCGATGGCACCGTCAAGGCCAAAGACCGCGAGGCGGTGCAGTTCGTAAAGTCGAAGATTGACTCGGCAAAGTGGTTTATCTCGGCTATCAAGCAGCGCCACGACACCCTAATGCGCACCATGCAGACTATTCTCGACTTCCAGCGCGACTACTTTCAGGATGGCGACAAGAGCAAACTCAAGCCTATGATACTCAAGGATATCGCCGACCGCACGGAACTCGATGTGTCGACAATATCACGAGTTGTAAACAGCAAATACATACAGACCTCGTTCGGCATAATACTTCTAAAGTCGCTATTCTCGGAGGGTATGCAGACGACATCGGGCGAGGAGGTGTCGAGCCACGAGATTAAGACCATCCTGCAGGAGTGTATCGACACGGAGGACAAGCGTCACCCACTCACCGACGAGACCCTGATGGAGATTCTCAACGACAAGGGCTACCGCATTGCCCGCCGCACGGTGGCGAAGTATCGCGAGATGCTCGACATTCCCGTTGCCCGCATGCGCAAGCAGATATAGTTCGAGATGAAGGAGAGCGTTGTCCACGACAAAGCTCTCCTTCTTATCAATGAGCAATATTATCAGTGAGCAATAGATACGGGCACAACCAGTATATCTTTGCACTTTCATCTCGCATCTCTACTCTTACGGACTACCGTTCACCCCTCATTTTTGGCGGGTCACCATTTTTTTTGCCACATCTTGCTTTAATTTGGTGAAAAATCACTATCTTGCGCACAAATAAATTGGATATGGTATAAGAAGCCAGCCAATTATTGCGTTAAAAGGTGGAGAGCATAGCCACTATGCCAGACGTAGCAAAGCTCTTCGTATATGGGAATAGAGAATAATTGTTAACTTAAAATTTCAGATTTATTATGAAAAAGCTAATGGTTTTGATGCTTGGCCTTATGATTGGCTTCACAGCTTCAGCACAGTCACTTCCCGATGTGAAGGTTGAGACTCAGGATGGTAAGACAATCTCTGTTACAGAGCTTGCTGACGGCACTCCTATGATTATCTCATTCTGGTCTACAACATGTAAGCCATGTGTGATGGAACTCAACGCCATCAACGACAACCTCTACGACTGGCTCGATGAGGTGGATATGAAGGTTGTAGCAGTCTCTGTTGACGATGCTCGTACCGTAAGCCGCGCTCGCGCTATGACCCAGGGCCAGGGTTGGGACGACTTCGTATGTCTCTACGACAAGAACCAGGACTTCAAGCGCGCCATGAACGTGAGCCTTACACCACACACCTTCGTTGTTGATGGTGATGGCAACATCATCGCTTCACACTCGGGCTACACCCCAGGTAGCGAGCAGGAGCTCTTCGAGGAGATTAAGGCACTTCAGTAACATTAACTAAACTGATGGCATAGGGAGTTGTGGGCAGCCGCAACTCCCCTTATGCCGAAATATAAACTATACGAAATGAAGAAATTTTTACTCTTTATCGGCGTTTTGTTCGCTGCTACATTGGCTACTAACGAGGCATCTGCACAGATTAAGGTGGGCAATGGTCAAATCTCGGTAGCTTTGGAGAGCAACAACATTTACTATGCCCCCGATAAGCGAATGGTGGAGTTGGGCCTCGATAAGCCCGAGGATCGTATTCGTGGCAACTTTGGTTCGAACGACTACCTCAAGGTAGACTACCGCCAAGGTCGCTTCTCGGTAGGTGTCCAGGTTGATGGTTACCTCCCTGGTCTCTATGGCTACGACATGTACACCTATCAGCAGCGTAAGAGCACACTTTCAGCATTCCTCACAAAGTATGTTCAGTGGGAAGATGCAAACTGGGGTGTTCGCGTTGGCGATATCTTCGACCAGTTTGGTAATGGTCTTATCTTCCGTACTTACGAAGACCGCAACCTCGGTTTCAACAACTCGTTGGCAGGTGCTCGCGCCTACTACAACTTCAACAACATGGTTAACGTCAAGGTATTGGCAGGTATGCCACGCCTCTACGACGTTCGTTCGAAGAACCCAGTTTGGGGTGCTGACCTCTCGCTCTCAATCTCTGATATGGCGGGTTGGTACGATGGCATAATATCTATCGAGGGTAGCTACGTTGGTCGTTACCAGAAGGGCGCTACCGAGCTATTCCCCACAAAGGAGGAGTTTGGCACAACAGTCGTAGGTGTTGACAGCGATATTGTCAACATGGTCTCTGGTCGTGCTAACTTCGAGTATAAGGGCTTCTCGTTCCGAGGTGAGTATGTAACAAAACTTAACAACGATAAGTTCAACGCCGCACTCAGCGCCTCTAAGGGTAATGTTATTAACATCGACCTCGGCTACAATTATAAGCGTTTCTCAGCATCGGCTACATTCCGTCGTCAGGAGAACATGGCAGCTCCCATCGAACTTGTAGAGAGCGGCATTGGCGGTGGCAACACCATCAACTATATCCCTCTTATCACCCGCCAGCATACCTATTCGCTTGCAAACCTTAACCCCTATCGAGGCACAAGCGTTCACACTGGTGGCGAGATTGGTGGTCAGATCGACCTCTACTACTCGTTGCGTAATCCCAAGGTACGCGGCAAGTACTGGAACTTCCACGCTAACTTCTCGATGTTCAACACATTGAACCACAAGTCGGGCGACATGGATATGAAGAGTCGTAACGCATGGATCGACTTCAACTTCGATGTTGAGCGCCAGTGGAACAAGTCTGTGAAGACAACCCTCTTCTACTCATACCAGCGTTGGGACGAGGAGATTAACCACTACGACTCACCTACTGCTCACTACTGCGATTCGCATATCTTTGTTGCTGACGTAACCTACAAGATCAACAAGAAGCACTCGGTGCGTGTCGAGCTTCAGTACCTCAACTCTAACGACTATGAGGGCGACTGGGTTGCAGGTACCATCGAGTATAACTTCGCTCCAAAGTTCAGCTTCTATGTAAGCGATATGTGGAACTGCGAGGCAATGCAGGATGGCCAGTATGGTAATGGTATTTGGAATCCCGACACTTTGGAGTATGAGGGCAATGCACTCTTACACTACTACCAGGTAGGCGCAAGCTTCACTCACGACTTCTTGCGCGTGCAGCTCTCGTATGGTCGCAACCGCGCAGGTTATGTATGTTCAGGTGGTAGCTGCCGTTATCAGCCAGCATTCACCGGTGCTAACCTCGCATTTACACTCTCGTTCTAAGCAAGACAGATTATACAGAATATGAGACTTACTAAGATTTTCGCATTTATCGCAGCAGCCGCAACCTTCGCAGTAGGTTGTGGTGGCGACGAGCCAGATAGTGGCAAGACCCCAACAGGTGGCGCAACGCTCAAGGCTGATGTTCAGTCTGTGGAGGTTAACAACCCCATCACCTTCACTGTAACAGATAGCGAGGGTAACGACATTACAGCCGAGGCTACCATCTATGACAAGACTCATGACTTTGTGGAGGTAAGTAATCCATATACCCCCACCGAGGATGGCAAGTATGAGTTCTACGCCGTTGCAGGTAACGCCATTACCGAGACTATCGAGGTGACCGTGTTGCCCTCAATCCCAGCTTTACCTGAGGATACGAACGCTTCAAGCACCGATTTCAAGCACCGCATCTTGCTCGTAGACCATACGGGTAACACCTGTGGCTACTGCCCCAAGATGATGCTTGCGCTCAAGGAAGTAGCCGAGACTGGCGACTACCACTCGAAGTACTACGAGGCTATGGCTCACAGCTACGCACAGAGTGACCCTGCTACATCGGCATCGGCAAACGCTATCTCGAGCCACTACGCTGTAAGCGACTACCCTACGCTCACTTACAACTTCGCATACTCTACCTCGTCGACCTACAATGCTGAGCATATCAAGAAGCAGATCGACGCACAGTGGAAGGAGTCGGCAGATGCTGGTATTGCAGCATCGGCAAGCCTCGCTACAAAGTCGGTGGTGGTAAACGCTGAAGTTAAGGCCGCTGTTGAGAATGAGTACCGCATCACCGCTTGGTTGTTGGAGGATGGCATCGTGGCTAACCAGACAAACGCAACCGAAGAGTGGATGAACACCCACGACAACGCTATCCGTCAGGCCTCAACAACAAATCCTATCTCGGGTCATGACCTTGGCACTATCAAGGCGGGCGAGAAGGCATCACTCGCAATGTCGTTGGAGATTACCGGCACAAAGTGGAATCGCGACAACTTCAAGGTTATGGTTATCGCTTCGGCAAAGAACAACAAGGGCAAGTTCGAGGTTGTGAACGTCGCAATCTGCCCCGTTGGTGACAGCGTTGCTTACGACTACAAATAGGAGAATTATTCAACAAATACAAAGTAATACGTTAAACTTATTAAAACCTTAAAAACATTATGAAACTAACAAAGTTCTTTGCGATGTTTGCTGGCATAGCAATGGCATTCGCAGCATGCGAGCCTGTTGATGATGGTAAGACCCCAGACGGTCCTGGTCCAGACGGTCCTGGTGACACCACTACCACAGGCGACCTTACTCTCTCAGCTGACAAGACAGCTATCGAGCTTGGCGGAACCGTAACCTTCACCGTTACGCAGAAGGATGAGACAACAGGCGAGGAGGTAGACGTAACTAAGGATGTTACCCTCTACGATGCTGACCTCAACAAGCTCTCTAACCCCTTGACCCCTACAACAAGCGGCTCAATCAACGTTACTGCTACTAAGGGTAAGTATACATCTAATACCGTAACTATCACCGTTATGGCGCAGATGCCTGAGGTTCCTGCTGACCCACAGCCAGAGAACCTTGCATTCAACCACCGCACTGTTCTTATCGACCACACAGGCGTTAACTGTGGATGGTGCCCCAGTGCAACAGATAACCTTCTTCAGCTTGCAAAGACCGAGTGGCACAGCCACTACAACGAGGTAACATGCCACGCAGGTGCTTACGCTACTGGTGACCCCGCTAACTCTGCTGCTGCTAACGCTTTGAACCAGTTCCAGGGTCCACGAGGCTATCCTTCAATCATGATTAACTTCTACAACAAGACTGAGAGTTATGGTTACAACGACATTATCAGCGTTCTTAATCAGGTAGTTAAGAAGGAGGGTGCTGATGCAGGTATCTCTATGGCTGTTGCTGGTGACAACAGTAATATCTACTGCGCAGCTCAGGTTAAGGCTAATGTTGCTCAGGAGTACAAGGTTGTTGCTTGGTTGCTCGAGAGCGGCATCTACTCTCCTAACCAGTCGAATGCTACCCAGAACCACCACAAGATTTACAACTACGCTCTTCGTAACATCTCTGGCGAGTACTCAAAGACCAACGTTGCTGGCGAGTCTATCGGCGTTCTTGAGTCTGGCAAGACTTACGACTGCGCATTTGAACTTCCTATCGTATCTACAAAGTGGAACTGGGAGAACATGGGCGTTCTTGTAATCGTATCTGCTAAGGATGCTAACAATCGTTGGGAGGTTGTTAACTCAGCATACTGCTCACTTGAGGATAAGTCTAAGGCTTACGAGTACGTTGAGTAACTCAACAAATAGGCGACTCATAGTCGCATAAAATGCAGTGCCCGACCATGTGGTCGGGCACTTTTCTTTATATGACATTAGGGCATAGGCAAAGCCTGCGTAATCTTTAATCTTTCATCATAAAAAGTACGCGGGGCAGCATAGCCACCCCGCGACACCTATATTATATATAAGAGTGATTACACTGTCATCACCTCTTTCTCCTTCTTCTCAAGCTCCACATCGAGCATCTTCGTATACTTCTCAAGGAGCTTCTGTACCTGTGCCTCGCCATCCTTCTGCTCATCCTCCGACATGCCATCCTTCTGTGCCTTCTTGAAGGCCTCAACAGCATCACGACGAGCATTACGCAAGCTGATACGAGCCGTCTCACCCTCGCCCTTAACCTTCTTCACAATCTCCTTACGGCGCTCCTCGGTGAGTGGTGGTATAGACAAGCGAATCTGCTCACCGTTGTTCGATGGGGTAAGGCCAATGTTAGAGTCGATGATGGCCTTCTCGATAGGGCGAATCATATTCTTGTCCCAAGGCTGAATAAGAACGGTCTTTGCATCGGGAACAGTGACGCTGGCAACACCCGACACGGGAGTCTGTGAGCCATAGTAGTCAACAAATACACCATTGAGGACATTTACCGATGCCTTGCCAGCACGGATGTTTAGCAGCTCCTCAACAAGATGATCAACAGCACGCTGCATGCGATCGGTTGTTTCATTTAGAATAGTCTTGGTATCCATACTTCTATCTTTTTGTTTATACGTTTTCTCTATGATTGCCTACTTGAGGGCCCTGTTTAGCGCCTCCTGCACCTCGGCAGCAATAGCCTCGTCGTAGCCTACGCCAGCATATACCACCTCGCCCTTGCTGTCGATAACCCAGCAACGAGGGATATAGTTCGAGGCGTACTTGCGATATATAGACTGGTCGCCATCGAGACCTACAGCAAAGGTGTAGCCCATCTTTGTGAGGAACTCCTCAACAGTCTCGCGCTTCTCGCCACGCGAGATGGGAAGAACTGTAATCTTATCGCCATAGAGGTCGATAACACCCTCCTGAAGGTGTGACAACTCTGCACGGCAGGGAGGACACCATGTAGCCCAGAAGATGAGCAATGTGGGCTTGCCCTGCAACGCCGAAAGGGTTACGCTACTGCCATCGAGCATCTCGACAGTGAAGTCGGGAGCCATGTCGCCCGCGTGGATGAGTGTCGTTGCCTCAACATCGTCCTGCTGCTCAACACCGCTCGGTGTGGGCTGCGACGCCTTGCTGTCAGTAGGTAGGAAGATGATAACGAGAGCTACTACGATGAGCACCACGAGGATAAGTAGGAGCGAGGTCGTCGAGCCACGCTTCTTATAATTCTTCTTTTCTGCCATAGTCATTCTATTTTAAGATGTTATTATTTGGTCGCTACTCAGTAACAACAGTACCTATATTCTCGCCCACGACAACCCTCTCGAGGTTTCCCACGGTATCCATGTCGAAGACGATGAGCGAGAGGTGGTTCTCGCGGCACAACGTGAATGCCGTTTGGTCCATAACCTTGAGGCGTCGTGCGAGAACCTCGTCGAAGGTGATGGTGTCGAACTTCGTCGCCGTTGGGTCCTTCTCGGGGTCGGCAGTGTAGATGCCATCAACACGCGTACCCTTGAACATCACCTCTGCCTCAATCTCTATGCCGCGCAGTGCCGAAGCTGTGTCGGTAGAGAAGTAGGGGTTAGATGTACCACCGCCGATGATTACGACATTACCCGCCTCGAGGTACTCCAATGCCTTGGCCTTAGAGTAGTACTCGCCAATAGGCTCCATGCGTATCGAGGTGAGCACCTTACACTTGACACCCAACGACTCCAATGCTGACTGCAGTGCCAACGAGTTGATGATTGTGGCGAGCATGCCCATCTGGTCACCCTTGACGCGGTCGAAACCACGGCCCGCACCCTGTATGCCACGGAAGATGTTACCGCCACCGATGACGATACCTATCTCAACGCCCATCTCCTTGATGCGCTTAATCTGCTCGGCATAGGCGCGTAGCACCTCTACATCGTGACCATAGCTCTGCTTGCCCTGCAACGACTCGCCGCTGAGCTTTAGAAGTATTCTCTTATATTTTGCTGTTGCCATAACTGTTGGTTTCTATATATTCGATTTGCGAAGATAGTAATTTTTCGCGTAAATACATAATTTTTTATTCACCATTTCGCACCCATAGCACAAATATGGTGCTGGTAGCAACAAAGATATAGGATATTTGCAGCACCAAGGGGTGGCATATCTAAATAAAATGCGTACCTTCGCACCATAGTATAACCCACCAAACGACTATGCGACAGCTAATCATAATACTCGTCATACTCCTGCAACCGCTGCTCGCCACGGCGCAGCTTCAGGCCATGCGCGACAAGGCGCAGTACGACTTCTGGCTATACCTCCCCGATGACTACAAGGAGGGTGCGAACACCAAACGCGCCAAGCGCGACGCTATGCCCATAGTACTCTTCCTACATGGGCGCAGCCTCTGTGGCAACGACCTCAACAGAGTGTTGGAGTATGGGCCGTTGGATGCCCTAAAGCGTGGCTTGGATATAGAGGCGGTAATCGTTGCACCCCAGAACCCTGGTGGGTGGTGGAGTCCCGAGCGCGTGATGTCGGTTGTCGAGTGGGTAGAGAAGCACTACAACGTGGACTCGTCGCGCCTATATGTCTTGGGCATGAGCCTTGGTGGCTACGGAACACTCGACTTCGCGGCGACATACCCCAACAAGGTGGCAGCAGCTATGGCGCTATGTGGAGGCTCCACGCTGCGCGACCTTGGCACGCTACGCGAGGTGCCACTATGGATTATGCACGGCACAGCAGATAAGGATGTGCCCGTAGATGCCTCGCGCCGAGTGAAGCGACTGATGAGGCAGGAGGGCAAGACACCACGCCTACGCTATCAGGAGCTTATAGGTGTCAACCACTCGCTCCTCACACGCGTATTCTACCTCGAGGAGAGCTACGAGTGGCTATTCAAGCACTCTACAAAGGGGCGCCGCAAGGTGAACAGATGGATAACCATCACGCGCGGCGACATGAAGCATGCCTACGAGGGTCTTACGCGCGGCAGCGTCAAGTATGAGATTATAGATAGCCATACGACCACAAAAAAGCGCGGCACGAAGGATGATAATAGCGTCACAACAACACCCGCACCCGAGGGCTACTACATTGTCAAGCAGGGCGACACCCTCTGGCGCATAGCCACCAACAACGACCTCACGGTCGAGGAGCTATGCAAGCTCAACAAGATGAAATCTACCGATGTCATTCACCCTGGCGATAGACTCAAGGTGAAGCGATAGCCATCGTTTTGAGCTAATTTTTGGGTGGTAATATTGCCCGACAAGCAAAAAAGGGTTATCTTTGTAGAGCGTAAACACCACCATAGCGTGGGTATAATAAGTATAAATAGCAGAGGCACAACGAGTATAAATGGCAGAGGCACAATATAAATATCTTGAGAGGGTAGCATCGCCCGACGACCTTAAGCGGTTGTCGGTGGCGGAGCTTAAGGAGTACATCAAGGAGCTTCGTGCCTATATCGTCGAGTGCTGCGCCACAAACCCTGGCCACCTCGGCTCAAGCCTTGGTGCTGTGGAGCTCACCGTGGCACTACACTATGTCTACGACACCCCCAACGACCGCATAGTATGGGATGTGGGACATCAAGCATACGCCCATAAGATTATCACCGAGCGTCGCGACGCCTTCAAGGGCAACCGCACACGCGGCGGCATAAGTGGCTTCCCACGCATGGAAGAGAGCCGCTACGACGCCTTTGGCGCGGGTCACTCGTCGGTGAGTATCTCGGCAGCCTTCGGCATGGCCAAGGCCATAGAGATGCAGGGCGGTAAGGAGCATGTCGTCGCCGTCATAGGTGACGGCGCCATGACCGGCGGCCTTGCGTTCGAGGGACTAAATAATGCAGGCGCCTCGCCCAAGACCGACATCCTCGTAGTGCTCAATGACAATGAGATGTCTATCGACAAGCCCACAGGAGCCCTCGACCGCTACCTCGTGCGCATGTCGACATCGCGCTGGTACAACTCCCTTAAGCGTGGCCTATGGAAGGGATTAGGCGTCGTGCCTCCCCTACACCGCATGGTGCGCAAGACGGGCAACGCCATAAAGCAGGGGTTGTTGCAGAATAGTAATCTCTTTGAGAGTCTCAACTTCCGCTACTTTGGACCTCTTGATGGTCACAACATCGAGGAGCTCATACGCACGCTACGCGCACTCAAGGGCATTGGTGGCCCCAAGCTATTACATATCAAGACCGTCAAGGGTAGGGGCTACGCCCCCGCGGAGCAAGACCCCGCAGTATGGCACGCCCCAGGACGCTTCGACGTCGCCACAGGCGAGCGCATAAAGAGCGACTATGCCGCAGCACGATATCAAGATGTCTTTGGAGAGTCGCTACTCGACATAGCGCGCCGCGACAGCCGCGTGGTGGGCATCACGCCCGCTATGCCCTCGGGCTGCTCGATGAATATCATGATGCGCGAGATGCCCGAGAGATGCTTCGATGTGGGTATTGCCGAGGGTCATGCCGTGACATTCTCGGCGGGCATGGCGGCAGCAGGCTACCGCCCCGTATGTAACATATACTCGTCGTTCATGCAGCGCGCCTACGACAATGTCATCCACGACGTGGCGCTGCAAAAGCTCCCCGTGGTACTATGCTTGGATAGAGCGGGCATCGTAGGTGAGGATGGCGCCACACACCATGGTGCCTTCGACCTTGCATACTTCAGCTGTGTGCCCAACCTTGTTGTGGCAGCACCACGCAACGAATGGATGCTCCGCCAGATGCTATACACGGCACTCAACGCCGACTACCCTACGGTCATACGCTATCCACGCGGCATCGGCGAGGGCGTAGAGTGGAAGAATACCCCCTTCGAGAGTATCGAGGTGGGTCGTGGCGAGCTACTACGCGAGGGCAACGATGTGGCAATCATCACCATAGGCACTATGGCGGGCCGTGCTATGCGTGCCGCCGAGCGCAGTGGTGCGAGTGTTGCTGTCTACGATATGCGCTACGCCAAGCCCTTAGACACCAAGCTCATCGACAAGGTGGCATCCACCTTCCGACATATCATCACCATCGAAGATGGCATCATCCGCGGCGGCGTGGGTGAGGCCATAGCAGCCCATATCCTACAACAGGGCTACAACCCCTCGATTGTCAACCTCGGCATCGACGATAGGTTTGTCGAGCATGGCAAGCCCTCGGAGCTATATGCCGACTGCGGCTACGACGAGGAGGCAATTGTCGAGGTGATACTCAAGATGAAAGAGCGAAGATAAAAGATAAGCTGGCTTCGCCTGCGCCCGAATGAGTCATATCAAGAAAGAGTGCCCGACCACATTGGCCGGGCACTCCTTCTTACGCGACAATGAGCTATATAGAACTCAAATCATTCAACGCTCTCACAACGCTTACTACTCCTTCACAGGACGCACTGGAGAGCCATAATGACGCTCTGAACCCTTTACATCTTTACTGCCAGCATCAAATGCTATTTCGCAAGCATTTGTATGGCTTAACGCGTAGGGAGTTGAACCCCAGTAAAAACCACGGTCACCCTTGGCGCCATGTGAATCACCACCATAGGCGTCGTAATATTTGTAACCAGCAGCAGGTAGGTTATAACTGTTTGTCAATCAATATCCACTAACCACAGTGGAAGTACTTATGCACGAGGTTGAGCATCTGCTCGCGGTCGTTGCCTATATCGCCACGCAGCGTGCGGTCGTCGAACGAGCGCAGCGACTTCAACACACCATCAATCATCGCCGCACTAAAGACTCCACGGCTCTCGAAGATTGCACGCTGGCGCTCCAAGCAGTCCGCAGAGGCGGCACAGCTATCGGGGAGCTGGGCGAGGTCCTTCAACTTGTCGGCATTCTCCTTGAGGTGGATATTTACATTTACATAGGTGCGCTCGGCAATGTCGAGAGCGTTATCCAACTCGAAACCATAGCGGCAGGCAACAGCCAAGCCCGCGATAAGCTCGTATACATCGGCCGAGCCATCGGGAGAGCGCATCTCGACGGTCTGCTTCTGCGAGGTGTCGTACTTAGACTCACCCTCTAAAGGGTTGGCTATGCGGCACATATCGCTCTTGGCAGCCCAGCCCAGTGGTACACGCACCAACACCGAGCGGTTGCGGTCACCCCAGCATATATTCGTGGGAGCCTCCTGATGTGGCACAAGGCGGAAGTAGGACGTTGGGTTGGTATTGCCAAAGGCTGTGATAGAGGGCGCAAGCTCCATCATGCCCGCAATAGCGCGGCGTGCCGTGGGCGACAAGACGCCATTCTCGAGCATCATATTCTTGCCATCCTTGACGATGCGCATGTGTATATGGAGACCCGAGCCCGCCTTGCCAGCGGTAATCTTGGGTGCGAATGTCACGTCGAAGCCATATCTATATGCCAAGTTGCGGATAATCCACTTGGCGATGACGAGCTGGTCGGCTGCATCGGGTGCCGCTACGGGTAGGAACTCTATCTCGTTCTGCTCGTATATAAGGCCGTCGATGGAGAAGTTACCCACCTCCGAGTGGCCATACTTAATCTGACCACCCGCCTGTGCTATGTATGCCATGCACTCGGTACGGAACTCGTTGAACTTGGCGTATGGTGCCGACTCGTGATAGCCCCTCTGGTCGGTAGCGGGGAAGAGACCCTCATCCTCGGCTATGACATAGTACTCCAACTCGCCCATAGCCTCAAACTGCATGCCTGTGACCTCCTCGAAGGCTGCGCACGCCTTAAGGAGAGTGTAGCGTGGTGCCGAGGCGAGAGGCTCGCCATCCTTATTGAAGAAGGAGCAGAGCATGGTGAGTGTTGGTAGCTCGGCAAAGGGGTCATGGAAGGCGGTGCTAAAGCGTGGCACAACATAGAGGTCGCTGCTGCCAGCCTCGATAAAGGGGAAGAGGCTCGAGCCATCGACACGCTCACCACAGGTGAGTATGGCGTCGAGGTATGCGGCGTTGTTAATGACGAAGTTGAGCGTCTTCAAACGGCCATCGCCAGCAGGATACATGAAGTTAACCATGCGGATGTTGTTCTCGGTGATGTAGCGCACGATATCCTCCTTGGTAAACTCCCTCGCGGGCTTACCCAAGAAGGAAACAACCTTATTGGGATTTAGTTCTAACTCCTTTTTCATAGCCTTATATATTATCGGTTAAACGTTTTCGACATGTTGTCTAAGTACAAATATATGAAAATATTTGCAAAGTAGAGCCAAAAACGTATGATTTGTGACAATAAATGTTTAATATAGAGTTAGAACATACTCTACCATGGGCCATAGATGGCGATGCCCGCGACGGCAGATAGCACAATAAGATGGATGGGGTTAACCTTGCGTGCCGAGGCGACAAGGGTGAGAATAAATATCGCCCAGCTCCAGCCATCAATAAAGCTACGACCCTCTGCCGAGTGTGGGAAGATAAGGAGCAGTGCCGCCGCCATAATCATGCCGATGACCACAGGCTTCATACCCGCGATGACGCCCTTAACATAGCGGTTATCGTGGAGCTTCATGAAGAAGCGTGTGAGGAGCATCATGATGGTGAGTGCTGGCAGGCATACGGCAATGGTAGCCACAATGGAGCCACCGACACCCGCCACCTCGTAGCCTATGTATGTTGCCGAGTTGATGGCGATAGGGCCTGGCGTCATCTGCGAGATGGCGACGATATCCGAGAACTCGCCATTGGTGAGCCACTCGTTATGCACCACCACCTCGCTATGTATGAGCGAGAGCATGGCGTAGCCACCGCCAAAGCCAAAGAAGCCTATCTTCAGGTAGCTCACAAAGAGGTGAAGAAGTGTGACAATCATCGCTCCACCCCCTTTCCTCTATATGCAGCCCACAGAAGTCCTGCCACAGCCGCAGCCAGAAGCAACCATACGGGCGAGATGCCGAAATACCAGACGACAAGTGATGTTGCCGCAGCCACGCCTATAAGCGTCCAGTGCATGCCGCGTGCAAGACCCACGATGGGTGCGACGATGAGAGCCACGACAGCGGGGCGCATACCTCGAAAGGCGGCATCTACCCACTCGTTATCGCGCATGCCCGCAAAGAAGATGGCGACCAGCAAGATGATGAAAAACGAGGGCAGGACAACGCCCAAGATTGCTGCCAACGCACCCCAGTAGCCACGCTGCTTATACCCCACGAAGACCGCCGTGTTGAGCGATATAGGCCCTGGGGCAGCCTGGGCAAGGGTCAAGAGGTCACTAAACGTTGCATCGTCGAGCCAGCGGCGGCGCGATATCACCTCATGCTGGATGAGGGGTATCATGGCGTAGCCACCACCAAAGGTGAAGGCTCCAATCTTCAGAAACGACCAGAATATGTCGACGAGTGCACGCATTATCGGGGCTATCTTCTAAAGCGATAGTAGGTGCCAAAGGGTATCTGCTTGGCGCTACGGTCTTCGAAGTAGAGCTCTCCCATCTGCTCCATCTTTGGAGCACCAAAGGCCTGATGCACCGCCGTGCGGGCGAGCATCGACGAGAGACCCATGGAGTAGAGGTTGAGAACCAAGAAGGCATGCTCCTTCTCGAGAAGCTTCGCGCACTGCTCAAGCATATTGCATATATCATCCTCCAAGACCCACTTTTCGCCATTGGCACCACGACCATAGGCCGGAGGGTCAAGGATTATGCCGTGATACCTATTGCCACGGCGCACCTCGCGCTCTACAAACTTTGTCGCATCCTCGACAATCCAGCGCACGCCCTCCAAACCCGACGACTCCATATTCTCCCTCGACCATGTCACCACCTGCTTCACGGAGTCCACATGTGTGACATCTGCCCCTGCCGAGCGTGCCGCAAGCGTAGCACCTCCCGTATAAGCAAAGAGGTTTAAGACCTTGGGGCGCTCGATGCCCGAGGCTCGAAGGTCGTGTATGGTGTCGTATATAAACTCCCAGTTGGCAGCCTGCTCGGGGAAGATGCCTACATGCTTAAACGAGGTGAGCGCCAAGCGCATAGAGAGGTGCATATCCTTATAGTTGAAGCGCACCTGCCAGCGTGAGGGCATCGAGGGCTTCAGGCGCCACTCGCCACGCTCCTCGCTCTTCGTATCGCGCAGAAACGAGGCATCGGCCTTGAGCCACGCCCTATCGTCGAGACTCTTATGCCATATAGCCTGTGGCTCGGGACGGCGTACTACATAGTCGCCAAAGCGCTCTAACTTCTCGCCATCACCAGTGTCGAGAAGCTCATAATCTGCGATTGTGGGTGTTAGTTGCTTTATCATCGATTATCTATTATCGTTCGTGGTGCAGTCTATAAGCGACATGCGGCACTTGGCGCAGTCGAAGTCGAGGCGATAGCGGTGGTGGCCATGCTCCAAGTATAGCGTATCGCGGAGCTTCGAGCCCCTTTTGAGGCACTCGCCAATCTCGCGGCGCAGACAGTAGCTCGACTCCATGACCCTCTCGCCGACGGTCGACGCCCAGCTATCCAAGCCCTCGACGATATGCTCGACGCCATGGCGTAGGTAGAAGTGGCGCGAAAGCGAGTTGACAACATTGTGCTGCGGCGTAAGGCGCTTTATGGGGTACTGGGCATCCGCGTTCTCGCCACGCAGACGTGGCTCGGGACGCTGCATGTCGACACGCTGTGCTGCGAGCATAGATAGAGCCTCGCGGCGTATCTCGGCAAGGAGCTTCGCCGTAGCAAACCACTCGGCACCCGAGACCTCAACGGCCGTAACACGGAAGATGGTATCGCCACTCTTCGACATCTGCTCCTCGGCAACGGCACGCATCTTATCGGTGCTCTTCGACATGTCGAGTGTGACATCTCGCTCGACGGTGACACCATGACCGTAATTGTCACTATATGTTGCTGTTATATGGTTAGCAGAGAGCGTAATGCTACACTTCACATCTATGGCGCGACGTGTGCGGCTACGCTCCACCGACTGCGTGAAGCGGTGGTCGTAGTTGCGATATATCTCCATGCCCGCCTTGATGCCATCCATGCGGTTGGGCACGATAGTGTTGCCCTCAACGCGGTTTACATTAGTGCCAATGATGCCCTCGCCCGAGGTGAAGCAGAGACCATCACCAGCATTTAGAGGCACACGGCTGACGATGCGCAGGTCACGACGACCCACAACAGCCACCGAGCCTATATACTCGCCTACGGCCTTGGGTGTGTTGAACGAGGCGACACCTGCACGCTTGCCCATAAACATATACTCGCCACCATCGCGCGTAAAGCTCTTCTTGGGGTCGGGCGTAAACTCTATCTCGGAGCGCCCTACCGATGAGCGCTGACAATGGGGTCGCGAAGCGAGCGCCTCGTCAATCTTATGGCGGTAGTAGCTAACGACATTCTTGATGTAGTTGTCATCCTTGAGACGCCCCTCAATCTTGAACGACATGACGCCAGCGTCGATGAGCTCACCTATGCGCCCCGAGAGGTCGAAGTCCTTGACCGAGAGTAGGTGTTTACCCCTGATGAGCTTCTCGCCACGTCCCGTCACAAGGTCGTATGTGAGGCGGCAGGGCTGCGAGCACTCGCCACGATTACCCGAGCGCGGCGACTGCGAACGCGACAGGTAGCAACGACCACTATGGCCTACGCATATAGCGCCATGCACGAAGCACTCGAGGTCGACGGTCGTAGCCTTGCGTATCTCCTTAATCTCGTCGAGCGACAGGGCACGCTCTAAGATAACACGCTCGAAGCCACACTCCTGTAAAAATTTAGCACCCTCAGGGGTCATGTTACACACCTGCGTCGAGGCGTGTAGCGCTATGGGGAGGTTCATCTCGCGATATGCCATATCCTGCACGATAAGAGCGTCGACACCCACATCTACAAGGCGACGGGCAAGAGCCTCGGCACGTTGCAATTCACCCTCATAGATTATGGTGTTGAGCGTCACAAAGACCTTGACACCAAAGAGGTGGGCATAGTCGACCACACGGGCAATGTCGTCGGTAGTGTTTGTGGCACCGCGACGAGCACCAAAGCTCTCGGCACCTATGTATAGTGCATCGGCACCGCAGTCGATAGCGGCGATGGCAGCGTTGTAGTCGCGTGCAGGCGCAAGAAGTTCGATATTATGTTTGATGCTACTCATTGATGACTTGTTATTGCACAAAGATACAAAAAAAAGTGAAAGGTGAGAAGTGCTAAGCAAAAAGTAGGTGCGCTTCGCGGGAGATTATAAGTATATGTAGCATACTTCGCACCATTGAGAGTCAACGCATAACCAAAAAAAATCGGAATTACCCAAAGATAATTCCGATAAAAAGCACAAAGCCTAAATGCTAAAAAGCGGACACAGCACGCACATAGTAGTAGTTGCTCTTATGGTAGTTGCAGGTGTAGCACTTGTACATATCGACACTCCACGCTTCATCACTACCATTCTCGGTTGAGGACCAATAAGTACTATCATATTCAAGCGGGTCACCAACAGCTAATAGTGTAGGGTTTATCTCGCTCTTAGCATTGTACATACCCTCCAATTCGCTTTTCGTTGGTAGATACCAACCTGTTCCGAGCTGTGCACACTTCAACTTCGCATTATCCCAGTGAAAAGGGCCAAGATCTCGAAGGTAGACAATCTTGCCGTGTTTACCATCTGGGGTAACGACAAAGACGACACCCTGCTTTCCATCAACATCATAATAGTCACCTACCTTCCAAGGTTGTTGTGCCGAAGCTGTCATAGTTGCAAAGAGTGCAAAGAGTGCAACTAAAAGAGAATAACTTGTTTTCATAAAATTATAGTTTTTGTTATTGGGTTATAATCACATATCGGAATTACCCAAAGATAATTCCGATAAAAAGCACAAAGCCTAAATGCTAAAAAACGGACACAGCGCGCACACAGTCTTCGAAGTACTTAGGGCTGTCGCCGTTGTCGCCATTGTCCATACGGAGACCCCACGCGGAGGAACCACTACTATTCCACTCGGTTGAGGACCAATAAATACCATCTCCAAGCGGGTCACCAACAGCTAATAGTGTAGGGTTTATCTCGCTCTTAGCATTGTACATACCCTCCAATTCGTCTATCGATGGTAGATACCAACCTGTTCCGAGCTCTGCACACTTCGACTTCGCAGTATCCCAGGTAGAACTGCCAAGTTCTCGAAGGCAGACAATCTTGCCGTGTTTACCATCTGGGGTAACGACAAAGACGACACCCTGCTTTCCATTAACATCATAATAGTCACCTACCTTCCAAGGTTGTTGTGCCGAAGCTGTCATAGTTGCAAAGAGTGCAAAGAGTGCAACTAAAAGAGAATAACTTGTCTTCATAAAATTATAGTTTTTGTTATTGGGTTATAATCACATAAACGCAAATAATGGGGATAAACCCTATACTCCTAAAACCATTCAACTCCAATATGGCTGATTATCACAAAAAACAGAAAGTGTGGAGTCGATTCCTCGTTCATTAAGTAGAAGGTTGTGGAAAGACCTGACCAAAATAAACGCTACAATGCCCCACACTTGGATAGTATGGGGGATGTACAGAGAGTACATAGCCTCACATAGCTATACAAGAAATGAGTGTTGCTCGTTCATCCCTTGGTCTTGAAAACTTCCACATTTTCTACTTGGGAGCGCGAAAAACACTTTCAATATGTCTGCTATTTTTACAATAGCACCACAAAATTAAGAATTTTTTTCCAAACGAACAACACTCCAACTGAGGCATTGTCAAAAAAAATAGGGAGAAATGGGCAGAAACACCTCGACAGCAATAGCTCAGTTATCTCTCCTATAGATTTTTTTTGGCGCGAAGCGGTACAACATATTTGATAAAGTTGTATATTTGTGATTTGAAAGCAAAATAAACCAAGAGATATGCTTACACTAAAGCAAATACGCGACAACAAAGAGGAGGCCATACGCCGCCTTCAGAAGAAGGGTGTCGATGCCGCCCCCATCATCAATAAAATCGAAGAGCTCGACGACAAGCGCAAGGCGTTGCAGTCGGAGTTAGACAACTGTCTCGCACAGCAGAACCAGGCAGCAAAGCAGATTGGCGCCCTCATGGGCAAGGGACTCAAGGATGAGGCCGAGGCAAAGAAGCAGGAGGTGGCTACACTCAAGAGCCGCTCTAACGAGCTTAAGGAGGAGTCGGACAAGGTGGCAGAGGAGCTACAAAACGAGATTGTCAAGCTCCCCAACTTCCCAGCCGACATCGTCCCCGAGGGCCTTACTGCCGAGCAAAATGTTGTGGTTAAGCTCGTCGAGAACTACACCGAGATACCTGGCGAGGCACTACCCCACTGGGAGCTCGCCAAGAAGTATGACATCATAGACTTCGACCTCGGCGTGAAGCTCACAGGCGCTGGCTTCCCCGTATACAAGGGTAAGGGTGCGAGATTGCAGCGTGCACTTATCAACTACTTCCTCGACTGCAACACAAAGGCTGGATATCAGGAGGTTGAGCCCCCAATATTGGTTAACGAGGCATCGGGCTTCGGCACAGGTCAGCTCCCCGATAAGGAGGGTCAGATGTACCACGCAACGGCCGACGGCTACTACCTTGTGCCTACGGCAGAGGTGCCCGTGACAAATATCTTCCGCGATGTTATCCTCGAGCAGAGCGAGCTTCCTGTGAAGATGACCGCATACACCCCATGCTTCCGTCGTGAGGCAGGCTCCTATGGCAAGGATGTGCGTGGACTGAACCGTCTACACCAGTTCGACAAGGTGGAGATTGTGCAGGTGTCACACCCCGACAAGTCGTACGAGGCACTCGACGACATGGTAGCCCATGTGGAGTCTATCGTAGCATCGTTGGGTCTCCCCTACCGCATCTTGCGTCTCTGTGGCGGCGACATGTCGTTCACCTCGGCACTCACCTACGACTTCGAGGTATACAGCGAGGCACAGCAACGCTGGTTGGAGGTGTCGTCGGTATCAAACTTCGAGTCGTTCCAGGCGAACCGTCTTAAGCTACGCTACCGCGACGATAATCGCAAAACACAGCTCGCTCATACACTAAATGGCTCGTCTCTTGCACTGCCTCGTATCGTAGCTGCGTTGCTCGAAAACAACCAAACCGAGGAGGGAATACGCATCCCAGATGTATTAATTCCATACACAGGCTTTGATTTTATAAAATAATTTGTATATTTGCATTAGAAATACTCACTATAAACTATAAAAGTATTATGGCTTACAAAATTTCAGATTCTTGCGTTGCATGTGGTACATGTATCGACGAGTGCCCAGTTGAGGCAATTTCAGCAGGTGACATCTATGTAATCGACCCAAGCAAGTGTATCGACTGCGGTACTTGCGCTGGCGTATGTCCTTCAGAGGCTATCGCTCCAGAGGAGTAGTATTAGTACACGGCTAATCAGTAAAAGAGGCTGAATAAAAAGTGTATTTTGTCGTTATGCTTGCCCTCAAAATGCTCATTTACGCCAAGTAAACTCCGCTTTTTCAGGCTTCGCATGCCTAAAACTACATCTTTTTCTTCAACCTCCTAAAAATTGGGGACGACTAAAATACTTTTTAGTCATCCCCTTTTGTTGTTGAATAACAGCTTATTAGCTGACAATTACAAGCCTACTCGATGCCAAGTTGCTTCATAGCCTCCTCCATAGGCACCTCGTTGTCGAACAACTCGCTTGCCTTCTCTTGTGTCTGGTCATAATATTTATACATCAAATCCTCAGCCTCAGAGCCATTCTTCTCAATAGGTGCCTCAAATGGTGTATGATACTTTACAGCACGTCGACAAACTACCCCATATACGAGTCGATGCTGGAGCAACACCTCGAGGCCAAAAAGTTGGAGTACAACACCCTAAACGAGGCAATGATTAACGAGACGCTCACGCGATTATATATCCCCACACTAAAAGAGGGCAACAATTAACGCATAAAATGCCAAGGTAATTATTCGACTTTTCGCTCTCGGCATTGCGCTTTTCACTTTTTTTTATTAACTTTGTATCGTATTGTACGCTTCGGCGTAGCACGCAGTGTGCTTACTTGCGAAGCATCAATCGTTTAGAACGATTTATTGACAACTAAAACAGAGATACAGTGAGTAAAGAGTACAAGCGCTATCTTATAACATCGGCACTCCCATACGCTAATGGTCCCGTACACATCGGCCACCTCGCCGGCGTATATGTGCCCTCGGATATATATACACGCTACCTACGCCTCAAGGGCCACGACGTAATATCGGTATGTGGTAGCGACGAGCATGGCGTGCCCATCACCATCAAGGCGCGTAAGGAGGGCGTAACCCCACAGCAGATTGTTGACCGCTATCATGCAATAATCGAGAAGTCGTTTAGACGCCTCGGCATGTCGTTCGACATATACTCGAGAACATCATCACCCACACACCGTGTGACAGCCTCGGAGTTCTTCCGCAAGCTATACGACGAGGGTAAGTTCATCGAGCAGACATCTATGCAGTACTACGACGAGCAGGCGCAGACATACCTCGCCGACCGCTACATCGTGGGTACATGTCCACGCTGCCAGAATGAGAACGCATACGGTGACCAGTGCGAGAAGTGCGGCTCGACACTCTCTCCCGACGAGCTTATAAACCCACATAGCGCACTATCGGGTGCTGTACCTGTGAAGCGCGAGACAAAGCACTGGTACCTACCATTGGATAAGTACGAGGGCTTCCTACGCGAGTGGATATTGGAGGGTCACAAGGAGTGGAAGTCGAACGTATATGGTCAGTGCAAGAGCTGGCTCGACCTCGGCCTACAGCCTCGCGCCGTAAGCCGTGACCTCGACTGGGGTATTCCCGTACCTGTGGAGGGTGCTGATGGCAAGGTGCTCTATGTATGGTTTGACGCCCCTATCGGCTATATATCTGCTACCAAGGACCTTACGCCCGACTGGGAGAAGTACTGGAAGAGCGAGGATACCAAGATGGTGCACTTCATCGGCAAGGATAACATCGTATTCCACTGCATAGTATTCCCCTCGATGCTCAAGGCTCATGGCGACTATATCCTCCCCGAGAATGTCCCCGCCAACGAGTTCCTAAACCTCGAGGGCGACAAGATATCGACATCGCGCAACTGGGCGGTATGGCTCCACGAGTACCTCGACGAGTTCCCCGGCAAGGAGGATGTGCTACGCTATGTGCTCTGCGCCAACGCCCCCGAGACCAAGGATAACGACTTCACATGGAAGGACTTCCAGTCACGCAACAACTCGGAGCTTGTGGCAATCCTTGGCAACTTCGTGAACCGCGCATTGGTGCTCACCAAGAAGTACTATGACGGCATCATCCCCGAGCGTGGTGAGCTTACGGAGTACGACGAGGCTACCATCGAGGAGTTGCAGAAGATAAAGGCGTCGCTCGAGCGCAACATCGAGCACTACCACTTCCGCGAGGCACTGAAGGATGCAATGAACTTCTCGCGTATCGGCAACAAGTATCTCGCCGACACCGAGCCTTGGAAGGTAGTCAAGACAGACCCCGAGCGTGTGAAGACAATACTCAATATCGCACTTCAGATTACGGCAAACACAGCCATCGCTATCGAGCCATTCATGCCATTTACGGCAGAGAAGATGCTCCGCATGCTCAATGTCGAGAAGTTCGGCTGGGAGCAGATGGGCTCTATGGAGCTCCTCGCAGCAGGCAACGCCATTGGCGAGGCAGAGCTCCTCTTCGAGAAGATAGAAGACGACGTGATACAAAAGCAACTCGACAAGCTCGAGGCGGCACGTCGCGCTAACCTCGCTGCCGAGGCATCAAAGAGCGTCACCGAGCAGAAGGATGAGGTGTCGTTCGACGACTTCCAGAAGATGGATATCCGCGTCTCGACAATCCTTGCTGCCGAGAAGGTGGCAAAGACAAAGAAGCTCCTTAAGCTCACAATAGACACAGGCATCGACCAGCGCACCATCGTGTCGGGCATCGCCGAGTACTACACTCCCGAGCAGCTCGTGGGTCGTCAGGTGCTGGTCCTCGCCAACCTCGCACCACGCGAGATAAAGGGCATAGAGTCGCGCGGTATGATTCTTATGGCCGAGGATGCGTTGGGACGATTAGTCATCGTACAGCCCGAGGATAAGACCATGGCAGGAGCGATGATTGGATAACACAAACAATTGATAATTAAAGGGTTAGCCACAAAGACAACCTAAAGAAATACAAAATAACCAACTTAAACTTTTAGCTACACTATGGAAAACATTAAATGGGGAGAGCTTGGTTTTGCCTACTACAAGACCGCTTTCAATGTTCGCTACCACTACGAGAATGGTCAGTGGAGCCAGATGCAGGTGACCGACGACGAGTACATCAAGATGCACATGTCTGCAGCTTGCTTGCACTATGGTCTCGAGATCTTCGAGGGCTTGAAGGCCTTCCGTGGCGTTGATGGTAAGGTACGCTTGTTCCGTCCAGATGAGAACGCAAAGCGTATGATCAACTCGGCTAACCGCCTCTGCCTACCAGCACCTACTGTTGAGCAGTTTGTTGAGGGCTGTATGGAGTGTGTTCGTCGTAACATGGACTTCGTTCCTCCTTACGAGACTGGCGCATCACTCTACTTGCGTCCAACACTTCTTGGTACAAAGACCTGCTTGGGTGTACGCGCTGTTGACGAGGCAGACCTCATCATCTTCTGTGCTCCAGTAGGCCCATACTTCAAGGGCGGTATGAACGCTATCAAGGCTCTTATCATGCGCGATCAGGACCGTGCTGCTCCACGTGGAACAGGTGACGTAAAGGTTGGTGGTAACTACGCTTCATCAATCTGGTCGTTGGAGTCTGCTCACACAAAGGGCTTCGCTAACGTACTCTACCTTGACGCTGCTACACACTCAAAGGTTGAGGAGTTCGGTGCTGCAAACTTCTTTGGTATCAAGAACAACACCTATGTAACTCCAAAGTCTACATCTATCCTTCCTTCAATCACAAACAAGAGCCTTCGTCAGATTGCTGCTGACCTCGGTCTCACTGTTGAGGAGCGCGATATTCCAGTTGAGGAGCTCGCATCATTCGAGGAGGCAGGTGCTTGCGGTACCGCAGCAGTTATCTCGCCTATCGGCGCATTGTATGACCTCGACAACGGCATCACCTACGATTACGGCATGAAGGTGGGTGAGACTTGCAAGAAGATGTACGATCGCTTGCAGGGCATCCAGTATGGCCGCGAGGAGGATACTCACAATTGGACCATCTTAGTAGAGTAATCTCATGCGATAAAAGGCCATCTGCGGCCTCTCAATCCAAAGGGCGAATGGGAAATACGTCAAGTACATCCCATACGCCCTTTCTCTTTATCGGTACCATAGCCAACCTTTTCTGACAAGAAATTGTGTCGTGGGGCTTCCCACCACTAATATTTATATAACAAAAAAGGGGGTGACTAAAAAGTATTTTAGCATCCCCAATTTGTTAGGAGGTTGAAGAAAAAGATGTAGTTTTAGGCATGCGAAGCCTGAAAAAGCGGAGTTTACTTGGCGTAAATGAGCATTTTGAGGGCGAGCATAACGACAAAATACACTTT
>JAFVSV010000083.1 GCA_017503575.1 Alistipes sp. | reverse complement strand
TAAGCCAGAAGCCCGTCTGCTGCGTAGCCGTAGCACGCTCGTTGCAGTACTGCTGACCATCCACCTCGAAGAACATAGGACGCCAACGGTAGGGGCAACCCTCGCCACCAGCACCGATATCCTGTGTCATATCCATCTTTGTACCCTCATAGTGGTCGCGCATGCAGTCCATAACGACCTTTGGAGATATCTTGGTGCGGGGCTTAACCCACAAAGGCATGCGGTTCTCGGGGTTGTGACCCATAGCGTAGTCCTCATACTGGTCCATGTCGTCAGCCACGGTGCGGAAGAATGCCCATACGCGAGCCTCGCAACCACGAAGTGCGCTGAAGTCGGCAGGAGCGTATGCCTCAGCAAAGCTGAAATCCTTATTCTCACCCTCGAACCAGCCAAACTTACGAGCAACATCGGCAACATCGGGAGCATACAAGCAGTTCTCGGGGTCGTCCCATGGGAAGGTAGTGATACGAGCCTGGTTGGCGTGTGCCGAAACGTAGCCATCAGGGATGCGGCGTGCCACCCATACGATACCCTTGTCGTTAGGGCCCTTGCCAATAAGCTCCATAATCCACGCCTCCTCGGTGTCGATGATAGAGAATGACTCGCCCGATGAGCAGTAGCCATAGGTGTTCGCGAGCTCAACGATGATGTCGATAGCCTCGCGAGCTGTTGTAGCACGCTGCAAGGTGATATATATCAGTGAGCCGTAGTCGATGCCACCATTAGGGTCCTCCAACTCGGGGCGGCCACCAAAGGTTGTCTCGGTGATAAACACAGAGTGCTCGTTAGAGTTACCAAGGGTGCGGTAGCGCATCTGCGCCTGTGCAATCTGACCAATATAGCGGCCAGTGTCCCACTCGGTTACATCCATCCATGGGGTGTACTTACCTGGAATGTACTGATACAACGAGCCATAGAGGCCGTGTGAGTCAGCAGCGTAGGTAACCATGTTTGAGCCATCTGTCGAGGCACCGCGCGTAATAATGAAGTTGGTGCAGGCGTCGGCACTCATGACCGAGCTCAGCATCACGCCCACAAGGGCAAGTGTCTTGAATAGTTTGTTCATCTTTGGTTATTAAATTTGGTTAAATATTTTACGCATATTAGCTTTCAAAGGTACAAAATATTTTTGGATTTGTTGCTATCTTCCCCAATAATTTGTACTTTTGTAGACCAAACAGAGCGATTATGACTATTAGAGCGCGACTAAATAGGATATTAGCAACACTCCCCGAGGGTGTTAAACTTGTGGCAGTATCGAAGTTTCACCCCGCAGAGCGTATCGCGGAGGCATACGATGCTGGCCAGCGTATCTTTGGCGAGAACCGACCACAAGAGATGGCAGCAAAATATCCACTTCTGCCCAAGGATATAGAGTGGATGATGATTGGCCACTTGCAGACAAACAAGGTCAAGACGATAGCTCCGTTCGTTAGTATGATAGCATCGGTGGACTCGGAGCGTCTTATCGAGGAGATAGAGAAGCAGGCGGCGAAGAACAACCGTACGATAGATATTCTTATCGAGGTGCATGTTGCCGACGAAGAGACCAAGTCGGGATGGTCAAAGGAGGAGCTCGACGCCTACCTCGCCACGGGGGCGTTAGCACAGATGGCTCATATTCGCGTGCGTGGCGTGATGACCATAGCCACAAACACCGACGACGAGAGCATCGTGCGTCGTGATTTCCAGCGTATTAAGGAGATATTCGAGGAGCTTAAGCCACACTTCGGCAGCGAGTTCGACACCCTATCTATTGGCATGTCGGACGACTACCCCATAGCCTTGGAGTATGGCTCAACAATGGTTCGCATAGGCACTGCTATCTTTGGTGCCAGAGAGTACTAACGAGGGTAAAGATAAAAGAGATAGCGCTGTCCTGCGACAACGCTATCTCTTTACTTAAATAACACCCACATCTTGGTGATAAGCTGGGCGATGATGGGCACATCGGAGCCGCCACCGCGTATCTTCGCACCGCGTACAGCCTTGGCTAACCATGGGTACTCCTTGAAGAGGTCGAGACGATAGAATATTGAGTACCAGCCAGCCTGCATAAGTATATCATCAAAGATGCAGGCCACGGGATTCTTCTCCTCAGGCACATCGCGATACTTCTCGTAGAGGTCTATAAAGTTGAGCGCATACTCTCTCTTGCGCTTACGGCGCTGCTGTCCCGTAAGAGCGTTAGGATTACCTTTACGGTAGTGGTAGAGGTAGTCGTCAAGGTGGGCAATGGAGTGTGAGTAGCCCACGAGCTGCGTCATAAGATAGCAATCCTCGGCGTAGCCATAACGGGGCGTATATATATCGTGCTCAAGGTATAGCGAACGACGCACGCACTTGTTCCACACACTGGCATAGGAGCAATGGTTGTACATGTTGCGCACATAGTCGCGCTGTGCATCACGAGCGTAGCATCTGTCACGCTTTGGCTTTGTGCGTGTGGGGTACTCCTTATAGAAGTTGAAGTAGACGATATCGGCGTTAGTCTCCTCAATCCTATGCGCTATCTTCTCAATTGCACCCTCCTCAATCCAGTCATCGGAGTCGGCATGATACACATAATCGCCTGTGACATGGTCGAGACCTGTGCGACGTGCCGCGGGAAGGCCTCCATTAGCCTTGTGGATAATCTTTATCTGTGGGCGCAGGTGCTCATACTTCTCGGCGATGAGCGTCTCGAGAAGCTCTATCGAGCGGTCCTTGGTGCCATCGTTGACGAAGATAAACTCGATGTGCGGGTACGACTGTGATAGTAGGCTCTCGGCGAATGCAACGATGTAGCTCTCCACGCCATAGATAGGGGCGATGACCGATATTGTGAGTGGCTTGTTCATGACGCTCGTTATTTGAAACTATAACCGCCACTAACCTCTATAACAGAGCCATTTACAAAGGCGTTGTTAATACAGAAGCGCACCGCTTCAGCAACCTCATCGGGTGCAGCGAAACGCTTAATAGCACTCTTACGCAATATATTGTCGCGTATCTCCTGTGGTTTGTTTGCCTGCCACTCGGTCTCAACGAAGCCAGGTGCGATAACATTTACTGTGGTGTTTGTCGCCTCAAACGACTTAACGAGGTTCTGCGCCAAGGCGTGTAGAGCCGCCTTACTCACACCATACGCTAACGACGTGCCGTGAGGGTGTATAGCCATAAGTGAGCCGATGAAGATTATGCGGCTATTGGGTACAATCTTCGTATATAGGTCGCGGATGAGGTATAGGTTACTATTCACATTTACCTGCATTACGCGCTCCCACTCCTCGTCGACGATGCCCGCAAGGTCGCAACGTAGTGTCGTGCCCGCGTTACATACTATACAGTCGATAGAGGGGTACTTGGTAAGATGCTCCACAAGATGACGCATCGACGCTTTATCTGCTTGGTTGGCCTTGACAACCTCGAAGTGGGGTGATATAGCGCCGAGTGACGAGCGGCAAGTCTCGGCAGCAGCCTCATCGTGCGAGTATGTGATGGTCACATGGTATCCCTCGCCAAGAAGCATGCGTGCTATGGCAAGACCTATGCCCTTTGTGGCGCCTGTAACTACTGCATATTTCATAGCTCAAAGAAGTTTTCGCGGTCGTTGAATTGCTGCATGATGCGTGCCATGGCTATACTCTCTTGTGGGCGCAGGCGTGCCGAGCTCATACGGCGGTTGACGATGCAGGCTACGAACTCCTGAAGCTCATATCGTAGGCCTGGTTCATCCCACTTGTAGAAGTATTTTTTGTTTAGGTTCTGGTCCTCGTAGCGTAGCTCGAAGTAGTCTGTCTTCCACCATGGCGAGGGGACATAAGCGTAGCCCTTGGTGCCCGATATGACGAGGTTGCCCTCGGTCTTAACACCCAAACCGAGCTGGAACGATGCCACAGCACTACGGAAGCGGATGATGCCTCGCGTATATACATCCACACCGTCATCGTTGAGGCGGCTATAAAGGTTGATATTCTCGTATTTGGTGCCCATAAGACGTATGATAGGCAGCAGCGGGTAGGAGCCCATCTCGTAGAGTGAGCCACCCGACATCGTAGGGTCAAGCTCACGCTTGAGATTCTCCTCGCCCCAGAGCTTCGACTCCGATGCGTCGATGCCTACAACATCGCCTATAAGGCCACTCTTAATGAGCGTTATAAGGTGGTTGAATGCAGGGCAGTAGGCGGTCTTGTTAGCCTCCAACAACACTACGCCATACTCCTCTGCAAGGCGATACAACTCCTCGGCCTCATTGCCACTGAGCACCAGAGGGGTCTCGCACAACACATGGCGGTTTTGCTTTATAGCGTAGCGTGCCTGTGGGTAGTGCATGAGGTGCGGTGTGGCGATATATACCGCATCGACCATCTCAACAAGCTCCTCGAAGCTCTCGGCAATACGGCAATTGGGTGTTGCAAGATGCTCTGCGGCCTCTCGATTAGTATCGTAGAGGGCAGTTAGGCGTACGGCATCCACCTTCGATGTCTCAGCAACAAATCGCTCGGCAATACGTCCGCAACCGACAACACCAAGGCGCACCATAATCTCACTCTCGGCGCGCAACATCGTAGACGACACGCCCTCGGTACGAGGCAGGTATACAACCTCGCAGAACTCCTTAAGATAGTCGAACTTACCCTCCCAGTCGGAGCCTATGGCGAAAATGTCGACATCGTATTTGAGTATGTCGTCAATCTTCTGACCCACATAATCCTCGATAATCACCTCGTCAACGAAGCCTGTGGCCTTGACGGCCTCGACACGTTCCAGAACATTGTTACGCACATTGAGCTTGCCGCGCTCGCGGTCGAAGCTGTCGTTGGTGACACCCACGATGAGGTAGTCACCGAGCTCCTTGGCACGACGCAGAAGGTTGACATGACCCTCATGCAAGAGGTCGTATGTGCCGTATGTAATAACCTTTTTCATCAGATAATGGTATTCTACTCGTGTTTGCCGTATATCTCCTCGATGTACTCTTCAGAGTGCACACACCTCTTAATATCCTCGTCATCGGGGAGTGTGCGCCAGTCGCCATAGACATTGGTAAGGTACGCATCCATATCATTAGGTACGGGGAAGGTGTGTCCCTCGAATGTCGCTGTCGATAGCGGGAAAGTGTGCTTCATGTAGAAGGTATGGTGTGCCCAGCCTGTGCCCATGGTGTAGTGATACTCACCCTTGGGGTTAATAAGCCCCACAAGACGAAGTATAGGGTTTATGACACCCAAGCATAGCACCTCGACAAGGCGTATCAGTGTATGGCGCAGCCAGTTGCACTTAACCTTTATCGTTGGATACTGTGTGTTCATATATACGACTCTCGCCAATCGCGCGGCGAGGTAGTTAGTCTTCTCGATGCAGAAGATATCTATAAACTGACCCTTGAAGTTGAGGTAACGATATCTACCACCCGTAATCTTCACCTCGCCCTCGCGCTTACGAAACTTACCAAAGGTGTTGACATACTCGATGTCGCTACGCATAGATTGATAGACATACTTGTCGCTATCCATCTTGTGCAGTATCTTCTCCAAGCGCTTGTAGTCCTTACGAAGCATCACAATATCTATATCATCGTCCCACGGTATGAAGCCCTTGTGGCGAGCAGCACCAAGAAGTGTTCCAGAGCTGAGCCACCACTGGATGTTATGCTCCTTGCAGATGGCATCCAAGTCGAGAAGTATGTTGACAAGCTCCTTCTGGGCTGTGCGTAGTTTCGACCCGTCAGGGTTATAGCGCGCTCGTAGCGCCTCGTGATCTATCATGCGGTTTCGTCTCTTGTGTTTATATTGGGTAAGTTACGGGTTACTTACGTTGTCGGCTCTCTATCTCAGCGATGTATTTGGGGCAGTGCATAGTCTTGCGTATCTGCTCCTCGGAGGGCAGCTCTCGCCAATTGCCGTATACCTTTGTAAGGTAGGCGTCCGTATCCTTTGGTGCAGGAAACTCCTCACCCTCAAACTTAGCCGTTGTGAGTGGGAAGGCATCCTCGGCAAAGAAGCGGTGACGCCCCCAACCCGAGCCTAAAACGTAGTGGTACTCGCCTTTGGGGTTAATAAGTCCGATGAGGCGTAGTAGTGGTATGATGATGCCGAAGCATAGTATGTTTATCAACGCTATAAGCGGCCTGCGTAGCCACGACCAACGAATGTACGAGGTGAGGTGTTGCAGGTTGTTGTATATGATGCTCGAGGCGCGCGCCGAGAAGTAGCTTGTCTTCTCGATGGCGAAGATGTCGATAAAGGCACCCTTGTATTTGTAATATGTGCTACGTCTGTGTCCCTCGTCAATCTCGCCCTTACGCTTGCGGAACTTCGCAAAGGCATATACATAGTCTATGTCGGTGCTCATCGAGTGGTATACATACTCTTCGTCCCTCATCTTGCGCATAATCCTATCTAAACGCTTGAAGTCTTTGCGAAGCATGACTATATCAAGGTCGTCATCCCAGGGAATGAAACCCTCATGACGTGCAGCGCCGAGGAGTGTTCCCGAACTTAACCACCACTGGATATTATGCTCCTTGCATATCTTATCGAATGCCTTGAGCATGCGCACCAACTCAAGCTGGTCGTTGCGCAGCAGTGACCCATCGGGGTTGTATTTTGCTCGTAGAGCGTCGTTATCAATCATCGAACTCTTTAGGAGAGCACCTCCCTTTAGTTTGTACTAAATAGCAAAGGTACTACTTTTTTTGGTAATAACCAAATTATTATGCACCCTATTCATGCAAACGAAAGAGAGAGGGCGTTTAGCACCCACTCTCTCGATTATATTTGTTTGCCCCGTGTTGGGCTTCGCAGCCACGCCCTACTCCCACAAGTTGCGAGGGTATACACCATCGGCGATAAGCTCCTCAATCTTTGCCATAAGCTGTGGCTTATCCTCCTTGTAAGTTACACCAAACCAGTTAGATGTGGTCGATAGCACACGCATCGTTGCAGTGCCGTCGGTAATCACCTTGTTGACCATAAGTGGGATGAAGAACTCCGACTTAAGGTTGTCGATATTGGCTTTCAAGAACTCCGTAAAGTATGCCTTCGAGTGACGGAAGTAGTCAGGGGTGAAGCCAAAGAGGTTCATCGACACGGGGGTATTCTCGGCAAGTGGCTCGTCGTCACCATTATCGTGGAAAACGATGGTGCCATTCACGCGCTCAATCTTTGTGCGCTCCACCATGCTTGTTAGGTTGCCCTCGGCATCTACGGTGCAAACGCCACGCGACACGGTGCCATTCTCCGAGAGGGTCTTGCACACCTCGTAGCCCACCATGCAGTACTTGCCCTCCGAGCCCTCCAACTGCGATAGGTAGTTACCTATAACAGCGTAAGAATCACGACCATAGAAGTCGTCGGCATTGATTACGGCAAATGGCTCGTTAATGACATCTGCGGCCATCATCACAGCGTGGTTCGTACCCCAAGGTTTAACTCTGTCGGCGGGCAACTCGAAGCCCTCGGGAAGGTAGTCGAGCTCCTGGTAAACGTATACTACCTCGATCTTATTTCCGAAGCGCTCGGCGTTGAATACCTCGGCAAACTCTGCGGCAAAAGAGTGGCGGATGACGAATACCACCTTACCAAAACCTGCGCGTATAGCGTCATATACTGAGTAGTCAATGATTGCCTCACCGTTAGGGCCTACACCATCCATCTGCTTGAGCGAGCCGTAGCGTGAGCCCATGCCCGCAGCCAATACTAAAAGAGTGGGTTTTACCATAAAAAATAGTGTTAAAGTTAACTTTTTGTAGCGCAAAGGTAAAAAAGTTATGCGCAAATTGCAAACTATACAGCCAATTTTGTATCTTTGCACGAATTATTATATAGTGACAACGAGGGTCACATAACACCAAACGCCGATTGATATGTTTCGAAATATTTGGGAATTTCTAACCGACAAACGCCAACTCTCGATGCGCGACCGCGAGTCGGGCGAGGTGCACTGGAAGCTAAACCTATCGCCCATAGGTCTATGGGGCAGCATCATAACTCTTGTCATCATCGTCATCGTGACGCTGATGTTGCTTATGGCACACACCTCGATACTGGATATCTTCCCTTCGTACCGCACGAAGAACGAGGCTATGCACGACAAGATGACCGCAGCCATCATGCGTCTCGACGCCATGGAGCAGGAGATGGAGGATATGCTCGAGTACAACGAGGCGGTGACAACAATACTGAACGGCAGCACCCCAGCATCGCAATCTACAACCCTCAGCGATGGCACGCGCTACGATAAAACGACTGTCGAGCGTAGCGAGGCGGACTCGTTGCTTCGCGCCGACATGGAGGGCGAGGGTGGTGACTATGCCCTATCGAACACCAAGCGTCCGAAGATTGAGGCGCCCATCTTTGCCATGCCTCTCAACGGCCATATATCACGCGGTTTCAACTCTCCGCAGTCGGACTACGATATAGCACTGACACCAACATCTACCGATACTACGGTGATGTCCATCGAGAGTGGCACGGTCATAGGCCTTAACAACCAGAGCGACGGCTATGCCCTTGTCGCAATTCAGCATGCAGGTGGCTATGTCTCGGTATATAAGCACCTGAGCGAGGTACTCGTGCGTCGTGGTCAGATGGTTAAGGGGGGTACGCCCATTGGCAGTGTGGGTAGCATCGTCGAGGAGAATACGGAACACACCGCAGAGCTCGTATTCGAGTTGTGGCGCGATGGCGTTGCCGTAGACCCAGAACCCTATATTTTTGGTAGAGGAAATTAGTTATGGCTCAGCATTATAGGATAGCACTATTGGGAGCTACGGGCTCTATAGGTGTTCAGACTCTCGATATCATACGCCGTATGCCCGAGCGCTTTACGCTTGTTGCTGCAGTGGCTCAAAGTCGATGGCAGGAGCTTGCCAAGGTGGCGCGTGAGTTTGGCGTTCGTCGCGTTGTCATTGGCGATGCTCGTTACGAAGCTGTGCTACGCGAAGCCTTGGCAGATACGCATGTTGAGGTGCTTGTGGGTAGTGAGGCTATCGAGCATGTTGTATCGACAGAGGATGTCGACATGGTTGTCAACGCCCTGGTGGGCTACGCTGGCCTACACCCCACGTTGCGTGCCATAGATTGTGGCAAGCGTATAGCCTTGGCAAACAAGGAGACGTTGGTGGTTGCCGGCGATATTGTCATGGCAGCAGCGCGAGCTAAAGGTGTTGAGATACTACCTATCGACTCGGAACACTCGGCAATAAAGCAGTGCTTGGAGGGCGAGAAACGCGAGAATGTGCGCAACCTTATCATCACTTGTAGCGGTGGTTCGTTGCGTGATGTACCGCGCGAGTGCCTTGCCGATATCACTCCGCACGAGGCGTTGCAGCATCCACAGTGGAACATGGGGGCGAAGATTACCATCGACTCGGCAACACTCGTAAATAAGGGCTTCGAGGTTATCGAGGCACGTTGGTTGTTCGACATGTCACCCGAACAGATAAAGGTTGTCATTCATCCACAGGCTATCGTACACTCGATGGTTGAGTTTAGGGATGGCGCTGTCAAGGCGCAGTTAGGCACGGCAGATATGCACACGCCCATCAGCTATGCACTGTTGTACCCCGACCGTGCATCGGAGGCAAATACACCATTCTCGATGCTCGACTACCCGATGCTTACGTTTAGCGACGTAGACCGCGAGAAGTACCCTGCTTTGGATATCGCCTACGACTGTTTGCATCGTGGTGGCACAGCACCATGTACGATGAATGCCGCCAACGAGGTGGCTGTTGCCGCCTTCCTTGCCGAGCAATGCCGCCTTACGGATATTGTCGCTACCATACGTCATGCGTTGCAGCATGCAACATTTGTCGAGCGCCCCACAATCGAGGAATACGACAGGGTGGATGCCGAGGCGCGAGAGTTGGCGCGTCGCTTTATTGAGGGGCTGCATTAATGTCCCACGATATGTGAAATAAGATAAAAAAGAGATAGTTATGAGTGTAATTCTAATCAAAGTAATTCAATTCTTCGTGTCGTTATCGCTATTGGTGATGATACACGAGTTTGGCCACTACATCGCGGCGCGTATCTTCAAGATTCGTGTTGAGAAGTTCTACATCTTCTTCAACCCATGGTTCACACCCTACAAGAAGAAGATTGGCAATACGGAGTATGGTGTCGGTTGGTTGCCATTGGGTGGCTATGTGTCATTGGCAGGTATGATAGACGAGTCGATGAATACCGAGCAGATGAAGCTACCCCCACAGCCTTGGGAGTTCCGCACGAAGCCAGCATGGCAGCGTCTTATTGTCATGCTTGCGGGTGTCTTTATGAACGTGGTATTGGCGATGATCATATACTCGGCAATGCTCTTCACATGGGGTGAGAATTACTTGGAGAATAAGAGTGTCGTACACGGCTACGCCTTCAACGATGCAGCCAAGGAGCTCGGCTTCGAGGACCGCGACCGTATACTCTCTATCGATGGCAAGGCTATCGGCAATGCCGAGGAGATAGGCGAAATGCTACTTATCGCCGACAGTAACCGCGTTGTAGAGGTTGTCCGCAACCGCGATACCATCAGCCTCAACATCCCTCTCGAGCGCCTTGTTGCCATGCGTGAGAGTGGCGGATATAAGGGCATGTATAGCCCCATCCAGATGCCGATGATTGTCGATAAAGCAACTTATGAGAGCGCCATTGAGGCGGGCTACATGCAGGGTGACCAGATTATCGCTGTGGGCGACAAGAGGTTGAGTAGCGGCGAGCTTATCCGCAAGGAGCTTATGGAGCATAAGGGTGAGACGGTAGACATCACTGTGCTGCGCTACCAGACGGATACCCTTAATCGTGTTGTGGCTACAAATGTTGTGTTGCCCACAGCTATTAACAACGAGGGCGTCATTGGCATTGAGCTTCAGAGTGTTGAGCCTGTCGTTAAGACACATAGGGAGTACGGCTTCTGGGAGTCTATACCTGCGGGTATAAGTATGGCCGGTAATGAGATTGCCTCATACTGGAACCAGCTCAAGATGGTTATCAACCCCGATACCAAGTTATATAAGGAGGTTGGCGGATTTCTCTCTATCGGTAGTGTCTTCCCCGATGCGTGGGACTGGCAGCACTTCTGGCGTATCACCGCGCTTATATCTATCATGCTTGCAGTGATGAACCTCTTGCCTATACCAGGTCTCGATGGTGGTCATGCGCTCTTCACACTCTGGGAGCTTATAACACGCCGTAAGCCAAGCGATAAGTTTATGGAGGTTATGCAGTGGATAGGTCTTGCCCTCCTCTTCGCACTACTCATCTATGCCAATGGTAACGATATCATAAAACTCTTCGGTTAGCCATGTCAGCGAAGCTCAAGCGCACATTCTTCTGTACGTCATGTGGCTACGAGACCCCTAAGTGGCTCGGTAAGTGTCCCTCGTGTGGCGAGTGGAACACCATTACGGAGCATGTCGTAGCAAAGGAGTCATCGTCGGTTGCATCGCGTGTGGCGTCGGTGCCCAAGGCCGAGCCATGTCTTGTGCAGGATATCGCCGAGAATACCACACTACGCATAGATGTCGGCAATGCCGAGGTCAACAGAGTGCTTGGCGGAGGCATGGTGCCTGGGTCGTTGGTGTTGCTTGGCGGTGAACCAGGTATCGGTAAGTCTACCCTATCGCTGCAACTCGCTCTGACCAACAACTCGCTTGCGACACTCTATGTCTCGGGTGAGGAGTCTGCCGAGCAGATAAAGATGCGAGCACAGCGTATAGGTATCAACAACGACTCATGTACGGTATATACCGAGACACTGCTCGAAAATATCGTTGCGCAGATTGAGGAGCTACGCCCCGACGTCGTCATCATCGACTCGATACAGACAATATATACCGACCTTGTTGAGTCGTCGGCAGGTAGTGTAACGCAGATTAGAGAGTGCGCCGCAACACTCCTTAAAGTGGCAAAGAGGAGCGGCACATCCATATTTATTATAGGTCACATCACCAAAGATGGCACTATTGCGGGCCCCAAGATTTTGGAGCATATCGTCGATGTGGTGCTTCAGTTCGAGGGTGATGGTAACCACACCTACCGCATCCTTCGCGGTATAAAGAACCGCTTTGGCGCCACATCGGAGATAGGAGTCTTCGAGATGCTCGAGTCGGGATTGAGGGAAGTTGATAACCCCTCGGAGGTACTGCTGTCGCACTACGACGAGCCACTATCTGGCTGCTCTGTAGGTGCTGCCGTTGACGGCATACGCCCCTATCTTATCGAGGCACAAGCACTCGTCAGCGCTGCCGCCTATGGCACACCCCAGCGCTCGACAACTGGGTTCGACCAGCGTCGCCTTAATATGCTTCTTGCGGTGCTCGAAAAGAGGGTGGGCATGAAGATGTTTCAGAAGGATGTCTTCCTAAACTTTGCTGGCGGCTTCAAGATATCGGATACGGGCATGGACCTCGCAGTCGTCGCCGCCATCATCTCGTCATACTACGACCGTCCCCTTGCCGATGGTGTATGTTGTGCTGGTGAGATAGGCCTCTCGGGTGAGGTGCGCCCAGCGCCACGCACCGAGCAGCGCATTGCCGAGGCAGCACGCTTGGGCTTTAGGCGCATCATCGTCTCGAGCTTCAGCCGCAAGGGCATGAAGCTACCCAAAGGCATCGAGGTGGTGTTTATATCAAGCATCGACCAGCTACCCAAGAATTTGATGTGAGATAATCAATTAGCAGTGAGTTATTAGAGATAGGTAGGCGTCGCCTGCCTATCTCTAATTTTATCATTTATCTGCCAAAATGTCAGTCGCAGTGTCACCTCGCGACACATTTTGTCATACCTATATATTACCATGCGTCACTTTTGGCACATTTCGTCGTTTGGTATATCATTTGTTCAATCCTTCAGCGTTGAGCACACGATGGTGCTCGACCCCCGAAAGTGTAAAATAGTAATTAACAAATAAAACTTAGAATTATGAGCAAGATTATTGGTATTGACTTGGGTACAACCAACTCATGTGTTGCAGTAATGGAGGGTAACGAGCCCGTTGTTATTCCTAACGCCGAGGGCCATCGCACTACCCCATCGGTAGTAGCATTCACCGAGGGCGGCGAGCGTAAGGTGGGCGACCCCGCAAAGCGTCAGGCTATCACCAACCCTAAGCGCACGGTATTCTCTATCAAGCGCTTCATGGGAGAGCGTTACGACAATGTAATAGAGGATATCAAGCGTGCACCATACGCTATCGTTAAGGGCGACAACAACACCCCTCGTGTAGATATCGACGGTCGACAGTACACACCACAGGAGATCTCGGCAATAACACTCCAGAAGATGAAGAAGACTGCAGAGGACTACCTCGGTCAGGAGGTAACAGAGGCTGTTATCACCGTGCCAGCATACTTCTCTGACTCGCAGCGTCAGGCTACAAAGGAGGCGGGTGAGATTGCAGGTCTCAAGGTACGCCGTATCATCAACGAGCCTACGGCAGCAGCCTTGGCATACGGTCTCGACAAGAAGCAGGACGAGATGAAGATTGCGGTATATGACCTTGGCGGTGGTACCTTCGATATCTCTATCTTGGAGCTTGGCGATGGTGTATTCGAGGTTAAGTCGACAAATGGTGATACTCACCTTGGTGGTGATG
>JAFVSV010000082.1 GCA_017503575.1 Alistipes sp. | reverse complement strand
TGGTATGAACGGCCGCGATATGGCAGCTTTGGCAGTAGGTCTTGACGAGAACACCGAGCTCGAGACTATCGAGACTCGTATCAAGCAGGTACAGTACCTCGCAGCTAAGCTCGACGAGTATGGTATTCCTTACCAGCGTCCTGTTGGTGGTCACGCCTTGTTCGTAGATGCTGATAAGGTGCTTACCAACATTCCTAAGGAGGAGTTCCCAGCACAGACTTTGGCTATCGAGCTCTACTTGGAGGCAGGTGTTCGTGGTTGCGAGATTGGTTACATCCTTGCTGACCGTGATCCTGTAACTCGCGAGAACCGCTTTGGTGGTCTTGACCTGTTGCGTTTGTGCATCGCACGTCGTTCGTATACCAACAACCATATGGACGTTATCGCTGCGGCTTTGAAGAACGTATACGACCGTCGTCACGAGATTAAGCGTGGTGTGAAGATTGTATGGGAGACTGAGCTTATGCGTCACTTCACTGTTAAGCTTGAGCGTTTGTAATCTCTTAAATATGGAGTCTAAGTAGACTCCTCGATAATGGGTGGATGGCTAACATGCGTTTAGTCATCCACTCATTTTATTTTTGCTACCCTTACAACGATACGAAAATTTCACTATCTTTGTAAAGTTTTAAGCCAAAAACATATAACTATGAGAGATACAATACTCAAAGTCGAGCATGTCACAAAGAGCTATACAGGTCATAAAGCTCTGGACGACGTGTCGTTGGAGGTGCCACGAGGTGCCGTGTATGGATTACTTGGCCCCAATGGTGCAGGTAAGACTACACTAATACGTGTCATAAACAAGATAACTATCGCCGATAGCGGCTCGGTGACACTCGATGGCAAGCCACTTACCTCCGCCGAGGTGTTCAACATAGGCTACATGCCCGAGGAGCGTGGCCTATACAAGAAGATGCGTGTCGGCGAACAGGCCCTCTTCTTCGCACGTCTTAAAGGTTTGGAGCGTGGCGAGGCTGAACGTCGCCTTAAAGCGTGGTTCGAGCGTTTGAACATCGCCGACTGGTGGGCACGTAAGGTCGAAGATCTGTCGAAGGGTATGGCTCAGAAGGTACAGTTCATAGCAACGGTGGTACACGAGCCCAAGCTTCTTATCTTCGACGAACCATTCTCGGGCTTCGACCCTATCAATGCCAATATGCTCAAAGAGGAGATTCTCGGACTACGCGACCGTGGTGCCACGATAATCTTTTCGACACACAATATGGCCTCTGTCGAGGAGATATGCGACCACATAACACTTATAAACAAGTCACGCAACATTCTATCCGGCTCGGTTGAGGAGATACGTCGTCGCGCCGGAGGTAATATCTTCGAGGTTATACACAAGTCGGATGCCGAGAGCCTCGTATCAACACTCGAAGATAAGGCTATGCCCTTGGGCGAGAGTCGCGGTGTTGTGGGCGGATACCACCAGACCAAGATTCATGTGATGAAAGATGGCGACCTGAAAGAGGTTATCGCACTACTTAACGACCGCTGCGGTCTGCGCTCTATAAACGAGGTTATACCCTCGATGAACGACATTTTTATTCGTGCCGTGAACGGAACATTATAGGTCAAACAACGTAAAAATTAACTACACTATGAATAAGACTTGGTTGATTATATCGCATGAATATGGGGAGCGTGTACGCAAGAAGTCGTTTATCATAACAACGCTTCTTATGCCAATCTTTATGATAGCTCTGATGATTGCCCCGACACTCATGATGCTATACGCCACAGGCGACCAAAAGCAGATAGTCGTCCTCGACCGCTCGGGCAGAGCTATCGTCGATAGATTGCAGCCCTCGGCCGAGGTGAGCTTCATCCGCGAGGATGGCATGAGCAAGGCTGAGGCTTGTAACATCTATGGCGAGGAGAGCGGCATCTTTGGCGTACTCTATATTGGAAGCGAGGTTGAGATGCGTGATTCGGTGCAACTTATCACCAACAGCTCGTCGTCGATGATGTTGGAGGAGAATATTGCAGCGCAGATTTCGGATATAATCGAAAAGGATAAGCTCGCCGCCTACAACATCGAGAATCTCGACCAGATACTTGCCGATGTCGAGACCCGCATAGAGCTAAGCACCTT
>JAFVSV010000081.1 GCA_017503575.1 Alistipes sp. | reverse complement strand
CTTACGGAAGCACATACCCACGCCATAAGGGCATGGGCATTTAGCGTGCCTATTGTTCGTAAGTCGTAAAAATTGGTCGTTTTGTCAACTAAACAATAGCTCTAAATGCCATCAAGATAGATGCGTATTTCGCATCATCACCACAAAATTAAGCAATCTTTTTCGAACCACAAAATAATTATATGGAAAAGAGTCGCAATTATTTTGTTGTAACAACTTTTTACTCCGATATTTATACGGTGGTTAATCGCGTTGTCGGGAGTGTGTTATATGTCGTTGTTATATGTTACTACTCATCCTCGCGCTGTGCCCATTCGGTGGCTAAAACCTCCCGTTTGGCAATTATTTCGCATTTCGTTTCATCATCCTAATTTTTTGTAGTAACTTTGTACCGATTATGTCGAGTGCGCGAGCGTGCGTGTGAGACAAGCAACATACGGATAGCTGACAAACAACGTATTGATAAATAAAACTACACAAATGAAAAAGTTTCGCTTTATTATGATGGCGCTTATGGCAGCTGTCATGGTCGTAGGTTGTGGTGGTGATGAGGGTGGCCTTGTTTTGCCTCCTAACCCCAATCCACCTGCGCCAATCCCTACTCCCGAACCTTCGGAGTTCCCTCTAATCTCGACAGACCCTGCATTTGTCACCGAGACGATGACCGAGGATGTTACCGTAATTCTTAACACCGCTGGTACAGCTGCCGATGGCTTCACTGGCGAGTTGTATGCTCACACTGGTGTATTGACTACCGAGAGCGCCACTACGGGCGACTGGAAGCATGTCCTGGCAGAGTGGGGTACAAACATCCCCGAGTGTAAGTTGGAGCGCGTCGATGACAACCTTTGGCACTATGTTATCAAGGGTGGCCCACGCGCATGGTATGGCGTCGAGGAGGGCGAGACAATCACACACCTCGCTTTTGTATTCCGCTCGGCAGATAGCAAGATTGAGGTTAAGGACAACGGTGCAGATATCTTCGTGGAGCTCGCTGCGGAGGGTATGTCTGTTAAGATTATCTCTCCAGCACACGGCTCAATCCTCACTGTTGGCGAGGAGTACACCGTACAGGTGCAGCAGAAGGCCGCAACAAATGTTAAGCTCTATAAGAACGATACTGCTGTGGCAGAGACAGGTAGCGCAACACTCACCTACACCTACGCTCCTACCGAGCCTGAGGATGTGGTCTTCAAGGCCGTGGCTACCGATGGTACCAACACCTTGGAGGATAGCGTGAGCGTAGCTGTATTGGGCGAGACCGAGACTGCTACACGTCCTGCGGATGCAGAGAATGGTGTGAATATCAACGGCAGCGAGGCCACCTTCGTTCTCTTTGCCCCTGGCAAGGAGTCGGTAGTATTGCTCGGCGACTTCAACGAGTATGCCCCATCGAACAAGTATATGATGAAGAGGGATGGTGACTACTTCTGGACTACCGTAACGGGCCTTGAGGAGGGCGTTGAGTATGGCTACCAGTACCTCGTTGATGGTACAATCAAGATAGGTGACCCATACTCTACAAAGATTCTCGACCCATGGAACGATAAGTGGATTGATGCTTCGGTATATCCTAACTTGAAGCCCTATCCATCGGAGTACACATCTGATATCGTATCGGTATTCGAGATTAACCCTACGGAGTATCAGTGGACAGCAACATCGTATGAGCGTCCTGCCGAGAACTCACTCGCTATCTATGAGTTGCTTATCCGCGACTTCACCGAGGAGGGCTCTATCGACGCAGTAACCGCAAAGCTCGACTACCTCGAGACCTTGGGTGTTAACGCCATCGAGCTTATGCCTATCCACGAGTTCGACGGTAACGACTCATGGGGTTACAACCCATGCTTCTTCTTCGCTGCCGACAAGGCATACGGTACGGAGGAGGCATATAAGCGCTTCATTGATGAGTGTCACAAGCGTGATATCGCCGTCATTGTCGATGTTGTGTTCAACCACGCAACAGGTCAGTTCCCATACGCTAAGATGTGGTGGGATTCAGGTGCTAACAAGACCCTCCCAACCAACCCATTCTTTAATGTTGATGCGCCACACAACTGGAGCGTATTCCACGACTTCAACCACACATACTCGGAGACTGTCAACTATATCGACGATGTTCTCGAGTACTGGATGGAGGAGTACAATGTCGATGGCTTCCGCTTCGACCTCACCAAGGGCTTCGTGCAGAACCCCGGCAACTACGATGCTGGTGGCTACTCGGCACAGCGTATCGGCATCTTGAAGCACTATGCCCAGACTATCCGCGCCGTGGATGAGGATGCCTACATCATCTTCGAGCACTTCTGCGACCAGTCGGAGGAGACCGAGTTGTATAACTCTGTTGGTGCTCTTTGTTGGAATAACAACCAGCGTAACGGCTATAAGCAGTCAGTCCTCGGCTTCACAGGCAGCAGCTTCGCCGACTTTAAGAAGGGCCGTGTAAACAATATCGAGACCCACGATGAGGAGCGTATCGCCTACGACGCTGTTAAGTACGCGCAGTCATGGGCAAAGCCTTGGAATGTGCTTACAAAGCGCTTGCAGGCTGTCTACGCCTTCCACTTCCTCACCCCATATCCAAAGATGATGTGGCAGTTTGGCGAGCTTGGCTACGATGTATCTATCGAGGAGAATGGCCGTACAGGTCGCAAGCCTGTTCGCTGGAACTACCTTGACGATGCTAACCGCAAGGCGTTGTACGACGCTGTGTCGAAGGTTATCACATGGCGTACCGACCACGAGGATTACTACGGTCAGGATAACCTCACCGTACACACATGGCAGGTAGGCGATAGCAACATGGGCGGTAAGGTGCTCGTTATGGATAAGGTTATCGTCGTTGCCAACTTCAACAATGCCGAGTCTACAACACAGGTTAGCGTGCCTAACGCTGGCGAGTGGACTAACCTTATGACTGGCGATAAGGTAACCCTCGGCTCGACATATAGCTGCACTCTCGGTGCCAGCGACTATATCGTGCTTGTTCGCGAGTAATTCCAAGTAATTTAAGTATATTAGGTGCCCCTGCATGGCTTCGGCTGTGCAGGGGTTTTGTGTGTGGTGATGTGGCTATCGGGGGGGGCGGGATGACGACACAAAAAAAGCGGAAGACATTAATCTTCCGCTTTGTGCCCAGGACAAGACTCGAACTTGCACGAGCTAATGCTCACTACCCCCTCAAAGTAGCGTGTCTACCAATTTCACCACCTGGACTCTGAGATTTGGGTGTGCAAATGTAGTAACATTTTTTCAATCTGCAAACTTTTCGCGCAAAAAGTTTTGTTGAAAATAATAGCTCGATAGCTAATGTGTTGTTATCGAGCTACTTATCTCGAGAAATATTTTTGCTCCGACACTTCGTCTTATAGGCCGAATTCCTGCTTTAGGCGGTCTACCTCGTCGAGTTTCTCCCATGAGAAGAACTCAACCTCCTTGGCGAACTCCTTGCCCTTGTCGCCCACGAAGCGTACCACCTCGGTGTAGGGGCGACGGCCAAAGTGACCATACGATGCCGTAGCCTCGAAGATGGGGTACTTCAAGCCGAAGCGCTCGACGATAGCCGCGGGGCGTAGGTCGAACATAGTGCCTATCTTCTCGGCAATCTCGCCATCGGTCATCTTGACATTTGCTGTGCCGTAGGTGTCAACATATACCGATAGTGGCTGTGCGATACCTATGGCGTAGCTCACCTGCACGAGCACCTCGCGTGCTATGCCTGCTGCGACCATGTTCTTTGCGATGTGACGTGCGGCGTATGCTGCCGAGCGGTCTACCTTCGATGAGTCCTTACCCGAGAAGGCCCCGCCACCATGAGCACCGCGACCGCCGTAGGTGTCGACAATAATCTTACGGCCTGTGAGGCCTGTGTCGCCATGAGGGCCACCTATCACAAACTTACCCGTGGGGTTAACATGAAGTATGTAGTCCTCGCCGATAAGCTCTGCAAGGCGGTCGTTTGCGCGCTCGAGGCGTGCCTTGACGCGTGGTATGAGTATGTTACGCACGTCGTCAGCAATGATGCGCTGCATCTGCTCCTCGGCCTCCTTCTCGCTACGCGTGTGTGTGGGGAGTATGAATTCGTCGTGCTGTGTCGATACGACGATGGTGTGCACACGCTTTGGGCGACGCTCGTCGTCATACTCTATGGTCACCTGACTCTTCGAGTCGGGACGTAGGTAGCGCATCACCTCGCCCTCGCGGCGTATAACTGCCAACTCCTTGAGGATGACATGCGAGAGGATGAGTGTTGCGGGCATAAGCTCGCGTGTCTCGTCTACGGCATAGCCAAACATGATACCCTGGTCGCCTGCGCCCTGCTCCTCTACCGAGCCGCGCTCAACACCTTGGTTGATATCCGACGACTGCTCGTGTATTGCCGAGAGTACGCCACACGATGCGGCGTCAAACTGATACTCGCTGCGGTTGTAGCCAATGCGCTCTATTACGCGGCGTGCCACGCCCTGAATGTCGACATAGCCCTCCGAGCGCACCTCGCCCGATACTACGGTTAGACCTGTTGTGCATAGTGTCTCGCATGCCACCTTTGAGTTGAGGTCGCGGCGTAGGAACTCGTCGAGGATGGCGTCAGATATCTGGTCTGCTACCTTATCGGGGTGACCCTCCGAAACTGATTCTGATGTGAATAAGAATGCCATACGTATAATCTTTTATTGTTATTACATGTAACGTATGGAGGTGGGAATTGCTAATAAAAGAGTGCCGCTTTAGCAATTTTTTATTGTGGTTGCAATCAGTCCAAATCCCTCCACATTGTTTTCGTGGGCAAAGGTAGTAAAAAATAGTTTACCGTGGCATAAAAAGGCTAAAATATTTTCTAATGTAGCCATAAGGGAAACTTATAGGGGCGATAAGCGAGCGATGCCTGCTTGGCAGGGCGCTACGCTTGATAAAAATTAAGGAGCTTTGCTCCGCCCGAATTAAGAGCTTTAGCTCTGCCCGATTAAGGGAGCCTTGCTCCCGCCCGATTAAGCAGGCTTTGCCTGCGCCCTATCAAGCGTAGCGCCCGACTAACCCAAGCCGCTCCCTCCCCTATAAGCACAAAAAAACAGCGTAGCCGAAGCTACGCTGTCTATTTAAGTAATCGTCTATATTACTCGTTAATCTTGAGGTAAGCGCAAACTGCAGTCAATGCACCAGCAACAAGTGAAAGGATAGCACCAAAACGGTTAACAGTGTGATCTATACCACCTTTCATTACCTCCTTTACCTCTTCAGCAGGTATGTCATTACCAAGTGGACCAGTAACGCCAGGAACCATGAAGAGGCCGATTATAGCGAAGAGGAGTATGATAGCACCGCCCCAGAATGCGAACTGGTAGCGCTCATACAACCAACCGTAAATAGCAACGATAGCACCGATAAATGCAAGAATACCATACCATGTGCCGATACCCATAGCACTTGCAGTTGCTTTCACAATTCCGCCATCAAGTGTAATGCTGAACCATGCAGGAACGAATGCGAAGATAATTGCAAGAGCTGCGCAAATAAAACCTACGAGCCACTTCATGTCCTTAGTGTCGAACTTAGGCTTGCCCCACTCGGTTGTGCCAATTGCACCAAAATCTGGAATAAGTTTTTTGAAATCCATAGTAGTAAATTATTAAAAGTTAAGTTAGTTTGTATGCTCTGTGTTGCTTATTTAATGAACCATGTGCGTCCCATAAACGCCCCATTTATCATCATTGCGTAGTACAAATTTAGGAAAAAAAAATTAAACCACCAAATATTTTTGCTTTTATTTGCTGTGATGGTATCTTTGCACCGTTATGGACAAGTTAAGACCCTATGCTGTGGATGACAGCACAATGTTCGAGAGTTTGGTGATGGGTGATGTCAAGGCAGGCTTCCCCTCGCCAGCGGAGGATATACGCGAAAAGCTCGATATAGTAAAGCTCCTTGTGAGACACAAGGCGTCGACATTCTTCTTTCGTGTCGATGGCGTGTCGATGGTCGACGAGGCGATGGACGATGGCGACATCATCATCGTAGACCGCGCCGTAGAGCCATATAACAACTGCAAGGCGGTATGCTACATTGATGGCGAGTACACCGTGAAGCGTGTTGAGATTAGCGATAGGGGAGTGCGCCTGATGCCTGCCAATGAGGGTAATCGTCGCTTCCGCCCCATAGAGATACACCCCGAGAACCAGTTTGTCATCTGGGGTGTGGTTACCTATATTATAAAAAAGGCGTAGAGAGATGTTTGCCCTTGCCGACTGCAATAACTTCTACGCCTCGTGTGAGCGCGTCTTCCGCCCCGACCTCGTTGGGCGTCCCATCATCGTGCTATCGTCGAACGATGGGTGTGCCGTGGCGCGTAGCAACGAGGCGAAGGCTCTCGGCATAAAGATGGGCGACCCCTATTTCAAGATTAAAGATATTGTCGAGCGTCATAATGTCGCCGTATTCTCGGGTAACATGGCGCTATATGGCGATATGTCGCAGCGCGTGCGCTGGGTGCTCGAGGAGTTCGCACCCTCCGTCGAGGTATACTCCATAGATGAGGCATTCCTCGACCTGCGTGGCATGCACGATGTAGACTTCGACGCCCTCGCCAAGAGTATCTCGGCACGCTGCTGGCGTATGACATCCATACCTGTCTCCGTGGGCATAGCACCGACCAAGACCCTCGCGAAGATAGCATCGAAGCTATGCAAGAGCTACCCCAAGTTACGCGGTGGCTGTTATATGCACCGCGAGCAGGATATCGAGAAGGTGTTGCGCAAGTACCCCGTGGAGGATGTATGGGGCATAGGACGCCGCAGTGCCGCCAAGCTACGCGACTACAACATACGCACTGCCCACGACTTTCGCTCGATGGGTGAGGGCGTGGTGCGTAATATGATGGGCATCGCGGGTGTCAGAACATGGCGCGAGCTACATGGCGAGCCGTGCATAGAGTTTGAGCATACCATCGAGGCGCGTCAATCTATCGGCGTGTCGCGTAGCTTCAGTCACGAGATAAATGAGTTGGGCGAGCTTGCCGAGCAGGTGGCCAACTTCGCAGCCTCGGCAGCAGAGAAGTTGCGCGCACAGCACTCGGTGTGTTTCGAGATGATGGTCTATGCCTATACCAACCGCTTTCGTGAGGATGCACCCCAGACCTATGGTAGCACCATCGTGACCCTCCCCGAGGGTAGTGACGACCACCGCGCCATCATCGCCGCCGCAACAAATGCCCTGCGCGACCTCTACAAGCGTGGCTTCGGCTATAAGAAGGCGGGTATCGTACTATCGAAGCTGATGCCCAAGAGCGGTGTCGTAGGCTCGTTGTTTGCCGAGCGCGAGACGGTGGAGCGCGACGAGCGCCTCTCGGCAGCCATAGATGCCATACGCCAGACCCACGGCCGCGAGATGTTGCGCCTTGGTGCACAGGGTAGTGGACATATCATCTCGTCACACAAGATGCAGTCGCCACACTACACAACCCTCTGGAGCGATCTCCCTAAAGTCACGGTAAAGTAGGATGACAGATGCCTAATAACAAAGCGGGGATGACTAATTTGCTTTTTAGTCATCCCCCGCATTTATTCACTCTTCGGCGTTACTGAGCCTACTTATTAATCTTTGCCCATGTGTCCTTCAATGTCACCGTGCGGTTGAATACGAGCTTCTCTGCCGTCGACTCCTTATCGACATTGAAGTAGCCGATACGCTGGAACTGCAAGTAGTCATAAGGCTTGGCGTCGGCCAAGAACTTCTCGACGTAGCACTCCGAGAGTACCTTCAACGAATCCTCGTTTATCATCTGCTTCATGGCCTCCAACGCCTCGCAGCCCGTCTCCTTGCGGATGGCTGCCATCTCGTCGCGTGGGTTCTCTACCCTCCACAAGCGGTCATATAGGCGCACCTCCGCCTTGATGCAGTGGTCGCAGCTCACCCAGTGTAGCGTACCCTTAACCTTGCGGTTGCTACCAGGCATGCCAGTCTTGGTGTCGGGGTCGTACTCGGCATATACGGTCGTTACATTGCCATTCTCATCCTTATCGCAGCCTGTACACTTCACGATGTAGGCATTCTTCAGACGCACCTCCTGACCTGGCGTCATGCGGTAGTACTTCTTGGGAGCATCCTCCATAAAGTCCTCGCGTTCCATCCATAGCTCGCGGCTGAACTCTATGGTGTGGGTGCCCGACTCTGGGTCCTCGGGGTTGTTCACAGCCTCCATAGCCTCAACCTGACCCTCGGGGTAGTTGGTGATGACGAGCTTCACGGGGTCGATAACGGCACTTACGCGTGTGGCGCGCTTGTTAAGGTCGTCGCGCACGGCACTCTCCAACAACGCCATGTCGTTGAGGGCGTCGTATGTGGTATAGCCAATCTTATCGACGAAGTTACGGATAGACTCGGGCGAGTAGCCACGACGGCGGAAACCACACAGTGTTGGCATACGAGGATCATCCCAGCCATTAACCAAGCCCTCCTTAACGAGGATAAGCAGGTTACGCTTGCTCATAAGCGTATAGTTGAGGTTGAGCTTGTTGAACTCATACTGGCGTGGACGCTCATCCGAAGGGTCTACACCCTCCTTAACCCAGTCTACGAAGAGGTCGTACAAGGGTCGGTGAGGCACGAACTCAAGGTTGCACAACGAGTGTGTCACACCCTCGAAGTAGTCGCTCTGACCATGTGCGAAGTCGTACATGGGGTATACCTTCCACTTGTCACCTGTGCGGTGGTGTGGGTGGTTGACAACACGGTAGATGATAGGGTCGCGGAAGTGCATATTAGAGCTCGCCATATCTATCTTCGCACGAAGCACCATCTTACCCTCCTCAATCTCGCCATTGGTCATCTTCATAAAGAGGTCGAGGTTCTCCTCGATAGGGCGGTTGCGATAGGGACTCTCGGTACCCGCCTGCGTAGGCGTACCCTTCTGCGCTGCTATCTCCTCGGATGTCTGCTCGTCGATATATGCCTTACCCTCCTTGATAAGGCGTATGGCGAAGTCCCACAACTGCTGGAAGTAGTCCGAGGCGTAGTACTCGGCACCCCACTTGAAGCCGAGCCACTCGATATCCTCCTTGATAGCGTCAACATACTCGACATCCTCCTTCGTGGGGTTGGTATCGTCGAAACGAAGGTTGCAGACGCCACCATAGCGCTGGGCAACGCCAAAGTCCAAGCATATAGCCTTGGCGTGACCTATATGTAGGTAGCCGTTGGGCTCGGGTGGGAAGCGCGTCTGAACACGCGTTTTACCCTTGGCTATCGCCTCTTCGATAACCTCCTCGACGAAGTTCAACGACTTCTCCTTTACTTCAGTTACTTCTGTTGTCATAGTAGTATATGTGTTAATTATCTCTATTCAATATATTGCTGCTTACGCCTAAGGCTTATGCCGTAGTCTAAATTTACATCCACCTGCAACCATTGTCGTGTGCCCCACGCCGTGCCATTATACTCCGCCGTGATGCCCGCCGCAACGCCCACCGTATCCTCAAAGAAGCGACGACCGTACGATAGTGTGACGGCCTCGTAGATGCCCTTGTCCGAGGCATATAGCGGCAGACCATGGTATAGGTCGCCACCATATCGGTCAAAGTAGGTGTAGAGCGAGCCACGACCTACATAGATGCGGTTTGAGAGCCGTACGTCGTACCACTCTACCTCGGCAAAGAGCTCACCGCCAAAGGGGAACTTCCACTCATGCTCGTTTATGCGGTCGCGCTGCATCGATTGCACATACGATAGTCTGAAGTCGAAGCGTATGGGGCGTGATGCGGTGCGTGCCTCGAAGTCGAAGCCTATGTATGGCACAAGTAACAGGTTGTCCACCACGCCGTCAATAGTCTCGGGGTTATGGTCCTTGGCGTAGTGTCCCATCATAAAGTCGTAGCCCATATAGAACCACCTTACGGGCATGCGTCCCGACGACATTATCATAAAGGCCTCGCGTGTGTCGAAGTCGCGCATGCCAGTATAGTCCATGGCAAACTCGACATAGGAGTCACCCCAGTTGGGGTTCTCGTAGCGCACCAATACGCCGCCTATGCGGTTGTTGTAGTAGAGATAGCTACGGTCGAAGAAGAGAGGCTGACGTAGCCCTCGCATCTCCTCACGCGGGAAGATGCCGGCAAAGAGCTTAACGCGTGGCGCTCGGTAGGCATAGTATAGCTGCACGTTGACATCCGAGAGAAACTTGGCGTTGTGGCCGAAGTCCTGCACCATATCCACAGCAAACCTCAGTTCGTTGCGCTCCGCCCATGCAATGCCCACCTTGGGCGTTAGTCGTGCGCTGAAGAGCGTCCCCGATACATCACCCTCCATACCAGCATACTCCTTATTATCGAAGAGCGTGGTGAAGTCGGCACCCAAGCGTAACTCCTGTGCCGAGAGAGAGCTACCTCCCCCTACGAGCAACACCACGATGGCTACGATATGTAGGATAAATCTACGCATAGGCTTACCGATAAAAAAACATTTGTGCAAATTTACTCAAAATATTTTATATTTTATTACTTTTGTAGTGCAATAATTAAAAAAACTTAATAAGTTATACTTTCTAACAATACGATATGCGTAAATTACTTAACGAGGAGCTCGGCCGTCCCACCCTTGAGGAGTGCGCAGCGCTTGCCAAGCTACCCATAGTCATCGTCCTTGACAACGTACGCTCGGCACAGAACGTTGGCTCGTTCTTCCGCACTGCCGATGCCTTTGGCATTGAGCGCATTGCACTATGCGGCATAAGCTCTACACCCCCTAACCGCGAGATACATAAGACTGCTCTTGGCTCCGAGATGAGTGTCGCGTGGAGCTACTATGCGACGACGATGGAGTGTGTCGAGGCACTGCGTAGTGAGGGTTACAAGATTCTCGCCATCGAGCAGATAGAGGGCGCTACGATGCTCGATAAGTTCGAGACACAGAAGGGCGCAAAGTATGCCCTTATCTTTGGCAATGAGGTGGATGGCGTTGACCAGGCTGTTGCCGATGTTGTGGATGGCGCTATCGAGATACCACAGGTGGGCATCAAGCACTCGCTGAATGTCTCGGTCGCGGCAGGCGTCATCATGTGGGAGATGTTCCGCCAGCTTCAGAAATAGGTGGGCGCTACGCCCTCGCAAGTCGGCAATGCCCGCAACCATTGCTAATTGCTCTCTGCTAATTACTAATTGAGTGAGGTGGGCTTTGCTTACAACAAAAGAATACCCCTTGGGATAGTACATGGCGTACCACCCAAGGGGTATTACTTTTATTACAATATATTATTATTTGTTCTCCATCTGAGCCTTCAACTCTGCCAAGCCTGCGATATCGCCAAGGGTTGTCTTCTCAACCTGAGCGTTGATCTTCTTTACGCTTGACTTAGTAGCGTCAGCATCAGCACGACGTGCAGCCTTCTCTGCAGCAACCTCAGCACGCTTTGCCTCCTCGAAGATGCGGCTGTGTGAGAGGGTGATACGCTTTGTAGCCTTAGAGAACTCCAACACCTTGAACTCGGCAGTCTCGCCAGCCTTCAATGTTGTGCCATCCTCCTTAACGAGGTGACGTGCAGGGCAGAAGCCCTCGATGTTCTCGCCAAGAGTTACGATAGCGCCCTTCTCGGTTACCTCAGCTACGGTACCCTCGTGGATGCTGTCAACGCCGAACTGGCTCTCAAAGCCGTTCCATGGGTTCTCCTCGAGCTGCTTGTGGCCGAGTGAGAGACGACGGTTGTCCTTATTGATCTCAAGAACTACAACCTCCAACTCTGCACCAATCTGAGTGAACTCGCTTGGGTGCTTAACCTTCTTTGTCCAAGAGAGGTCAGAGATGTGTACAAGACCCTCGATGCCGTCCTCGATCTCTACGAATACACCGAAGTTAGAGAAGTTGCGTACGCGAGCTGTGCACTTTGTGCCTGCTGGGTACTTCTTCTCGATCTCTGCCCATGGGTCTGGAGTAAGCTGCTTGATGCCGAGAGACATCTTACGCTCCTCACGGTCGAGAGTAAGAAGAACTGCCTCGATCTCGTCGCCCACCTTCATGAACTCCTGTGCTGAACGCAATGGCTGGCTCCAAGACATCTCCGATACGTGGATAAGACCCTCAACACCTGGGGCGATCTCTACGAATGCGCCGTAGTCGGTAACAACTACAACCTTACCCTTAACCTTGTCACCTACCTTAAGCTCGGCGTCGAGTGCCTCCCAAGGATGTGCGGTGAGCTGCTTAAGACCAAGAGCGATACGCTTCTTTGTCTCGTCGAAGTCGAGGATAACAACCTGAAGCTTCTGGTCGAGAGCTACAACCTCCTCAGGGTGATTTACACGACCCCATGAAAGGTCTGTGATGTGGATAAGACCATCTACGCCACCAAGGTCGATGAATACACCATAGGTAGTGATGTTCTTAACTGTACCCTCAAGAATCTGACCCTTCTCGAGCTTCGACATAATGATCTGCTTCTGAGCCTCAAGCTCGGCCTCGATCAATGCCTTGTGCGAAACAACTACATTGCGGAACTCCTGGTTGATCTTAACAACCTTGAACTCCATTGTCTTGTCTACGTATACGTCGTAGTCACGGATGGGCTTAACGTCAATCTGTGAACCGGGCAAGAATGCCTCGATACCAAATACGTCAACGATCATACCGCCCTTTGTGCGGCACTTAACGTAACCCTTAATAATCTCGTCGTTGTTGAGTGCCTCGTTAACACGATCCCAGCTCTTAAGCTGACGAGCCTTCTTGTGAGAGAGTGCCAACTGACCACCCTTATCCTCAACCGACTCAACGTAAACCTCAACCTTCTCGCCTACGGTCAAGTCGGGGTTGTAACGGAACTCGGTTGCTGCGATAAGACCCTCTGACTTGTAGCCGATGTTAACGGTAACCTCGCGCTTGTTGATGTCGGTAACAGTACCCTCAACAACCTCGCCTACAGCTACGTTAGACATGGTCTGATCATAAGCGGCCTCGATCGCCTCCTTCGACTGGTCGTAAACGCCAAGGTCATTCTCGAACGCATTCCAATCGAAATTCTCGTTCGCTACAATTTTGTTCTGCTCCATAATGGAAATAGTTTTTGCGATACAATCGCTCGTTAAAAGTTAATAAATAATCTACACCTCTGCCGCGCGTATGCGCGAAAAGGCTCGCAAAGGTACATAATTTTTTGTGACTTACGCAATATATCGACACATTTTTTTCAAAATAGTTGCTCCGCCCTCCTCTTTGCACTATCTTTGCCCAAGGATAATAACAAAAACTTAAGATATATGAGATTTTTTCGTCTACTAATGAGCACTGTGCTTCTTGTTTCATTCACAGCCTGCGAGCCCGAGGAGGCACCAAAGAAGATCTACCCAGAGCTTACCACACTCGATGGCACGATGTGGTATAGCTACGACCAAAAGAAGAATATATACTACGACATCTATTATGATGCTGATGCCAAGGGTCGCATGCTTGGCTACGACACATCGGAGCGCGAGAATGAGATTGTCAACCGACCCTTTACCTACACCTTTGTGCCTGCGACAGAGGCCTACGATGCTATTGTGGATGTGATATTTGAGGATGGTCAGCGCTATGGCGGTATCCTTATTCCAAAGGGCAACCTTCAGATTAATAATGTGGATGTATATTGGATTCAGCTATACGAGCTTACGGAGGATGGCAAGGAGATTGCCTACGACGAGAATGGCAACATCAAGTCGACGATACTGATGTGGAAGGAGTAGTGGTGTGGAGATATTAAAATATGAGGCTGAATAAAAATTGGGGGGCTAAATACTTTTTAGCCCCCCTTCATTACACCAAATATACTATTATAGACTTACTGCAAGTTCCTCTAAAAGAGTGTCGAAGAGGTATTCTGCTACCTCCTCATCCAAGCCATACGTCTCGCAAGCCTCGTATAGGCCCGCCTTGAAGCCATCGAAGAACGAGATTACGTCGTCCTCACTCTCAAGGTTCTCTACATAGTTCGTAAAACTCTCATCAAGACTCTCCAAAGCCTCCTCATCACCCTCCATGCTATACTCTATGGTCTTCTCTGCAAAGTACTTACCTTTAGAGTAGGGCGACTGTGAAGCTGCGAACGCAAAGGTGCAAGTCATCACGAGCGCCAATGCCAGCATAAATAGATTTTTCATGGTGCTTGTGTCTTAATTGTTAGAGGTTATTACATCATCTCTTCTAACATGCCTGCGGCAAAGGCTTCCATTAGCTCATCTGCGACCTCCTCGCCCAAGCCGTACTCATCGCATGCCTCGTATACGCCTGCTTCGAAACCCTCAAGGAAGCTATATAATGACTCCTCAGTTTCGATATAGTCATATACATAATCCTCAATTCGCTCAACAAGGTTCTCGAGATCGTCCTCGTCACCCTCCACGCCAACGGTTACGGTCTGCTTGCCGAAATACTTACCCTTAGAATAAGGTGACTGTGAAGCTGCGAACGCAAAGGTGCAAGTCATCACGAGCGCCAATGCCAACATGAATAGATTTTTCATAGTGTTTGTGTTTTAATTGTTAGTAATTTAGTAATAGTGTTTATTGTATATCTCTGTCTTGTGCGTGATTACCACTCCAATGAGTACTCATCGATGTCTGCGTCCTCCACCTCAGCCTCCTCGGGCTCGAGTCCTATGTCCGACATAATCTCCTCGAAGGTGACGATAAGGTTGTCGGCAAACTCCTCGCCGAGGCTTGTGGCCTCGCACTGCTCGTATACCGCCTCGCTGAAACTCTCCATAAAGGCGTTGTACTCATCGGCAGTGATGTCGGCAAGGTAGCGGTAGGCCTCCATGCAGCAGTCGGTGATAGCCTTAAAGTTGTTCTTTGCGGCGTGCCCTACAATCTGCTTGGCATAGTTGGCGCCATGCTGTGCGGGCGACTGTGCATAGAGCGCAACGCAGAGTAGCATGCCAACAAAAATGGATACTATCTTTCTCATAATCATGCTACATCCTATTTTCTGTGGTCAAAGTAGTAGGGTGCGCAGTTCCAGCAATTGCTAATGTAGAAGGTGCGCATGACCTCCATCTTCTTGCGTATGGTTGTCTCGTCGCGACGATCCGTAGCCCACTGCACCTCGGCCATAGCGGCAAGGCGGGGTAGAAGCATCTTCTCTACGGTAGCCATATCCTTGAGGTACTCGGTCCACATGTTGCACTGCACGCCGATAACCTTATCCTTGGCAGCCTCGCTGAAGCCTTCGTAAGGATCCCATGCGTATACCATCTCGAATGGTATGTGACCGCCAATCTGAAGGCCCTCGCCCTCGCGGCTCTCGGTCTGGTAGAAGTTGAAGTAGCATAGATTCATAGGTGTCATAACCACCTCGTTACCCCTCTCGGCAGCATAGATGCCACCCTCGGTGCCGCGCCATGACATCACCGTAGCGGTAGGTGTGACGCCACCGTCGAGGATCTCGTCCCAACCTATCATGCGACGACCATGGGCGTTGAGGAACTTCTCGACGCGTGCCACGAGGTAGCCTTGTAGCTGCTCCTCATTTTCGAGACCCTCGGCCTGCATCTTTGCCTGGCAGTGCTCGCACTCCTTCCAACGATCCTTGGGGCACTCGTCGCCACCAATATGTATAAGCTCCGATGGGAATAGCTCGATAACCTCGGCGAGTACATTCTCGAGGAACTCGTATGTTGTCTCCTTGCCTGCGCACATGACCTCGGGTGTTACGCCCCATGTCGTCCAGACGTCGACAATCTGCTCGTTGCATCCAAGCCATGGTAGGGCGTGCAGTGCAGCCTGCGCATGTCCGGGCATCTCTATTTCGGGGATGATGGTTATGTATCGCTGCTCGGCATAACGAACAATGTCGCGAACCTCCTCCTGTGTGTAGTAGCCACCATGAGGTATGCCATCCCACTTCTCGGGGTTTAGGCCATGGCCAACAAGCGTCTCCTTACGCATTGAGCCCTTTGCCGTTAGCTCGGGGTAGCGCTTAATCTCTATACGCCAGCCTTGGTCGTCGGTAAGGTGCCAGTGTAGGCGGTTCACCTTGTGTGCAGCGAGAATGTCGATATAGCGCTTTACGTCGTCGACACTGAAGAAGTGGCGCGATACGTCGAAGTGAACGCCGCGGTAGGTGAATGTTGGCTCATCGGCGATGTAGCCACAAGGTATCTGACCGTTAAACTCGACAGCCATCTGGCGAAGGGTCTGGAGTCCGTAGAAGATACCAGCCTCGGAGCCTCCGGTGATGATAATCTCATTAGCGTTGATGGTCATCTCGTAACCCTCGGCGGGTACAAACTGGTCGGTGCGCACCTTGATGCCATTGCCGCGCTTGGCAAGACGTAGCGGGCGCTTGAGGTTAAAGTGCTTCTGGATATCGGTGGCAAAGACAGAGGCGGCATTCCACGCCTCGTCGTAGACGATAATCTTGGTCTTCTGCGTTAAGCTGAATTCCCCAGCATTATCCTCAAACTCCATGTACGAGGGCTCGGGGATGATGTGTGGCTGTGCTGCCATTGTTGCCATAGGCAGTGTGATGACGAAAGCAAAAAGTGCTACGATAAACTGAGTTACTCTTCTCATGAGTTATAAAAGTAATTTAGTTACGAGTTAAATATACCCCACAAGCACCTGCAATAGGTGGCTCTTACATCTCCTTTTTTGTGGGTTATACTCAACAAAGGTAATGAAATTTTACAAATAACACAATCATTGACCATCTTTTTGCACAGTTCTTGAATCGATACATGCAAAAATATTACAGCTATGAATAACTCGATTTTAGAAAAGGATGAGCGCATGATAAGCCAGTGGTGGCTTGCTGCGATAGTTGGTATTGTCGCTATTGGTATAGGCTTTATAGTCTTGGTAAACCCCATTGAGAGCTATCTTACGGCCGCCGTATGGCTGGGCGTGGCTATCTTTGTGTCGGGAGTCATGGGACTTGTGTTAAGCATCGCTTCGAATAATGTCGCCGTGCGTCGAGGTTGGGCAATACTTGCATCGGTTGTAGACATCATCTTGGGACTACTGCTGATGTTTAATATCGTCTTCACCATCACCATCCTGCCACTTGTTTTCGGTATATGGTTGCTCTATCGAGGTGCTGTATCTTTGATGCAGGCACTCGACCTCCGTGGCTTGGGCGTTGAGGATACGGGTATTATGATTTTCACCTCGGTGGTGATGATTGTCATAGCGTTCGTTGTACTATGGTTGCCAGATACTTTAGGCGCCGAGGCAGTGATACTCTTCTTGGCTATGGCATTCATGATATATGGCGTCTCGATGGTGGCATACGCCTTTCGTCTTGCAACGCTCCATCGCCGCGCAAAAGAGCTGAGTTAGAGCTCGCACATGCGTGCGCTATTAAATAGGTATTTTTACTTATTTACTCGGTTGGCGCATGCTATTTTTGGCTACAAGCGAATAAATAACCAAAAAAATCACTATCTTTGTGCTAATTTTGAAATCTGTATACGCTGTTTAGTGCGTAACATAGGATTGATACGTTGGAAATTTTAACCAAAATTTAGATACAATGGTAGATATTTTTGATCGTTTATCGAAGAATGCCGGCGGCCCTATTGGTCAGTATATGTCGGCTGTGCATGGCTATTTCGCATTCCCAAAGTTGGAGGGTGAGTTGGGTCCTCACATGATCTTCCGCGGCAAGCCCGTATTGAACTGGAGCTTGAACAACTATCTCGGCTTGGCTAACCACCCCGAGGTGCGCGAGGCTGATGCTCAGGGCGGTAAGGACTTCGGTATGGCATACCCTATGGGTGCTCGTATGATGTCTGGTCAGACAAAGTACCACGAGCAGTTGGAGCGTGAGCTCGCTGAGTTCGTAGGTAAGGAGGATGCCTTCCTTCTCAACTATGGCTATCAGGGTATGATCTCTATTATCGACTGCTTGCTCACACCTCGTGACGTTGTGGTCTACGATAAGGAGTGTCACGCTTGTATTATCGATGGTCTTCGCATGCACCCAGGTAAGCGTTTCGTATATGCTCACAACGATGAGGAGTCGTTGCGCTTGCAGCTTAAGCACGCTACGGAGCTCGCTGATCAGCAGAACGGTGGTGTGCTCGTAATCACCGAGGGTGTCTTCGGTATGAAGGGCGACCTTGGCTTCTTGGATGTTATTGTTAACTGTAAGAAAGACTTCAACTTCCGCCTCCTCGTAGACGATGCTCACGGCTTCGGTACTATGGGTAAGGGTGGTCGTGGTACTGGTGATCACTTCGGCGTTCAGGATCAGATCGACGTGTTGTTCAACACCTTTGCAAAGTCAATGGCAGGTATCGGTGCATTCGTATCGGGTCCACGCTGGCTCATCAACCTCTTCCGCTACAACATGCGTTCGCAGCTCTACGCCAAGTCGTTGCCTATGCCTATGGTTATCGGTGCGTTGAAGCGTTTGGATCTTATCCGCAAGCACCCTGAGTATCAGGAGAAGCTTTGGGAGATTACTCGTGCATTGCAGAAGGGTCTTACCGATAATGGCTTTAACATCGGCGTAACGCAGTCGCCCGTAACACCTATCTACATGAAGGGTGGTAACGAGGAGGGTACAAACCTTATCGTTGACCTTCGTGAGAACTACGGCTTGTTCTGCTCGATTGTTATCTACCCTGTAATTCCTAAGGGCGAGATTATCCTTCGCGTCATCCCAACTGCGGCTCACACAATGGAGGATGTTGAGTATACAATCAATACATTCAAGGCCGTACGCGCAAAGTTCGAGGCTGGCGAGTATATTAAGCCTATTCCTCAGATGGCAGATCCCGATTTCAAGGTTCGCTAATTAGAGGTCACATACTATCTTCGGGGCATTGGGCATTTATGCTGAGTGCCCCGTTTTTACAGCTTGCTATTTGTATATTACACTGCGTCGATGAAATCATATATATTTCTCGTATTAGCCATCATCTTCGAGGTCGCATGGGCGATACTTCTCAAGTATACCGAGAACTTTACTCGCCTATGGCCTACGGTGGCGACCCTTGCGACATACCTTGCTGCGCTCTACTTCCTTAGCCTTACGGTGCGTGTTATGCCCGTGGGTATCGCCTATGCAATATGGGCGGGATGTGGCATGGTGCTCATTGCGCTACTCGGCGTGGTGGTGCTCAAACAGAACTTGGATCTACCAGCGATTATTGGTCTTACGCTTATCATTGCGGGAGTGCTCGTCTTGAACCTCGGCTCAAAGAGCGTCTCTCACTAAAATTACTACTCTATGAAGGAACATGTACGAGTAAGGTTGGCGGTGATCTTTTGGTCGTTCTGCCTCGTGGTTGTCTTGGTCACTGGTATCTGGATGTTAGGTCGAGAGTTCGGTAAGGAGCATGTCAGAGTGCAACCACATCATTTCGATATAGTTGCCGAAAATGTGCTACAAAAACCTGGCGTCGACGGCTTTGGTGTGGTGTGTGTCCAGGGCGATAATATCCCCGTAGTGTGTAGCTATGGCTCGCTGTATGATAATACCCCTATAACGCTCGAGGGTATGGCGGACCCTATCCTCTCGATTGCTGTCATGTGGAGAGTTGAGAGTGGGGATATAACATTAGATGAGGCTACGTCTATTGTCAATAGCATAGCCCTCCCTGAGGCATATTATATTGACGCCATGAAGATGCTCGGCATGAACAAGACACGTCTTAGCAGTGATTGCGCTAATGGTATAGAAACCACGCTCACCGATATGTCGATGATGGCATCGGCACTGGTGGGTGATAATAAGCTGCTGTCGAATTATGCCACGAAAGAGTTGCTTACATCTACTTTCCGTTGGAGGGGAGTGAACTATGAGTCGCTATTGTCGGCATACACAGTAGAGTATTGCGGTGGTAATGCAGCAATTATCATAGACCGAGAGAACGATGTGGCGTTGATTGTTGTTGTCGATACCGCTACCTCGATGGATGAGGATATGTTTGCTGAAATTTGTTCAAAGTGTTCATCGGTAGTGTGCGCTAAAGTCCTAACAGAGTAGTAGGCATGCCTATATATATATAGGTATATCCACATAAGCGGGTCGATTGGGTAAAAAATGTGGTTAATAGCAAAAAAAAGTGGGCAGACTGTTTCGCGTTTCGTAAAATAGTTGTATATTTGCCGTCGATTTTCCGTCAAAATCCAATTAGTTGGTGGGCGGTAGTTCTTTGATAGAGTGCTTGCGAATATTTTTTTGAAAAAAGTTTGCAAAAAATTTGCATATTAAAAAAATGTTCGTACCTTTGCAATCCGAAATGGTCAATGCCGATGTAGCTCAGTTGGCCAGAGCAGCTGATTTGTAATCAGCTGGTCGGGGGTTCGAATCCCTCCATCGGCTCTAAATCGGTCGGGTCACCGAGACTCGGAAATATTGGGAAGATACCAGAGTGGCCAAATGGGGCAGACTGTAAATCTGCTGGCGCACGCCTTCGGTGGTTCGAATCCATCTCTTCCCACACAACGACGCCGTCGGAGTTGCAAAGTGTCGCTCATAAGCGAGTGACGAGCAGGCTCTGAACGGTGTATTTTTGCGGAAGTAGCTCAGTTGATAGAGCAATAGCCTTCCAAGCTATGGGTCGCGAGTTTGAGCCTCGTCTTCCGCTCTAAAGAGCAAGTGCGGTGCGCCAG
>JAFVSV010000080.1 GCA_017503575.1 Alistipes sp. | reverse complement strand
GAGGCTGAATAAAAAGTGTATTTTGTCGTTATGCTCGCCCTCAAAATGCTCATTTACGCTCAGTAAACTCCGCTTTTTCGGGCATCGCAGGCCTAAAACTACATCTTTTTATTCAACCTCTTAGCAAAAAAAATGGAGGTGGCGAATTAACTTTTGAGTCACCTCCTTATGCTTTAATTTTAATCTTGCTAAGTAAGAGAGGATAATGAAAAACGTAAAAGTAAATATACTATTGGCCCTATTTGCCATTGTAGGTTTGTCGCTGTCGTGTACCACTGATAGTGATTCGGGAAGCGGCTCTGGGGGTAATAGCCGCCAGCGTGTGGTCTCGAAGATTATATTCGAGAATGTTGAATATGACTATGCAGATGAGTACGCCTTTAAGTATGATAGCTACGGACGTATAACGAGTGTTACTCAAATCGAGGACCCCTATGATGATTTTTGCCATTATGAATACTATAAATATGGTTATGGTAGTGGTTTGGAGATATGGGAAGAAGAGGTTTATGTTGACATATATGATGCCACACTTAATAATAAGGGCTATCTCTCGGAGGTATACTACGAAGATGGAGATTATACTGATGAGTGGAGCTATACCTATGATTCAAAGGGTCGCTTGACACGTATATACAATGTTTTTGGTGAGTATGAGGAGAGTTGGAGCGAAACTACATATAGCTGGAGTGGAGGCAATATCGTGGAAGTAAGATATGAGTATGAAGATGATTTAGAAGATTACAGCGAGACGATAGAGAAACAGCTTAGCTATAATAGTAAGTCTATGGATATAGTTAACTTAGACCTTAATGCTGCTATAGCTGGATGGTTCGAAGGTCTATATATTGATGTCTGTGATGAGCACTATTGGGGCGATGGGCTCTGTGGCAAGAAGAGTAAGAACTTCTTGACTGGCTGGTTGACTAGCTGGGTTGCTGACGACGGAGAAGGTCAGTGGAGATGTAGCCTAAAGTGGAGCTACGACGAGGATGGATATCCTGTGGCGGTTATCGTTACAGATGAAACTGGTGATGAGTATTCAGTAAGGATAGTTTATAAATCGTAGCGAGCAACAAATCTTAAATTAACAAAATGGAGGTGGCTAATTAACTTTTTAGTCACCTCCGTGTTGTTTACAAGCAGTGGTCAATAACCACCGTCTATGTCGTATGCCGCAGATTAGTTGCAGCCGCCGCAGTCGCAGCCCTCGCCACACTCGTGGTCGCCACAGCCGCCACCGCACTCGCCGCAGCCACAGCCACCGCCCATAACCTTAGCAAGATCCTCTGGTGTGGTCTCTACTACGTCGACAACAGTAACATCGAAGTTAAGGGTCTTGCCCGCCATAGGCGAGTTGAAGTCCATAACCACGGTCTCATCCTTAACCTCCTTAACTACGCCCATCATATGCTGACCATCGGCCGTAGCCATAGGAATCTGGCTGCCTACGAAGAGGATATCCTCTGCAACCTTGCCATCCATCATAAATACGCTCTTAGGAAGCTCAACGATAGCCTCGGGGATAATCTCGCCGTAGCCATCCTTAGGCTCGAGCGTAAACGATACCTTCTCGCCTGGCTCCTTACCCATAATAGCCTCCTCGAACTTAGGAAGCAACATACCCAAACCACAGATAAACTCAAGTGGCTGGCCTGGCATAGACTGGTCGGCAATCTGACCATCTACGGTGAGTGTATAATCTACTGATACCTTCTTACCATTCTCTACTTTCATATCTTAAAAAATCATTTATAGGTTAATACTCATT
>JAFVSV010000079.1 GCA_017503575.1 Alistipes sp. | reverse complement strand
CGATAGCCTCGGCAATAGCCTCGGTAATTTCATCACCAGCCTTGCAGATAACCTCTCCGGTGATTGGGTGGATAACATCGTTCAAAGCTGTACGTCCGAGAATTCGATCGTAGAGAGTCTGAACAACATCGTCGTTACGCTTGATAGCCGTAGCGGTCAAACCACGCAACGTGCCGCAATCCTCCTCGTTGATGATGACATCCTGTGCCACATCCACCAGACGACGGGTCAGGTAACCTGCATCCGCCGTTTTAAGAGCGGTATCGGCAAGACCCTTACGCGCACCGTGTGTTGAGATAAAGTACTCCAACACCGACAAGCCCTCCTTGAAGTTCGACAAGATAGGGTTCTCGATAACCTGCTGACCACCCTCAACACCTGACTTCTGGGGCTTAGCCATAAGACCACGCATACCCGAAAGCTGACGAATCTGCTCCTTAGAACCACGGGCACCCGAGTCAAGCATCATGTAGACAGGGTTGAAACCATCCTGATCGCTCTTCAAGGTGTTGATTACCTGGTTGGTGAGCTTATTGTTGATGTTTGTCCAAATATCGACAATCTGGTTATAACGCTCGTTGTTCGTGATAAGACCCATGTTATAGTCGTCGATAACAGCATCGGCAGCGGCATAACCCTCGTTGATAAGCTGCTCCTTAACATCGGGGATAACAACAGCGTCGAGGTTAAACGACAGACCACCCTGGAATGCCATGCGGTAACCCATATTCTTGATATCATCCAAGAACTTGGCAACCTTGTCGGCACCCGCCTTCTTCATGACAACGGCGATGATGTCACGCAACGAACGCTTGGTAAGCACCTCGTTGATATAGCCAACCTCCGAAGGTACATTCTGGTTGAACAAGATACGACCAATGGTAGTCTCCTTCAACACGAATACCTCGTTACCATTCTCGTCGAGGTCGCGTACACGGCACTGAACAACGGCATGCAAGTCGGCACGCTTCTCGTTATATGCGATGATAGCCTCCTCGGGACCATAGAACTTAAGGCCTGTACCCTTGACACCTGGACGTGGCTTGGTGATATAGTAAAGACCAAGTACCATATCCTGCGATGGAACCGTAATAGGCGCACCGTTAGCAGGGTTAAGGACGTTGTGCGAACCCAACATAAGGAGCTGTGCCTCGAGAATCGCAGCATTGCCAAGTGGCAAGTGTACCGCCATCTGGTCACCATCGAAGTCGGCGTTGAACGCTGTACATGACAGTGGGTGGAGCTGCATTGCCTTGCCCTCGATAAGCTTTGGCTGGAAGGCCTGGATACCCAAACGGTGAAGGGTCGGAGCTCGGTTCATCAATACGGGGTGTCCCTTGATGACATTCTCCAAGATGCCCCAAATAACGGGATCCTTTCTATCTATAATCTTCTTTGCCGACTTAACAGTCTTAACGATACCACGCTCGATGAGCTTACGGATGACGAATGGCTTATAAAGCTCGGCCGCCATATCCTTTGGAATACCCATCTCGTGCATCTTCAACTCGGGACCTACGACGATAACCGAACGTGCAGAGTAGTCAACACGCTTACCGAGCAAGTTCTGACGGAAACGACCCTGCTTACCCTTCAATGAGTCAGAGAGTGACTTCAAAGGACGGTTAGACTCGTTCTTCACAGCATTGCTCTTACGCGAGTTGTCGAACAACGAGTCGACAGCCTCCTGCAACATACGCTTCTCATTACGCAAGATTACCTCTGGCGCCTTAATCTCGATAAGACGCTTTAGACGGTTGTTACGGATGATAACGCGACGATACAAATCGTTGAGATCCGACGTTGCGAAACGACCACCATCGAGTGGCACCAAGGGGCGCAACTCGGGGGGTATCACGGGGATATCCGTAAGTACCATCCACTCGGGCTTATTCTTGCCATTAGATGCACGGAACGACTCGATGACGTTCAAGCACTTCAAGGCCTCGGTCTTACGCTGCTGCGATGTCTCCTTCGAAGCACGGTCACGCAACGCATACGACATTGAGTCGAGGTCTACCTGCTTGAGGAGCGTGAGGATAGCCTCACCTCCCATCTCGGCTACGAACTTCTCGGGGTCATCGTCGGGCAACGACTGATTACCCTTTGGAAGAGCAGCAACAACATCCAAGTACTCCTTCTCCGAGAGCGTAGCAAGACGCTCGATACCCTGAGCCTTGGCAGCACCAGCGTTGATGACAACATAGCGCTCGTAGTAGATGATAGCCTCGAGCTTCTTTGATGGGATACCCAACAAGTAACCAATCTTCGATGGCAACGAACGGAAGTACCAGATGTGTACAACGGGTACAACCAACGAGATGTGACCCATGCGCTCACGACGTACCTTCTTCTCGGTAACCTCTACACCACAACGGTCGCATACAATACCCTTATAACGGATACGCTTATACTTACCACAGTGGCACTCATAATCCTTTACAGGACCGAAGATACGCTCGCAGAACAAGCCATCACGCTCAGGCTTGTAGGTGCGGTAGTTAATAGTTTCGGGTTTGAGCACCTCGCCGCTCGACTGGGCACGAATCTCCTCAGGAGAGGCAAGACCAATCGAAATACGGCTATAACTACTCATCTTATTATTATCTCTATTGAATGACATAGTCTCTTTGGTTTAATTATCCGTTACTCAAGTTTTACCGACAGTGCCAAACCACGCAACTCGTGCAAGAGCACGTTCATAGCCTCGGGAACACCGGGACGTGGTAGGTTGTCACCCTTGACAATAGCCTCGTACGCCTTGGCACGACCAACAACATCGTCCGACTTGATGGTAAGAATCTCCTGCAAAATGTTGGCAGCACCGAAGCCCTCGAGTGCCCAAACCTCCATCTCACCAAAACGCTGACCACCAAACTGTGCCTTACCACCCAATGGCTGCTGCGTGATGAGCGAGTAAGGACCAATTGAACGGGCGTGCATCTTATCGTCGATCATGTGACCGAGCTTAAGCATGTAGATAACACCTACGGTTGCTGGCTGGTCGAAGCGCTCGCCGGTACCACCATCATAGAGATAGGTACGACCGCTGCGTGGTACGCCCGCCTGCGCTGTGTACTCGTTGATCTGCTCCAACGACGCACCATCGAAGATAGGCGTAGCGAACTTCAAACCAAGCTCCTTACCTGCCCAACCAAGAACTGTCTCGTAAATCTGACCGAGGTTCATTCGTGAAGGCACACCAAGAGGGTTCAAGCAGATGTCGACAATAGTACCATCCTCCAAGAATGGCATATCCTCATCGCGGACAACCTTTGCAACGATACCCTTGTTACCGTGACGTCCCGCCATCTTATCACCCACCTTAAGCTTACGCTTCTTGGCGATATATACCTTGGCCATCTGGATAACACCCGATGTAGGTATCTCATCACCGTTGGTGAGGTTGTACTTCTCGCGGTTAACGGCAGCAGCAACCTTCTTGCACTCAATAATATAGTTATTGATAGTGAGAGATATGAGCTGATCGTCATGCTCGTCGCCAGTCCAGCGTGTCTGACCCAACGACATGTAGCCGTTAGCAACACCTGTCTTGCTATCGTAGCTTGTCGAAGCTATATCCTCCAACATCTTAACTGTAAACTTCTCACCTGGAGCGTAGAGCTCAACATTATAGTAGTCGTAAACACCCGTAGTGGTCTTACCCTCCAACAGACGCCACAACTTGGCAACGAGAGTCTTTGTAAGCTCGGCAACCTTCTGTGCATACTCGGCATCGAGCTGCTCCATCTGAGCCTTCTCCTGGGCACGATTGCGCTTACCCTCCTTCTGCGTGTGGCTGTATAGCTTGGTGTCGATGACAACGCCATGCAACGATGGCTGTGCCTTCAACGAAGCATCCTTAACATCACCAGCCTTATCGCCGAAGATGGCGCGGAGAAGCTTCTCCTCGGGCGAAGGATCGCTCTCACCCTTTGGAGTAATCTTACCAATAAGGATATCGCCTGGAGTTACCTTGGCACCAATGCGAATGATACCGTTGGCATCCAAATCCTTGGTAGCATCCTCCGAAACGTTTGGAATATCCGATGTGAGCTCCTCGACACCACGCTTGGTATCACGAACCTCCATGATATACTCGTCAACATGTACCGAAGTGAAGATATCCTCACGCTGGATACGCTCCGAGATAACGATAGCATCCTCGAAGTTGTAACCCTTCCACGGCATGAACGCCACCTTGAGGTTACGACCCAACGCCAACTCGCCCTTCTCGGTAGAGTAACCCTCGGTAAGTATCTGACCCTTTGTCACCTTATCGCCTGTGAGGACGGTAGGCTTAAGGGTAACGGTAGTATTCTGGTTTGTACGACGATAGCGTGGTAGCTCATATACCGTAACCTCGGGAGCGAACGAAGCAATCTGCTCATCCTCGCTGCGGTCATAGCGTACCTCGATACGCGTAGCATCAGCAAACACAACCTCACCATCGCCATCAGCAACAACCTGAATACGGCTGTCGACAATCATATCCTTCTCGATACCAGTACCTACGATAGGTGCCTCGGGACGTACAAGAGGTACTGCCTGACGCATCATGTTAGAGCCCATCAACGCACGGTTAGCATCGTCGTGCTCCAAGAAAGGAATAAGGCTTGCCGCAATAGACGCCACCTGGTTAGGAGCAACGTCCACGAGGTTAACCTCCGTATCGTGAACAACAGGGAAGTCGGCACCCAAACGAGCCTTGATACGATCCGTATTGATGAAGTGACCATCATCGGTAAGCTGCTCGTTAGATTGTGCTACAATCTGACCCTCCTCCTCTTCTGCCGAGTAGTAGCGAATGTTGTCGTTGTCAAGGTCAACAACACCCTCGTTTACCGAGCGGTAAGGAGTCTCGATGAAGCCCATGTCCGAAATCTTGGCATATACACACAACGACGAAATAAGACCGATATTTGGACCCTCGGGCGACTCGATAGGACAGAGACGACCATAGTGTGTGTAGTGAACGTCTCGAACCTCGAAGCCCGCACGATCACGCGACAGACCACCAGGACCTAACGCCGAGAGACGACGCTTGTGCGTAATCTCTGCCAAGGGGTTGATCTGATCCATGAACTGCGAGAGCTGGCTCGTACCGAAGAACGAATTTACGACGCTAGCCAAGGTCTTGGCATTGATCAAATCCTCGGGTGTGAAGACCTCGTTATCACGAACATTCATACGCTCGCGGATAGTACGCGCAATGCGCACCAAGCCTACCGAGAACTGGTTGGCAAGCTGCTCACCTACGGTGCGTACACGACGGTTTGACAAGTGGTCAATATCGTCGACATCGGCCTTCGAGTTGATAAGCTGGATGAGGTACTTGATAATCTCGATGATATCCTCACGAGTGAGCGTGCGGATAGCAGGATCAATCGACAAATCCAACTTCTTGTTAATACGGAAACGACCCACGTCGCCCAAGTCGTAACGCTTATCCGAGAAGAAGAGCTTCTCGATAACGTCGCGGGCCGTAGCCTCATCGGGTGGCTCCGAAGCGCGCAACTGCCTGTAGATATATACGACAGCCTCCTTCTCGGAGTTACATGGATCCTTATGTAGTGTGTTGTAGATAATCGAGAAGTCGATACCCGATGGATTGTCGTTGTGCAAAAGGATAGTCTTGGCACCCGACTCGATAATCTGGTCGATGTGCTCCTCCTGAAGCTCTACCTCACGGTCAACGATAACGTTGTGACGCTCGATAGATACAACCTCACCTGTATCCTCATCAACGAAGTCCTCAACCCATGTAGAGAGAACACGCGCCGCAAGCTTGCGACCAACGTTCTTCTTGAGGTTCGCCTTTGTTACCTTAACCTCATCTGCAAGGTCGAAGATCTCCAATATCTGCTGGTCTGTCTCGTAGCCGATAGCACGCAACAAAGTTGTCACGGGCAACTTCTTCTTACGATCAATGTAGGCATACATCACATTGTTGATGTCGGTAGCAAACTCAATCCACGAACCCTTAAATGGGATGATACGCGCCGAGTAGAGCTTCGTACCGTTGGTGTGCATGCTCTGACCAAAGAATACGCCAGGTGAACGGTGTAGCTGTGATACCACAACACGCTCTGCGCCATTGAAGATGAACGTACCGCGCTCGGTCATATATGGAATAAGACCGAAGTAGACATCCTGCACAACCTCGTCGAAGTCCTCGTGCTCGGTGTCGGTACAGTAGAGCTTAAGTTTAGCCTTGAGGGGTACACTATATGTCAGACCGCGCTCCAAACACTCCTCAATGGTGTAGCGGGGCTGATCAATATAGTAGTCGATAAACTCCAGAACAAAGTTGTTTCTGGTGTCAGTGATTGGGAAATTCTCGTTGAACACCTTGTAGAGGCCCTCGTTCTTACGATTCTCTGCCGTGGTGTCAAGCTGGAAGAAATCTCTGAATGACTTAAGCTGAATCTCCAACAAGTCAGGATAGGGCACCCTATTCTTGATGGTAGAAAAGCTTATACGTTGTTGTTGTTTTGTGGACATATAATCCAATAATTTTAGTTGAAAAACTATAATTAGACGCCTATAACCGGTCGGTAACAACTTCCGACACACGACGTTCGAGTAACTCACATCACATCGACGAGCAACACTCCACGCAAAGAGCGCTTCATCTATGTCACAAGAGCATAAACACTGCCAATGTGGCTAATGCCACCTCCGAGAGCGCAATGCTCCAACATGACTGTCACCGCGAGTAACCCACCACTCCCCTAACATCACGGCAAGATGGACAACAACCACCTCGCTAGCACCAAGGAGCAACGACATGGGCATAAGCCTGTGAAATATGCGGCTTGATTATCCCGCTAATGCCCTCAGTGTCACACATGTACACTCTGAGAGCATCGACATCGCTAACACTCGGGCACAGCTCAACTACGCACTCCCGAATATTAGACCACAAAAGGCATAGAGCTTACTTTAGCGTAAGCCCTACACCTTATAGGTTGGTGAGAAACTTAATATTCCCAGAGGAATTACTTAAGCTCAACCTCAGCACCTGCCTCCTCAAGGCTACCCTTGATAGACTCAGCCTCCTCCTTAGAGATACCCTCCTTAACGGCCTTTGGTGCACCGTCAACCAATGCCTTAGCATCGCCCAACGACAAACCAGCTACCTCCTTAACAACCTTGATAACCTGAAGCTTAGCCTGACCTGCAGTCTTCAAGATTACATCGAAAGTAGACTTCTCTGCAGGAGCAGCCTCACCTGCACCAGCTGCGGGAGCTGCAACTGCAACAGCTGCAGCAGCGGGCTCAATACCATACTCCTCCTTGAGGAT
>JAFVSV010000078.1 GCA_017503575.1 Alistipes sp. | reverse complement strand
GGCGTGAGCCACGGCTTTGCCCCTATGGAGCAGTACCAGGATGGTGGCGTTAGCACCTTCTCACCCGAAACAGATATCTATTCATTAGGTGCTACGCTCTACTACCTTGTTACTGGCAAAGTGCCACCTCAGGCTACGGTTGTTGCCGAGCATGGACTGCCTTATCTCGACAATCTATCGTCAAACATCCGCGAGACTATTGCAAAGTCGATGTCCTACTTGCGCAAGGATAGGCCTCACACTATCAAGGAGTTCTTGACATTGTTGGATAACGATGAGCCGATTGTTGCGGTGCTTGCCGATGAGTCGGAGAAGACAGAGATTGTCCCTCATAAGCCCTCATCCAAACGTGAAAGCAACGAAGATAAGCCCAAGCAGAAGAGAAGCCGTTGGTGGTTATGGCTCCTTATCTTGTTGCTAATTGGAGGTGTTGCATACTTGATGTTTATGGGTGGTGATAACGCAGCGCCTGTTTCCAATACGACTAATACGGCTGAGCCTCAACTTGATACTTTTGAGCAAATCGACTCCGATAGCACTACTCTTAATCAGCTACGACAGGATAGTATCAATATGGCGATACGTGACAATGCCATTCGTGATAGTATTGCAAGGGTTGAGCGTGAGCAGTTTGTCAGGGATAGTACCGATAGGGCTAATGCCGCAGCCGAGCAGAAGAAGATAGAGGAAGAGGCTCGCAAGGCAGCGCAACAACCAGTGGTTTACCCAGAGGGAAAATTAGAGCCGTGGCGTATGCCCGCTGAGCTAGTAAAGGATGAACTAGTAAAGGATGAAGAAGTAGGCATAGTGGTTGACCCAGAGGAAAAATTAGTGCTGACTGAAGTGGCAGCCCCATTGAATGTGCCAGAAACCTCTGCCCCATATAAGGTTGGTGACCTATACAATGAGAATGGCAAGCAGGGTGTTGTCTTCGAGGTATGGGATAATGGTCATCATGGAAAGATTGTATCGTTGGATGAAGCAGTATTACGATGGTGTACTCGTGAGCAATATAAATTGGAAATTGCATTAGGTTTGACTAATGAGAGTGATGGCAAGGTGAGTACCGATAAGGTGATGCAGCGAGGAGATAGCGACCAATATCCCGCCTTTGTTTGGTGTCGTAATAAGGGCGATGATTGGTATCTGCCAGCTAAGGAGGAGTTAGAAGCTATATGCAATAATAAGTCAAAGATTAATTCCACACTGGCTGAATATGGTGCTAAACTGAGAGATTATGCTTGTTACTGGTCGTCAACGGAGTATGAAGATAACCCTGAGTTCTGCGCGAGGCTTGTCGATATGAATGGCGGAGACACCTACTACTACGATAAGTTCGGCGCCGTCGATGCGCGCGCCGTGTCCGCTTTTTAAGATTTAGGCTTGTCGGTAGCGGCCGCAGTTTATTCTTTCTCCTCGCGCTTTTCGGGCGCGAGGAGTTTTTTTTGTTCAGCGAGGATTTGTTGCGAGCGCTGCCCGCATGGCGCTACGCTTGCGAGGGCGCAGGCTGAGCCTGCTTATCTTTTCCTATTTTATTTCTGAACTTTCATCTTTTTCTTTTATTTCTCAAAAAAATGTTGTAACTTCGCTTGATTTTATCAAGCGTTTGAAAAAGAGTTATGGCAAAGAGCAAGAATAGCAAAGCAAAAAAGAGCGTTAAAAGTAAAAAATCACAGCATCAAGCACCCACCACACGCGACAACGTTAGGTGGTTGGTAGCCTTTGTGCTCCTCGCAGTGGGCATCTACCTGCTGTGTGCCATCGTCTCGTCGTTCTTCTATTGGCGAGAGGATATGAGTGCATGGGCACAGCGCGGCATGCCTGGTGCTGCGCCCGAGTTTGGCAATATGTGTAGCGAAATGGGCGCATCCATCGCCGCATCACTCGTGGGTGGCGGCTTCGGTATCTTTGCTGTTGCCATCCCCTTGGTATTGATACTCTTCGGCTGGCGTATGTTCCGCTATAAGCCACTGCATTTCAACTATATTGCTCTTAGCTTTGCCCTTGTGATAATACTCGGCTCAATGACCTTGGCTCTCTTCTTTGGCACCATGGGTGACCTCTTCGGCTCGGGTCTTGGTGGCGAGTATGGTCTTGCTATGACTGGCAAGATTGCAGATGCCATTGGCTATATTGGCGCCTTCTTGCTTATCGTTGCAGGATGGGTGCTCACGGGGCTATTCATCAATCGTAACTTTATAGACCTTGTGGATAGGGGTAGTGCCAAGTGTGTAGCTGGTGTGACCATCGCTGGTAAGTGGCTATGGTCTAAGGTGTCGAAGAAGAGTCCTGCCACAGAGGAGAGTGCGGCAGCCATGGCAATGAGTACTGCGGAGGATAGCGCCACCACCTCGGATGATGCTGACACGAGGGAGGGTGAGAGTGCCGATACTACTAATAATGAGGCTACTGATAGTGCTAACGCGACAGCTACTACTAATACTTCTACGCCACAGACAGAGACATCGCAGCATGTGGAGGAGTACCCCTTCAAGGACCCCGATGCACCTCTTGAGACGCTCGGTCAGGGCGACAACTCAATGCTTGATGTTGCCGAGGTGCTTGGTGTGGAGAGTGCCACGGGGGTTGCAGGTGCGGCTGCCGCTGCTGGAGGCGTTGTGGGTACCCTCGCGACACAGGGTGAGGATGATAACAAGGAGGCTGACAACGATGATGGTCTTGTTGTGCATGTTCACGAAAACCCTGTCAAACAGCTCGATGCTGACGATATAGAGAATGAGATATACGACCCTATGCGCGACCTGCATAGCTATGTTCCCCCCATGCCGTCGCTCCTCACCGACCATAAGTCGAAGTCGGTAATCAACGATGACGAGATATTCGAGAATAAGGAGCGCATACGCGAGACGCTGCTCAACTTCGGCATTCCTATCCGCAGCATGGATGCCACGGTAGGCCCCACTGTTACGCTCTATGAGATTGTTCAAGAGCAGGGCGTAAAGATATCGAAGATTCAAGGCTTGGAGAGCGATATCGCCCAGAACCTCAAGGCGTTGGGTATCCGTATCATTGCCCCTATACCTGGACGTGGTACTATCGGTATCGAGGTGCCTAACAAGACTAAACAGACGGTCTCTATGTACTCGGCAATATGCTCCGAGGAGTTCCAGTCGTCGAAGGCCGAGTTGCCCGTGGTTATCGGTCGCACCATCCAGAATGAGAACTACACCTTCGACCTTGCGAAGATGCCACACCTCCTCGTTGCGGGTGCTACGGGTCAGGGTAAGTCCGTGGGCTTGAATGCCATCATCACCTCGTTGCTTTATCGCAAGCACCCCGCCGAGCTTAAGTTCGTGCTTATAGACCCCAAGATGGTCGAGTTCTCGCTATATAGCCGCTTGGAGAACCACTTCTTGGCGAAGATGGAGTCGGAGGATGAGTCTATTGTCACCGACCCCAAGAAGGCAGTATATACCCTTAACTCGCTGTGCACCGAGATGGCCAACCGCCTTGAGCTGTGTAAGTTGGCGCATGCCAAGAATATCGTTGAGTATAACGCCAAGTTCCTCAAGCGTCGCCTTAACCCCGAGCATGGCCACCGCTTCTTGCCATATATCGTTGTCGTCATCGACGAGTTTGCCGACCTTATCATGACTGCCAAGGAGGTAGAGGCTCCCGTTATGCGCCTTGCGCAGAAGGCTCGTGCCATTGGTATCCACCTTATCGTCGCCACGCAGCGTCCCGATGTGCGTGTCATCACCGGTGGTATCAAGGCTAACTTCCCTGCGCGTATCGCCTTCCGCGTTATGCAGATGACCGACTCGCGTACGATTATCGACCAGCCGGGTGCCAACCAGCTTATCGGCCGTGGTGATATGCTTCTCTCGAATGGTGGCGAGCTTACGCGTATACAGTGTGCCTTTGTCGACACCCCCGAGGTGGAGAATATCGTCGAGCATATCGGCGCACAGCCGGGCTACACCTCGGCATACGCACTTCCCGACTATACCCCCGAGCAGGGTGGTGGCGAGTATACCCCAATGCTTGGCTCCGAGGAGAGCTCTGCACCGCAGAAGTACGACCCCAAGTTTGGAGAGATTGCTCGCGAGGCAGTGTCGAGTGGCATGATATCTACCTCGATGATACAGCGTAACTTCGAGGTGGGCTTCAACCGCGCAGGACGTATCATGTTGCAGTTGGAGCGTGCTGGCATCGTAGGGCCACAGGTAGGCTCGAAGCCTCGCGAGATAAAGTACTACGACCTGCCAAGTTTGGAGGCGCGACTACAAGAATTGGGCATCTTCTAACGTTATATAATAAACATGTTAGAGCTATGAGACATCTTTTTGTAACACTTATGGCGCTATGTAGCGTCGTGACACTCTCTGCGCAGGATATGGCTCGCGAGTGGGTCGATAGGCTCAACGCCTCTCTTGGCAGCCGCTACGCCTTTGGCATTACCGTCGAGGTGGGTGATGGCGACGAGGCACTATATGGCACCCTTCAGGTTGAGGGTGATAGCTACTATATGCGTCTTGCCGACATGGAGGTGTATAGCGACGGCTCGTTGCGCTACGAGATAAACAACGCCCGTAAGGAGGTCACCGAGGATAGGGTAAACCTCGAGTCGCGCGACCTGCTGACAAACCCCACACGCGCCTTTGCCTTTGTCGACGAGGAGTTCGACATGGCGCTGCGCTTCAACCAAAATGATGAGGTCGTAGGCATATCGCTAACGCCCAAGGATAGAGCACTCGGCATCACCAATATCAACCTTGCTCTGCTGACGAGTGGCGATAGGGTGCTCCCTGCGCAGATAGAGTACGACTACGATGGCGACATTGTGAAGATTACGATGACGCCTATCGAGGGTGAGTGGACTCTACCTCGCTGGGATGAGGACGCCTACCGCGCCTACGATATAGTGTCGTTTTTGTAAATTACTAAATACTAAATAGATGAGAAAGATTGTTTTGCTTTTGGCGCTTGTCGCCTTTGTCGCTTGCGACAATGAGTGGGTTAACGATGTCAAGCCACGCGTATATGTCGAGAGTTTCGAGGCGGAGTACGATGGCGACTTCATGTATGGCTACGAGACCGATAACTTTAAGTTCGACCACTTCTATAACGAGGAGTTTGGCTACTGGGGTGGCTTTGCGCTGACCAAGAAGTTTGATGCCGATGCTGCTAATGGTCTCTATGAGAACCAGTATGCCGTATATAACACCTCGGCATCGCATGGCAAGGGTGCGCTACTGTACTACTACGATAGCTATAACGAGCCCTGCGACATCCACCTCAAGGGCGACCACATACTCACAAGCGTGCGCCTAAACCTCACTACTTATACCTATGGCTCTATTACCAACGAGGATATCAACGCCTTTGCTCGCGCCTTCACCGATGGCGACTACCTCAAGGTTGTCTTCACCTCTCTCAAGGGCGACAAGGAGGTAGGCAAGGCAGAGTGCTATGTTGTTGACTATCGCGATGGTAAGCAGCTTATGGCTACTCGCTGGGATGTGTTTGACCTCACCTCTCTTGGCAAAGATTACGACCGCGTAAGTGTCAAAATTGAGACTACCGATGTGGGTGAGTATGGGGCGAATACACCGCTTTACATAGCCCTCGACGAACTAAGTTTTATGTAATTTGTTGTGATAAGGGGCCATTCTCGGCCCATCCCGAAAAGTAGGCTACCGCAGGCTGTACGTTTTAGTACTATCCTGCGGTAGCCTCTTTTGCGATAGACCAAGCCTAACCCCTTCTGACAACAAATTAGGTTGCGGTGCTAATTGTCGTTGCCGAGCGTTACATCTACTACCTTCTGACAAGAGAGACCCCCACCGCTCATTGCCCTCGTGTCAGCGCCACATTAGCACCACTCTGACAACAAATTGGGTTGCGGTGCTAATTGTCGATGCCGAGCGTTGCATCTACTACCTTCTGACAAGAAAGCTCCACCCACCGCACATTGCCCTCGCCTTGCGCGGAGTTTATAATCTAAAAAAATCGTGGTTGGTTGAAATTAGATTGTCAGCGAAAAAAAATAGATTACCTTTGCTTCGATTTTGCGCGCGTGTACTACCCCTGCACGCGTGTGACCCCGAAAGAGAAAAATTAACATATTACCCAAATCATGAAAATATTATTCTACGATTCTCCCATCGTGGAGGTTGTTGAGGTTGAGGTTGAGCAGGGTTTCTCGCTCAGTGGCATGGTCGATGGTAGCGACTATGGCGATGGTGGCGAGGGCTCCGAGATGGACTAATACTTAGAATTATTCACTGCTATGAAGAGATTATTTTTTGTGATGGCTGCTGTTGCAGCAATGGTGGGTTGTTCTAAGGAGAGCGACCTAACCAACGATAAGGCAAAGGCAACCTTTGCTATCAATGCTTCGATTGCTACCGACGATACACGCGTTACTGTTGGTGGTGAGAACAATTACACTGAGGTGAACTGGGAGCAGGGCGACAAGATTCGCGTTGAGTCAGCAAAGGGCTTTAATGCCGACCTTGTGGCCGAGTCATCGGGTCGTACTGATATCCGCTTTGTGGGTGATGCGTATCCAGTAGCTACGACAGATACCTACTACGCTGTATACCCATCATCAAACATTAGCAACGCAACAGTAACTTTCTACTGCGACAATCAGCCGGGCGATGATGTGGCTGCGCTTGTCGCCATGGTCGAGGATGTTGAGTCGAACAATATAGAGATGACATTTAAGCCTGTCAACTCGCTGTTGCATGTCTCGGTGAGTGGCGTATCGTCGCTCAAGAAGGCGGAGTTTAGGAGCTATACGGGCGAGACGCTACCAGAGACTTTTACCTACAACTATGCGGACGACACTGTTGAGTCTAATTACCCAGTTGACAATAGTAGAGAGTCTTATGAGATAGAAAACCCTTCGGTTGGTGGCTTCTTCTTCTCGTTGCCTGCCGACCTCGATATGAAAGATGGCTACATTATCACGCTTACCGATGCCAATGGCAACGTATGCTTAAAGGCCTACAATGGTAAGACCTTCGAGAAGGCTACCACAACGCATGTAGATTTCGAGTGGACAGAGCCTACGGTAACCCTTGGTGCAAAGACATCGTATAGCTACTATCTTGCAGGTAAGTCGTCTATTGCTAACAGCTGTGCTAACACCGATATTTTCTTTGTTACGGGTAAGAGTGGCGAGAGCTGCGCTTCATCGTACACTGGTGTTCAGGATGCAATGATTACCGATCTTGGCTACGAGGTTGAGGGCACAACATATACCTACTCTGCGGATCAGGTATCGTGGGATAAGGAAAATAACAAGTTCTGTTTGAAAGAGGAGCCAGCTTACACAAAAACGTTGGGTGAGAAGAGTGGCATCAGGGCCTTTATTGTAGTTAACGGCAAGAAGGTCTACTCAACAAACAACCTATGGCTCACAGGCCTGCCATACGGCTATAACTTCGAAAATAGCTCATTGGCTGCTTATAAGACTGCTGGTTGGACTTTGAATGGCACTCTTAATATGACAGATCGAACGTTAGTTGCTCGAACTACAACTCTTGTATTACAGACTAAGAGAGCTGGAGTTAAAGAGTCTGGATTTATTGTCTCTCCTAAATTTTATATGCCGTCAAATATCTCTATTCAGGCATCTATTCTTAGAAGTGCCTACTACTTATTTTGGGGAGGCTCGAAGACACGTACAGGGTATGTAGGAGCTGTTGCTAATAATGCTACAAGCAATACCTCATCTGTGACTTATACTTGTAGCGCTGATTCGGATATTGTAGGAACAGTTGTTGGCAACGGCGAATGGCTGACAGCCTTTGATATAACCCCCCTTGCTCCCTTTATCAGTATCAACTGCGATGAGGGTGATTTCTCTTCGACAGCACACCATTACTTCCTACACGCGGCGCACTTCCGCTACGCACAGTAATGCTTAATGCGTAATATCTCTACTGCTCGGCTCTTCGGAGTCGGGCAGTTTTTGTTTTGTTATCATCAATTTTCTGCCATGGCTTTTTACTTTTACCCCCCCCCTACTCATCGTGCGCCTTAACCAATATCCATTATTTAATAACCAATATATATGCTTGATTTCAGTATATATAGGTAAAAAAGGGATATTTGTTGAAAATCTCAAATAATATATTGCAGTGATTGAAATTATTAATATTTTTGGCCCGCGTAAATCTCACTATTTTGAGATAGGATGTGTCTAATAAGATTAAATAAAGATAATGATGTTAAGAAAAAGACTCTATTCTGCACCCGAGATTGAGGTGGTTGAATTTGTGATTGAGCAGGGATTCTCGCTCAGTGGTATGGTCGATGGTAGCGACTATGGTGATGGTGGCGAAGGCTCAGAGATGGATTAACCTTTAACAATTCACAGCTATGAAGAAGATTTTTATTGCATTGGCAGCCGTTGCTGCTATGGTGGGTTGTTCAAAGGAGAATAACGCTACCGATGTTGTCACAAAGGACAACTTTACAATGAACGCTTCAATCGTTCTCGACGACACGCGCGTCACTGTCGAGGGCGATAAGTTTACCGATGTTAAGTGGGAGCAGGGCGATGTGGTAACCCTTAGCTCTGAGGCTGGTGCTTCTGCAACTCTTGTGGCCGAGGCTGGTGGCGACACTGATGTGCGCTTCGTGGGCGAGGGCTCGGCAGTTGCTGACAGCGACACCTACTACGCTATCTATCCTGCTACAACAATCACCGATGGTGTGGCTAACATTGAGCTCGCTTCGCAGTCGGGCGACGATAAAGACTCAGCAGTGCTCGTGGCAAAGGCTGGTGGCAATAAGGGCGAGGCTATCGACATGGCGTTTAAGCCTGTAAATGCACTCTTGCATGTTGCTGTAAGTGGCGTATCGTCACTCTCGAAGGCCGAGTTCGTGGCATTCGATGGCGCTATGCTACCACAGGGCTTCACCTACTCGTTTGAGACGGAGGCTGCTGTGAACTATGGCGATGGCGAGGTTGCTGCCTACACTATCGAGAACCCATCTAAGGATGGCTTCTTCTTCTCGTTGCCTGCCGACCTCAATATGGCAAATGGCTACGTGGTGCGCCTTACTGATGCTTCGGGCAATGTCTGCTCAAAGGCATACAATGGCAAGATCTTCGAGAAGGCTACCACAACACGCGTCTCTATCGACTTTGCAACACCATCTGTAACGCTTGGTGCTAAAACATCGTATAGCTACTACTTGCTAAACCAGCCTGCATCGGCAAATACCTGTGCAAACGATGTGATCTACTTCACTGGTGACTGCGCCTCTACATATGCTGGTATTCAGAATGTATATGTTACTGAGGTTGGTTTCAAGGTAGATGGCACAACATATAGCTCAGCTAATGGTGGTGTAACTTGGAATCAGTCTGCAAAGAGCTTCTCGATGAACAATATGACCGTATCGGAGAAGCGTGGTTACGCTGTTGAGGCATATATCGTAACTAAGGAGCACGGCACTATCACAGCTTCTAATACGCTCTATATCACTGGTCTGCCATATACACTTAATGTGTCAGCAAATGATGGCACATGGGCTGAGGAGGGATATGTAAATTGGAATACCTCTTCTGGTATAAGATTGGGATATAATCAGTGGGGTGGTGAAGCCTATATTCAAAAGTCAGACTTTGTTCTACCCGCCAACGTAAATATTCAGCTTGTGGGTAGTGGTCGAGTAAATGGAACAGGTTCATACTGGAAGGTGTCCAATACTGCATCGTATATTGTATCTGGTAACACATTGTTTAGCAAGACGGCTAATGGTAATTCCCCTCAGTCATACGATATCAATGTGATAGGCACTATGAGCGCATCGAATCCATCAGTAAAGATTAATAGCTCATATAATCTTGAGAAGGCACATGTACTTACATACTCGTTGAGTGTTAATTATAGCAACAAGTAATAGCTTGCATACTATTATGTCAACTGCCCGACTCTTCGGAGTCGGGCAGTTATCTTTTTATCGCATCACAACTAATGGTGCTTTGTTGTTAGCTGTCGCGTAGCAACTTGACCAACTCGGCCACGGCGCGGCCACGGTGCGATATGGCATTCTTCTCGTCGGCCGACATCTCGGCGAAGGTCACCTCGTGTCCCTCAGGGATGAACAATGGGTCGTAGCCGAAGCCCCCACAACCAGCCTCGGCGGTGGCAATACGCCCCTCGACGATGCCCTCAACTTGCTGCTCCACACCACCGCGTATAAGCGATATAACGGTGCGAAAGCGCGCACGGCGGTTCGTCTTGCCCTCCAACTCGTGTAGCAGCTTGCGGTTGTTGGCTGCGAAGTCGTGACCCTCCGTAGCATAGCGTGCCGAGCGTACCCCTGGTGCGCCATTCAGCGCCTCGACCTCCAAGCCCGTATCGTCGGCAAAGCAGTCCATGCCTGTGCGCTCATATACATAGTGTGCCTTCTGTGAGGCATTCTCGTCGAGCGTAGCGCCCGTCTCGGGTATATCCTCCGTAATGCCCACCTCGCGTAGCGTTACAAGCTCGAAGCCCTCGCCGAGTACGGCTCTTACCTCCGAGAGCTTATGGGCGTTGTTTGTTGCAAATACTATCTTCATAATCTCTTACTCTTGGCGTGCTACCTCTAATTCGGCAAGTCGCTGGTCCATGACCACCTTGTCGATGATAGTCTTGACGACGATGTCTATCTCCGAGCCATCGGAGTAGTCGGCAGGGCAAACATGGTTCACGCGGTTGTCGCGTATAAGCTCGTTGAGCACCGTACGCTGACCCTCCTCCTCGGGGTTATAGACGGCGATAGAGTGGCCGCCAAAGTTCTTGACAAGACGCATGCAGGGGATGTCCGTAGTACCATCGCCAAAGTATATCATGCGCGAGAAGGGCACAGGACGCTTGTTCTCCTCCATAAAGCGGTTGACATCTTTGGTGTCGAAGACCGACTCGACGCCCTTGTTTATCTTGAATATAAACTGTGTCTTATTGGTGTAGTTCACAGCCACAGCGGGCCAGTAGGCGATGCCATCTATATTATATAGGAACGAGCAGGCGTAGATATTCTTGAACTCGTGGGCTATGGCCGTACCCTCGATAATCTCCTTTAGTCCCGACGAGTTGACATAGTGCAGTATGTTGATGCCACGCTCGGCACCATAGTCGTTGATGCGCTTGAACCACTCGACAACGCCGTTGTAGAACTTGACATTACGGCCCGACTCGCGGAACGCCTCGCGGCGTAGCGATAGACCCTTCGACTGCGCCGCTTGTAGCATGCGTGCCATATATGTCAGCACCTGGTCGGCATCCTGCTCCTCGGCAAGGGTGTTTGCCTCGTGCCAGAACTCCATGTTACTCTTGCCCACAGCGGGGATAAAGTCATACTCCTGCATGTTGCCTGGCGCAAGTGTGCCGTCGAAATCGTAGATTAGAGCTACGGTAATCCTCTCTTTCATCTCTCTTTTTTGTTGATAATGATGTAAAGATACAAAAAAATCACTATTTTTGTAACGATAAGCATAAAAATAATTGAACAGAATATAATTATGGATTTCAGAGAGGTTGTTTTACGACGCCGTTCTACGCGTCGCTATACGGGTAAGCCCGTCGAGAGAGAGAAGTTGCAGAGAGCTATGGAGTTGGCATTGCGTGCCCCCTCGTCAAAGAATACGCGCTCGACACGCCTTATGGCTGTGTTGAACCTCGATAAGGTGCACGCCTTGGGTCGCCTGCGCGACTGGGGCTCGAGCCTCTTGGAGGAGGCGGGGGCTGCTATTGTCGTCCTTGGCGATGAGAGCGCAAGCCCCATGTGGCAGACAAATGCCTCGCTAATGGCTAATACATTGCAGCTCGCACTCGTCGACGAGGGCCTTGCATCGTGCTGGGTACATGTGGGTGACTACCTAACCCTTAAGGATGTGCCCGACAGCCAGCGTAGCGAGGACTATGTCAAGGAGCTTCTTCCCGAGATACCCGAGGGCTACCGCGTGTGGTGCGTGATATCTATCGGCTATGCCGACTACACCCCAAAGCCGCTGCCCGACTACGAGGGACCAGAGCGTATACTATTCGTAGAGTAAAAGAGGCTGAATAAAAACTGGGGTGGCTATTTGCTTATAGCCACTCCTTGTTGTTACAAAAGGATGACAATTTTGTTATTTTGTTTTAACAACAAAAAAAATCGAGCGCGGGCGTGATGCAATAATATATAAAATGTGTACCTTTGCTGTGTTAACAGAGTATCAATAATGACACATAAAAACAACCCCTACACACCCCTTGTAACCACCTCGCAGCAGGTGCAGGAGGGTAAAGGCCGAAACATCATTCCACCCCCAGAGCGCGAATCTCTATGGCGTGCATACCTCGCCAAGTTCAAAGACCCCATAATCATCGTACTCCTTGTCGTATTCTTCTTCTCGGTAGGCGTGTCGCTATACGAGATATTTGTCGTTGGCAAGGATATGTCGCTACTCTTCGAGCCCTGTGGCGTGCTCTTGGCGCTCCTCTTGGCTACGGGCGTAGGCTTCATCTTCGAGGTTAAGGCGGGCAAGGAGTTCGACATCCTAAACAAGGTTAAGGACTCGCGCCCTGTCAAGGTGTTGCGATGCCGCGATGCCGAGAGCCGAGCTACGGTCGAGAACATCGCAAAGCAGGATGTCGTCGTGGGCGATATCGTACGCCTCGAGAATGGCGACGAGATACCCGCCGATGGTGTGCTGTTGGAGGCTGTGCATCTATGTGTCGACGAGTCCAACTTCACGGGTGAGCCCTACGCTAATAAGTTTGTCGACGAGGCAGACTTCGACAAGGATGCCACCTACCCCTCGAACTTTATGCTTCGCGGTGCTACGGTTGTCGAGGGTAACGCCATAATGCGCGTTACGGCAGTCGGCATGGATACGGAGGAGGGCAAGGGCGTCGCGCGTGCAAGCGAGGGCAGCGATGTTGAGACACCCCTAAACAGGCAACTCGCACAGCTCGGTGGATGGATATCTAAGGCGAGCATCATCATCGCTCTGCTAATCGTAATCGGTCGTACGCTACTGCTATTCTTTAGCGACGATGTTGTTGTCAGCGAGCTTTCGTTCTTGCAGATTGCCGAGTATCTCTTGGGCTCGATAATGATTGCTGTGACACTTATTGTCGTTGCCGTTCCCGAGGGTCTGCCGATGAGTATTACCGTGAGCCTTGCGATGAGTATGCGCCGTATGCTAAAGGCGAAGAGCTTGGTGCGTAAGCTCCATGCCTGCGAGACTATGGGCGCTACAACGGTGATATGCACCGATAAGACAGGTACGCTCACGCAGAATAAGATGACCGTCGTCGAGTGGTTAGCATGCGACGAGGAGCACATGACGCACTTTATGGAGGGCATGGCGGTGAACTCTACTGCCGAGCTATCGTTAGATGAGGATGGTAAGCTCTGTGCCATTGGTAACCCTACGGAGGGCGCCCTGCTCATGTGGATGAGGTCGCGTAAGATGGACTATACGGAGGTGCGCGACGCCTATACCATCATTAGTCAGGAGCCATTCTCTACCGAGACAAAGTATATGGCCACCGACGTGCGTAACAACGCATCGGGTGCCCGCGTGCGCTTCATCAAGGGTGCTCCAGAGATTGTCCTTGGCATGTGCCAGCGTATAGCTAACGACCATTCGCGCGAGAGCATCGAGAAGCGTCTGCTCGACTACCAGTCGCGTGCCATGCGTACCCTTGGCTTTGCCGTGCAGAGTTTCGATAGCGAGGGTGTTGCGGGCGATATAGTATTCATGGGCATTGTCGGTATTGCCGACCCTATACGCCACGATGTGCGTGAGGCGATAACAACATGTATGCACTCGGCGGGTGTGCGCGTCATCATCGTCACGGGTGATACCCCCGCCACGGCTACGGAGATTGGCCGTCAGATAGGCCTTATCACGAGCAATGAGCCGGGGCAGGTCATCACAGGCCCAGAGTTCGCGGCTATGAGTGATGACAATGCGCTGAGGATGCTTGCTGAGCCTACGTTGAAGGTTATCTCGCGAGCACGCCCTGACGATAAGGCACGCTTGGTGATGCTCCTGCAGCAGAATGGCGAGGTGGTCGCTGTCACTGGTGATGGCACTAACGATGCCCCTGCGTTGAGCAAGGCGCAGGTGGGTCTCTCGATGGGTGATGGCACATCACGCGCCAAGGAGGCGAGTGACATCACCATCATCGACAACTCGTTTGCCAGCATCAACAAGGCCATCATGTGGGGACGCTCGTTGTATCTCAATATCCGCCGCTTCATCATCTTCCAGATGACCATCAACCTGTGTGCCTGCCTAATAGTACTGCTTGGCGCCTTTATAGGTATGGAGTCTCCACTCACGG
>JAFVSV010000077.1 GCA_017503575.1 Alistipes sp. | reverse complement strand
CCTATCTATATAATTATATATATAGATTAACCCTCGGTGGCGGCTATATAGCTATGCTATATCATATTTATATTGTTGTATATCAGTGTGATACCATTGGTGTGTTGGAGCGTTGATGCAGCTCCGTTAGTGGACTATTGCCACTACAAATATACAACATTTTAGGGGCAATGTCAAGTATTTTAACAAATATTTTTTCTACTTTTGATAGAAAGTCGAGTAACGCAGTAACGCGAGTAACGCAGTAACGCGAGTAACGGGGGTGTTACCATGCGTTACCAATGTTACTAACGTTACTAATGTTACCAATGTTACTAACGTTACTAATGTTACTAACGTTACTAATGTTACCAGCGTTACTACTAAGCCAAAAGAGAAGCAAGCTCTGCTTGCGCCCTCAAAGCGAAGCGCCCTCGCAAGCGTAGCGCCCTCACATCGCTAATTTCTAAATCCTCATTGCCCAATGCTAATTGTTAAAAAAAAGTTGATAAATGAGCATATACCTATTTTTAATTTGAGAATTTATCGCTATCTTTGTTGCATGGATAATATCTCTCTGCAACCCGATATGTTGGTGGCGCTGTCTGTGCAGCGTGGATTGCTTGGCTGGTGCGTTGCGCACGACGCTACGACCATCCATGGCATACAGCCCCGCTCAATGACGTCGTATGCTCGTTTTGTAAGCATTAAGCGCTGTGTCGGAGAGATGAAATAATTTGTAGACCGCTGACATTCAATATGTTTGGCGGTCGTTTGTTTTGATAATATGTACGATTAAACAAAAATAGGAGAATTATGAAAGTAGCAGTTATCATGGGCTCTACGAGCGACTGGGATATCATGAAGGCCGCAGTGGAGACATTAGAGGAGTTGGGCATTGAGTATGAGAAGCGCGTCATCAGCGCACACCGCACGCCTCACCTTATGGTCGAGTATGCCGAGTCGGCACGCGAGCGTGGCATTGGCGCCATCATAGCTGGTGCCGGTGGTGCAGCGCATGTTGCGGGCGTCACCGCAGCGCTGACAACGGTCCCCGTCATCGGCGTGCCTATCAAGACCTCGGCACTCGGAGGCCTCGACTCGTTGCTCTCTATCGTGCAGATGCCTGGTGGCATACCTGTGTCGACGACAGCAATCAACGGCGCCAAGAATGCAGCGCTCATAGCCGCCTCTATCTTTGCGCTCACAGACAAGGAGCTTGAGGCGCGTCTTATCGCCTTCCGCAAGGCGCAGACCGAGAAGGTGCTCGCTGCCGAGTTGTAGTTACTAACCCATAATACCCACAACACATCATGAAGAATCGCCGCATATTTGTAGAGAAATACCAACGCTTCCAGGTGGAGGCGGAGACCCTGCGCCGCGAGCTTAATACAAACCTTGGCCTCAGCATCGAGAGCCTTCGTTTCATCAACGTGTACGACCTCTTCGGCTTCAGCGACGAGCTTGTCGAGAAGAGTCGTTATAGCGTCTTTGGAGAGGTGGTGACCGACAGCGTCACCGACGAGTGCGACATGCAGGGCATGCCACACCTCGCCATAGAGTTCCTACCAGGTCAGTTCGACCAGCGCGCAGCATCTGCTGTGGACTGCGTGCACCTCATCGAGCCTAATGCCGAGGTTAAGATTAAGTCGTCGCGCCTCTACATCTTCGATGGTAGCGTCAAGGCGGAGGATATGGCACGCATCGAGAAGTACCTAATCAACGCCGTGGAGTCGCGCAAGAAGAACTTGGATATCCTCTCGGATGCCGAGAGTGCCGAGGTTAAGCCTGTGGCTACACTCGAGGGCTTCCGCGAGATGAAGGAGGAGGAGCTTGCGGCATACTGCAAGCGTAATGGCCTTGCCATGAATGCCGACGACCTACGCGAGGTTGTCAACTACTTCCGCAACGAGGGTCGTGACCCTGTGGAGACCGAGCTACGCATCCTCGACACCTATTGGAGTGACCACTGCCGCCATACCACCTTCACCACCGAGATTGAGGAGATAACCCTCGATGAGTCGTTCATGAAGAGTGAGATGGAGGAGTCGTTAGACCTTATGCGTAAGATACGCTCGGAGCTTGGCCGCGAGCATAAGAGCCTCTGCCTCATGGAGCTCGCTACCATCGGTGCCCGCTACCTCAAGAAGATGGGTAAGCTCGACGATATGGAGCAGAGCGAGGAGAATAACGCCTGCTCAATCTTCGTAAATGTCGATGTCGACGGCGTCATGGAGCGCTGGTTGCTTCAATTCAAGAATGAGACACACAACCACCCAACAGAGATTGAGCCCTTTGGTGGCGCATCAACATGTCTCGGTGGTGCCATCCGCGACCCATTGTCAGGCCGTAGCTATGTCTATCAGGCCATGCGTGTGACGGGCGCTGGCGACATATATAAGCCCGTAGACCAGACCATGGAGGGTAAGCTGCCACAGCGCATCATATCGACAAAGGCTGCCGCAGGCTACTCGAGCTATGGTAACCAGATAGGCCTCGCCACGACGCATGTCCGCGAGGTGTACCACCCCGACTATGTGGCAAAGCGCCTCGAGGTGGGTGCTGTTGTGGGCGCTGTCAAGGCCGACAATGTGCGCCGTGAGAGCCCTACGCCAGGCGATGTGGTATTGTTGCTCGGTGGTCGCACAGGTCGTGATGGCGTTGGTGGTGCCACAGGCTCATCAAAGGAGCATACGCTAACCTCGTTGGAGGAGTGTAGCTCGGAGGTGCAGAAGGGTAATGCTCCCGAGGAGCGCAAGCTCGCACGCCTCTTCCGCCGTGGCGATGTTACGCGCCTTATCAAGAAGTCTAACGACTTTGGCGCTGGTGGCGTGAGCGTGGCTATTGGTGAGCTCACCGATGGTCTTGACATATACCTCGACCGCGTGCCTACAAAGTATAACGGACTAAACTTCTCGGAGCTCGCCATCAGCGAGTCGCAGGAGCGTATGTCGGTAGTCATCGAGCGCAAGGATATGGAACGCTTCGTGGAGCTGTGCCACGAGGAGAATGTAGAGGTGACCTATGTCGCCGATGTTACGGATACCCGCCGTATGCGCATGTATTGGGGCGATAAGGTCGTTGTAGACCTCTCGCGCGACTTCATCGACTCGGCAGGTGCCAAGCACTATACGAAGATACGCATCGGTGGCGTCGAGAATATCAACCCCTTTGAGCGTAAGATTGAGGGTGCTACAACTACCAAGCGTATGAAGGCAAACCTCTCGGACGATAATGTGGTATCGCAGAAGGGACTTATCGAGATGTTCGACTCGACGATTGGCGCATCGACCGTCTTGATGCCTTTTGGTGGTAAGACACAGACTACCGAGACGCAGGTCTCTGTACAGAAGCTGCCAGTGGGTGGCGGCTTTACCAATACGGCAAGTATCATGGCCTATGGCTACAACCCATATATCGCCAAGTGGAGTCCCTATCATGGTGCTGCCTATGCCGTTGTTGATGCCTGCGCAAAGGTTGTTGCTGCAGGTGCTCGCTACAACAATATGCGCTTCTCATATCAGGAGTACTTCGAGCGTATGACCGACGATAAGTCGTGGGGTAAGCCTCTTGCAGCGCTACTCGGCGCACTTAAGATGCAGGTGGAGCTCGGCCTGCCATCTATCGGTGGTAAGGACTCTATGAGTGGTACGTTCCGCGATATCAACGTGCCTCCAATGCTTATGGCATTTGGTATCACCACCGTTGATGCTCGTAATGTCATCAGCCCCGAGTTCAAGGAGACTGGTAATAAGATATATGTCATCCGCCATACACCAAAGGGTAACTACATGCCCGATGTCGAGCAGCTCAAGGCAAACTTCGACTTCGTATCGGAGAAGATTCAGCAGGGTGATGTGGTGTCGGCATACGCCGTAGGTTTCGGTGGTATTGCCGAGGCTGTATCGAAGATGTCGTTTGGTAATAGGGTGGGTGCTGCTCTTGAGTGCGACGAGCAGATGCTGTACAACTATAGCTATGGCTCTATCGTCGTTGAGAGCCGCCGTACACTCAACAACCCATCGGCAGAGCTTATAGGTACTACCTCAAAGGAGGAGGCTATCTTTGTCAATGGTACACGCATACCTCTCGACGAGCTACTGGAGGCTAACACCGAGAAGTATACATCGGTTTATGCCGATAAGGGTATGAAGGGTGAGCCTACACGCGTCAGCGAGGGTAAGATACACATGAAGGAGTACGCTGGCCCCAAGGTGGATAAGGTGAAGGTCTATATCCCCGTATTCCCAGGTACAAACTGCGACTATGACACGGCACGCGCCTTTGAGCGTGCAGGCGCCGAGGTTACTATGTCGGTATTCAAGAACCTCACGGGTGAGGATGTCATCGCCTCTATACGCGAGATGAAGGAGCATATCGCCGAGTGTAACATCATGGCACTCAGTGGTGGCTTCTCGGCAGGTGATGAGCCCGATGGTAGCGGTAAGTTTATCGCCAATGTATTAAACAATAAGGAGGTTGCCGATGCTATCCACGCACTGCTCGACCGCGGTGGTTTGATGCTCGGCATCTGTAACGGCTTCCAGGCACTCGTTAAGTCGGGATTGTTGCCCTACGGTCGTCTCGGCATGGTGACCAAGGAGTCACCAACGCTCTTCCGCAACGATATCAACCGCCATATCTCACAGATTGTCTCAACACGCGTGGGTACCGTGGCATCGCCATGGTTGCGCTCATTCGAGGTGGGCGACATTCACTCTATCGCTGTTAGCCACGGTGAGGGTAAGTTTGTCGTTAGCGACCAGCTTGCCGAGGAGCTCTTCCGCAATGGCCAGGTGGCATTCCAGTATGTCGACGCCGAGAGCCGTCCTACGACTGACTCGCCTTGGAACCCCAATGGCTCGAGCTTCGGTATCGAGGGTATCATCGACCCATCGGGTCAGATTCTCGGTAAGATGGGACATACGGAGCGTTACGAGCGTGACCTCATGAAGAATATCCATGGCGAGAAGGTGCAGGATATCTTCTCGAATGCAGTAAACTACTTCCTCAATAAGTAACAGATATGAAGCAGTTGGAACTTCTGTACGAGGGTAAGAGTAAGCAGATATATGCTACCGACAACGCCCAGAATGTCATCATTAGCTTTAAGGATGATGCCACGGCATTCTATAATATCAAGCGCGCAAAGATTGAGCATAAGGGCAAGATGAACTGCGCTATCTCGTCTATGACGCTCGCCTACCTTAACGAGCATGGCGTCGCCACCCACTTCATTGAGCAGGTCGACGATAATGGCCAGCTCTGCCGTGTTGTTGAGCATGTAGCCCTCGAGGTTATCGTGCGCAATGTCATCGCAGGCTCTATGGCCAAACGCCTCGGCTTGGAGGAGGGTATCGTCCCCGAGAATACCATCTTCGATATATGCTTGCGCGATGCCGAGCTTGGCGACCCTCTTATCAACGACCACCACGCTGTGGCTATGGGTATCGCTACTTACGAGGAGTTGGAGACTATATACCAGACCTCGGCAAAGATTAACGCTCTGCTCGTAGAGCTGTACCGTAAGGCGGGTATCACGCTTGTCGACTTCAAGATTGAGTTTGGCCATGACGATAAGGGTTGTTTGGTACTTGCCGATGAGCTCACTCCCGACACCTGTCGTCTGTGGGATACACAGACACACGAGCGCCTCGACAAGGACCGTTTCCGTCGTGACCTTGGTCGTGTTAGAGAGGCTTATGAGGAGGTTGCTAACCGTCTGCGTGACGCACTTAAATAAATATAGGTATGCTTAAAGATTCATTAGATATATATGGTGACGACCTGCACGAGGAGTGCGGTGTATTTGGCGTCTTTAACGTGAATGACGCTCCCAATATCGCCTACTATGGTCTGCATGCCCTGCAACATCGTGGTCAGGAGGCGTGTGGTATCTCGGCATTCGATGGCGATAAGCTCAATACGGTGAAGGGTGAGGGTCTCGTAACGGAGGTCTTCAACCAGCAGAAGCTCTCGAAGCTCTCGGGACGTATCGCTATTGGCCATGTGCGATACTCGACAACGGGTGGCGGTGGCGCAAACAATGTGCAACCCTTCTCGTTCAACCACTATACGGGCGACTTCGCCTTGGCGCATAATGGTAACCTTGTAAACTCAAAGGAGCTGGCACACTACCTCGAGGTGCGCGGTAGCCTCTTCCACTCATCATCGGATAGCGAGCTTTTGGCGCACCTCATCAAGAAGGAGAAGAGCGAGGCGCGACGTATCGACAACATCATCGAAGCTCTCAATATGTTGGAGGGTGCCTTCTCGTTCCTTATCATGACCAAGAACCGCATCTACGCATGCCGCGATAAGCATGGCCTACGCCCCTTGTCGATAGGTAAGCTCGGTGATGGCTATGTCGTCAGCTCGGAGACCTGCGCCTTGGATATCGTCGGTGCGGAGTTTGTCCGCGATATCGAGCCTGGTGAGATTGTCACTATCGACCACCACGGCTTGCGCTCGAACTACTACTCGTTGTACCAGCGTCACCTGATGTGTGCCATGGAGTATATCTACTTTGCACGCCCCGATAGCGATATTGAGGGTTGCAACGTGCATACCTTCCGCAAACAGTCTGGCCGCTACCTCTACGAGCAGTCGCCCATCAAGGCCGATGTTGTCATCGGTGTCCCCGACTCGAGTATCAGCGCTGCTATCGGCTACTCCGAGGCGAGTGGCATACCCTATGAGATGGGTCTGATTAAGAATAAGTATATCGCCCGCACCTTTATCCAGCCATCACAGGAGATGCGCGAGAAGGGTGTTCGCATGAAGCTCTCGGCAGTGCGCTCGCTCGTTAAGGATAAGTCGGTGGTGCTCATCGACGACTCTATCGTTCGTGGTACCACGTCGTTGCGTATCGTGCGCCTGTTGAAGGAGGCTGGTGCCAAGGAGGTGCATGTGCGTATTGCCAGCCCTGCCATCACCAACCCATGCTTCTACGGCATCGACATGTCAACGCGTGCCGAGTTGCTGTGTGCCCGCATGAATAGAGAGGAGGCATGTCGCGCTATCGAGGCTGACTCGTTGGAGTTCCTATCCGAGGAGTCGTTGCTTAAGGCTGGCTGCCGCTCGGAGTTGTGCATGGCATGCTTCAATGGCTGTTATCCAACATCGTTATATCAGAATAAGTTGAGTGATAAATAATAAATATATATAAGTATGGCAAAAAGTTACGAAGCGGCTGGTGTAAACCTCGAGGCCGGTTACGAAGTAGTTAGACGTATCAAGTCACATGTGTCATCAACCAAGCGCCGTGGCTCTATGGGCAATATCGGTGCTTTTGGTGGTATGTTCAACCTCGCAGAGCTCAATATCAAGGAGCCTGTGCTCGTCAGTGGTACCGATGGCGTTGGTACCAAGCTAAAGCTGGCGTTCGAGATGGATAAGCACGATACTATCGGTATCGACGCTGTGGCAATGTGCGTGAACGATGTCTTGGCACAGGGTGCCGAGCCCTTGGTCTTCCTCGACTATGTCGCTGTGGGACATAACGAGCCCGCTAAGGTGGAGGCTATCGTTGCAGGCGTTGCCGAGGGTTGCCGTCAGGCAGGTTGCGCCCTCGTTGGTGGCGAGACTGCCGAGATGCCAGGCATGTATCAGGATGGCGAGTACGACATCGCTGGTTTCACCGTAGGTGTTGTCGAGCGCTCGAAGCTCATCGACGCTGGCGAGCGTGTTAAGGTCGGTGATGTGCTTGTGGGTATCGCCTCAAGCGGTGTTCACTCTAATGGCTTTAGTCTTGTGCGTAAGGTTGTTAGCGATAATAACCTCAAGCTCGACGAGACATACCCCGAGATTGAGGGTCGCAAGCTTGGCGAGGTGCTTCTAACCCCTACGCGTATCTATGTTAGGCAGGTGTTGAAGGTTATCGCCGAGTGCGATGTTCATGGTATCAGCCATATTACTGGTGGTGGCTTCGACGAGAACATCCCTCGTATCCTTAAGGATGGTCAGGGCGTCGAGGTTAAGGAGGGTAGTTGGGAGATACTCCCTGTATTCCGTCTTTTGGAGAAGTATGGTAAGGTGTCGCACCGCGAGATGTTCAACATCTTCAATATGGGTATCGGCATGGTCATCGCTCTTCCCGAGGCTGACGCTGCGAAGGCTATCGCCATCCTCGAGGAGTGTGGTGAGCGTGCATCGGTCATCGGTCGTGTAATCGAGGGCGAGGGTGTAACAATCATCTAATAGGCGTATGAAGAAGTGTCGTTTGGCAGTATTTGCAAGTGGTAGTGGCAGCAACTACCAGGCTATTGCCGAGGCGTGTGCTGACGGTCGCATAAATGCCGAGATAGTATTGCTCGTGTGTGACAAGCCTGGGGCAAGGGTACTTGAGCGTGCAAAGGTCTTTGGCACCGAGAGCTTCGCCTTTAATCCCAAGGAGTATGAGTCGCGCGAGGCGTATGAGACGCTGTTGGCAACGATGCTCGATGAGCGTGGCGTGGACTACATCTGCCTGGCGGGCTACATGCGTATCGTAGGCAAGGTGCTGCTATCGCGCTACGAGCAGCGTATCGTGAACATACACCCCTCGTTGCTACCGTCGTTCAAGGGCGCACATGCTATTCAGGATGCTGTGGAGTATGGCGTCAAGATATTCGGTGCTACAACCCACTTTGTAGACGAGACTCTTGATGGTGGACGTATCATCGACCAGGGAGCTGTGGTCTACGAGGGCAACGATATTGAGGAGCTCACAAATCTTATCCACAATATCGAGCACAGCCTATATGTAAAGACAATAAATAAACTGATAAATAAGAAATTCTAAAGATATGCGAGCATTAGTTAGTGTTAGCGACAAGCGTGGTGTTGTAGAGTTCGCCAAGAACCTACGTCGCCTCGGCTGGGAGATTATCGCCACGGGCGGTACCCAGAAGCTACTCGACGAGAGTGGTGTGGAGACTATTGGTATTAGTGACGTCACGGGCTTCCCCGAGATATGTGATGGCCGCGTTAAGACCCTACACCCCAAGGTGCATGGCGGTCTCTTGGCGCGTCGTGATGACGAGAGTCACCTCAAGGCACTCAAGGATAACGCCATCGAGTTTATCGACATGGTGTGCGTCAACCTATACCCCTTCCGACAGACTATAGCCAAGCCCGATGTAAAGATGGAGGATGCCATCGAGAATATCGACATTGGTGGCCCCTCGATGCTTCGCTCGGCAGCCAAGAACTACCGCGATGTCACCGTTGTGTGCGACCCCGAGGACTATGCACGCATCATCGAGGAGATTGAGAAGAGTGGTAATACCACTGTTGAGACACGCCTTGAGCTCTCGGCAAAGGCATATACACACACTGCCGAGTACGACATGTGCATAGCTACATATATGCGTAAGCAGGCTGCGCTCAACGAGAAGCTCTTTGCATCGTTCGACCTTGTGCAGTCGCTACGCTATGGCGAGAATCCACATCAGGAGGCTAAGTTCTACGCCTCGGCGGAGCGTGTGCCTTACTCACTTGCAACAGCCAAGCAGCTCAATGGCAAGGAGATGTCGTATAATAACATTCAGGATGCTAATGCCGCACTTAACATTGTGCGTGAGTTCAAAGAGCCTTTTGCCGTGGGTCTCAAGCACATGAACCCCTGCGGTGCTGCCATCGGTAAGGATATCAAAGATGCCTGGGAAAAGGCCTATGAGGCAGACAAGGTGAGCATCTTTGGTGGTATCGTTGCCGTAAACCGTGAGATAACCAAGGAGGTCGCAGAGCTTATGAAGCCTATCTTCTTGGAGATTATCATGGCTCCAGCATTCTCGGATGAGGCACTCGAGGTGCTCTGCACAAAGAAGAACCTACGCCTCTTACAGGTAGATATGGGCGAGAGCGACGCTGTGCAGACACAGTATGTCACCGTCAATGGCGGTCTCCTCGTTCAGAAGCTCGACACCGATACCAAGGAGGTTGTTGCCGATATGTGCGTTACAGAGCGTAAGCCCTCGGTAGCCGAGATTGAGGATATGAACTTCGGCTGGCGCATTGTGAAGCATGTTAAGTCTAACGCTATCGTGGTTGTCAAGGATGGCCATACCGTAGGTGTTGGCGCTGGTCAGATGAACCGCGTAGGCTCGGCGGAGATAGCACTCAAGCAGGCCAAGGAGGCAGGCTTTACAGAGGGTCTTGTCCTCGCATCAGATGGCTTCTTCCCCTTCGACGACACCGTAACACTCGCCGAGAAGTATGGCGTTACGGCTCTTGTGCAGCCTGGTGGCTCGGTGCGTGATGAGGACTCTGTTAAGAGGGCTAATGAGTTTGGTATGACGATGCTTGTTACAGGTATGCGTCACTTCAAACATTAATTTTGTTGTGATAAGGGGTCATCTTCGAAGCTTTGCTTGCCTGAAAAATGCTCATTTACTTCAAGTAAACTCCGCTTTTTCAGTCTGCGACAAATCTCCAAATATAACCCCTTCTGACAACAAAATGGGTTCTTTGATGTGATAAGGGGGCATCTTCGACCTCTCAATCGCTGTGCTGAATGGGAAATACCATCAGTATGTCCCATCCAGCCCAGCATCTTAATCGAGGCCAAATATGCCACCCTTCTAACAGCAAATTGAGTGAGGAGAGTGAATAGCTCATATTGCTAATTACTCATTACTAATTTCTAAATACTAATTGAAAATGAAAGTATTAGTTGTAGGCTCGGGCGGTCGTGAACACGCTATCGTAGAGGCTATCTCGCGCTCGCCCAAAGCAACGAAGATATACGCAGCGCCAGGCAATGCTGGTATCGCAACCCTTGCCGAGTGTGTGGCAATCAAGGATACAGATGTTGAGCGTCTTGTTGAGTTCGCCAAGGAGAATCAGGTGGAGCTTACGGTCGTAGGCCCCGAGGCTGCATTGGCAGTAGGCATTGTTGACCGCTTCCGCGAGGAGGGACTCAATATCTTTGGCCCAACAAAGGCGGCTACGGAGATTGAGTCGAGCAAGGATTTTGCAAAGCGTCTTATGGTGAAGTATGGCGTGCCCACAGCAGGATATGCTACATTCACTGCGTTCGACGAGGCTCTCGACTATGTCAAGCGTGGCTCGTTGCCTACGGTGCTCAAGTACGACGGCTTGGCAGCAGGTAAGGGTGTTGTCATCGCCCAGACCATGGAGGAGGCAGAAGCCACACTTCGCGACATGCTCCTCGACACCAAGTTTGGTGAGGGTAGGGTAGTCATCGAGGAGTTCCTTACAGGTGAGGAGTTCTCGCTAATGTGCTTCGTGGCGGGCAATAAGATATCTCCTATGCCCGTAGCACAGGACCACAAGCGTGCCTATGACAACGATGAGGGTCCCAATACTGGAGGCATGGGCGCCTATACGGAGCTTCCGTTTATCACTGCCGAGGACCACGCATACGCCATGGAGCATATCATGCAGCGCGTGGCAGATGCCATGGTCGAGGAGGGCACTCCATTTACGGGAGTCCTCTATGGCGGCTTGATGAAAACCCCTAATGGCATCAAGGTCATTGAGTTCAATGCTCGCTTTGGAGACCCCGAGACAGAGGTTGTGTTGCCACGCCTCAAGAGCGATGCCGTAGAGCTCTTTATGACAGTGGCCAAGGGTGAGCAGCCCGCGGCAGAGTGGCACGAGGGTGCTACCTTGGGCATAGTGCTTGCATCGAAGGGCTACCCTGGTAGCTATGACAAGGGCGCAGTAATTCGTGGTATCGAAAATGTAGAGTCAAAGATATACCACATGGGCACTGCCATCAAGGATGGCGAGTTGGTAACGGCTGGTGGCCGTGTGATGATTGTCGTGGCCTCGGCCTCTACGCTTCGTGAGGCACAGCAGAGGGCACGAGAGGATATTGCCAAGATTGAGTGCGACAACCTATTCCACCGCACCGATATTGGTAATAAAGCGTTTCGTTAAACTAAAAAATGTAAGAGTATGATTATAAAAGGTAAAGATCTGTCGACCTCGATTAAGGAGGCACTCAAGGTGCGTGTCAACGTTCTTAACGACCAGTATGGCCGTACGCCCAACCTCGCTGTTGTCCTCGTTGGCGACGACCCGGGTAGCGTGTCGTATGTTACGGGCAAGGCAAAGGCTGCAACCGAAATAGGCATTCGCAACTCGACAATCCGTCGTGAGGCTACAATCTCGGAACCAGAGCTGTTGGAGATTGTCGAGCAGCTTAATAATGACGATGATGTAGATGGTATCCTTGTTCAGTTACCACTCCCCAAGCACATCAACGAGAACAAGATTATCGCTGCCATATCACCAGAGAAGGATGTCGATGCCTTCCACCCCATGAACGTGGCAAAGCTGTGGCTTAAGCAGCCATGCATGCTTCCATGTACCCCCAAGGGCATCATCAAGCTGTTACACTTCGCAGGTGTTGATATCGCTGGCAAGGAGGCCGTAGTTATCGGTCGTAGCAATATTGTTGGTCAGCCCGTGGCAAAGCTCCTGTTGGACGCTAATGCTACGGTCACTATTGCGCATTCAAAGACCAAGAACCTTGCAAAGATAGCACGCCGTGCCGATATCTTGGTTGTGGCTGTTGGCCGTGAGCGCTTTGTTACTGCCGACATGATTAAGCCGGGGGCTGTGGTTATCGATGTGGGTGTCAACCGCGACACGCGTAATGGCAAGCTATGTGGCGATGTCGACTTCGAGGAGGCGCAGTATGTAGCAGCTGCCATCACCCCTGTTCCTGGTGGTGTAGGTCCAATGACCATCACATGCCTTATGGAGAATACCGTCGAGGCATTTGTCAATAGAATGAACAAGTAATAATAAGTATAAACCTAACTAACCTGCCTTATGATTGAAAGATATAGCAGAGATGTAATGCGCAAGGTGTGGACCGAGCAGAATAAGTTTGATGCCTACTTGCGTGTTGAGATTTTGGCCTCGGAGGCTTGGAGCCAGCTTGGCGTAGTGCCAAAGGAGGATGTAGAGAAGTTGTGGAAGAGTGCATCGTTCGACATCAACCGCATCTATGAGATTGAGCAGCAGACACGCCACGATATTGTAGCCTTCACGCGTGCCGTGAGCGAGACTCTTGGCGAGGAGCGCAAGTGGGTACACTATGGCCTTACAAGTACCGATGTTGTGGATACCGCCAATGGCTACCTACTCAAGCAGGCTAACGCCATCCTCTTGGACGACATCGAGAAGATGCTTGAGGTGTTGCGTAAGCGTGCCATAGAGTTCAAGGCGACGCCATGTATTGGCCGCACACACGGCATCCATGCCGACATCACCTGCTTTGGTCTTAAGTGGGCGTTGTGGTATGAGGAGATGAAGCGTAACCTTACACGCTTTATGACTGCATCGCGCGGTGTCGAGGTTGGTAAGATTTCGGGTGCTGTGGGTAACTTCGCAAACATCCCTCCATTCATCCAAGACTATGTGTGCGAGAAGCTCGGCATCGAGAGCGCAAACATCTCGACACAGGTCATCCAGCGAGACCGCCACGCATACTATATGGCTACGTTGGCAGTCATTGCATCGAGCATCGAGCAGATGGCAATGGAGATTCGTAACTTGCAGCGTACCGAGGTGCATGAGGTGGAGGAGTCATTCGGCAAGGGTCAGAAGGGCTCGAGCGCTATGCCTCATAAGCGTAATCCTATCTCGAGCGAGAATATGTGTGGCTGTGCCCGCGTTATGCGTGGCTATATGGCAGCTTTCTACGAGAATGTTGCCTTGTGGCATGAGCGAGATATCTCGCACTCGTCGACCGAGCGTATCATCCTTCCTGATGCTACCATGCTCCTCGACTATATGCTCAACCGCTTCCGTGGCATCCTCGAAAACCTCGTGGTGTTCCAGGATGTGATGATGGAGAATATCTACCGCACCCGCAAGGTTATCTTTGCACAGCGTGTGATGAACGCCCTTATTGAGAAGGGCTTCTCGCGTGAGCAGGCATACGACACCGTACAGCCTATCGCCATGCGTGCTATGAGCGAGCGTGCTGACTATCAGGAACTTCTCGCCCAGAGCCCCGATGTTATGGCTGTGCTCACCCGTGAGGAGCTTGATGCTTGCTTCACCTTGGAGTACTACCTCAAGAATGTGGATTTCATCTTTGATCGTGTAGGTATCGAGTAGTTCTCAACTATAAGATAGGCATCTACTGCCACTAACAAATACTCCCGACAATGGGCGCCAAGTATCGCCCACTGTTGGGAGTTTTGTCATGTGTCATATCTACAACCCTATTATTTTATCCTCGATAGCTTTCGCTCGGTAGTGTAGTCCAAGTAGTATATTCGTGCCATCTGATAGTCACCATTGACATATAACTCGGCACGCACCTCGTCATGGGTGTTGTAGTACGAGTCGTCACACTCGATATCGAGTTCCCCCGATGTGTAGCCCTCGTCGTAGCACACATCATTAAGCACGGTGTTAAACACTATGCGGGGCTCTTTAAGGTATGTTGAACCATTGATTACGCCATCGGTGATGGTTAGTTCCGCCTCGCTTATTACTTCTGCGTCTGCTGTGTTTGAGGATTTCTCGTTGATAGAGATCGTAATCGTGCCGTCATTGTTTGCGAGTGTCATTGTTAATGGCATGTAGTGTAGTGTGCCGCCTTTGGTGGCGCTCCATTCACCTCTATTTTATGCCAGAGGTAAGATTTGGATATCAGGATTTTAAGGCACCTCTTATATATGCGGCGTGGGGAACACTTCCGAATATTGTTATGTATGCGAAAAAAGAACTTACGATGAAACAAATGTTGGTTCGAAAAATGATACAGCTTATTCTGGTGGAGGTAAT
>JAFVSV010000076.1 GCA_017503575.1 Alistipes sp. | reverse complement strand
GAGATTGTAGCCTCGGCTCCGATGGTCGTGAAGAACGACCCTACATTGATGTTTACCAATGCAGGTATGAACCAGTTCAAGGATATCTTCTTGGGCAATGCGCCTCGCAAGTACCCCCGCGTGGCAGATACTCAGAAGTGTTTGCGCGTGTCGGGTAAGCATAACGACTTGGAGGAGGTAGGCCACGACACCTACCACCATACCATGTTCGAGATGCTTGGCAACTGGTCGTATGGCGACTACTTCAAGAAGGAGGCTATCGAGTGGGCGTGGGAACTTCTCACCGAGGTCTATAAGTTGGATAAGAGCCGCATGTATGCTACCGTATTTGAGGGTAGCGAGGAGGATGGCGTAGCCTTCGACCAGGAGGCATACGACTACTGGAAGCAGTTCTTGCCCGAGGATCACATCATCCGCGGTAACAAGAAGGACAACTTCTGGGAGATGGGCGAGACAGGCCCTTGCGGTCCATGTAGCGAGATTCACTTCGACCTTCGCGATGACGAGGAGGTGGCAAAGATTCCTGGCCGCGAGATGGTGAATATGAGCCACCCACAGGTAATCGAGATTTGGAACCTTGTCTTCATGCAGTTCAACCGTAAGGCTAACGGCTCATTGGAGCCACTGCCTGCAAAGAACGTTGATACAGGTATGGGCTTCGAGCGTCTATGTATGATTCTTCAGGGCAAGAAGTCGAACTACGACACCGATGTATTCCAGCCTACCATTGCTCGCATCGCAGCCCTCTCTGGTAAAGAGTATGGCAAGGATGAGAAGTGCGATGTAGCTATGCGTGTTATTGCTGACCACCTTCGTGCTATATCGTTCTCTATTGCCGATGGTCAGCTCCCAGCTAATGCCAAGGCTGGCTATGTTATCCGCCGTATATTGCGTCGTGCCGTACGCTATGGTTACACCTACTTGGGCTTTACCGAGCCATTTATCTGCAAGCTCGTTGATGGTCTTGTCAAGCAGATGGGTCACCAGTTCCCCGAGCTCGTAGCGCAACAGACACTCATAGAGCGCGTTATCGAGGAGGAGGAGGCATCATTCCTCCGTACGTTGGCTACGGGTATCAACCTCTTGGAGGGTGTTATCAAGAAGTCAGCTAACGGTAAGATTTCGGGTAAGGATGCCTTTGTGCTATACGATACATACGGCTTCCCCATCGACCTTACAGAGCTTATTGCTCGTGAGCAGGGTGTCGAGGTGGATATCGAGGAGTTCGAGAAGGAGTTGCAGGTGCAGAAGGAGCGTTCGCGTAACGCTGCACAGCAGGATATTGACGATTGGCAGGAGATTATCTCAATCAAGGAGAGCGAGTTCATTGGCTACGATAACCTCGAGGCTGACATTCGCATCGCTCGCTATCGCCGTGTTAAGTCGAAGAACAATGTCACATATCAGCTCGTCTTCGACCACACCCCATTCTATGGTAACTCGGGCGGTCAGATTGGCGATATAGGTTATATCGAGAGCGCTAACGAGAAGATTGAGATTATCGCTACCGAGAAGGAGAATGGTCTTATCATCCACATCACAAAGCAGCTTCCCGAGAACCCCGCTGCCGAGTTCCGTGCTGTTGTTAATGCCGAGGCTCGCCAGCAGGCCGCTAATAACCACACGGCCACTCACCTCGTGGACTACGCTTTGCGCACGGTCCTTGGTACACACGTCGAGCAGAAGGGCTCTATGGTCACACCTCAGGGTTTGCGCTTCGACTTCTCGCACTTCCAGAAGGTTTCGTCGGAGGAGCTTCGTGAGGTAGAGCGCCTCGTAAATAAGCTCGTTCGTACGAACTATCCTTTGGTCGAGAACCGCGAGGCTACTATGGCTGAGGCTGAGGCTGCGGGCGCCATCATGCTCTTTGGTGAGAAGTATGGCGATAAGGTGCGTATCGTGAACTTCGGTCCTTCGACCGAGCTTTGTGGTGGTACACACACTTCGGCAACAGGTACTATCGGACTCTTCAAGATTACCTCGGAGAGTGCTATCTCGGCTGGTGTACGTCGTATCGAGGCTGTCACTGGCGATGCTGCCGAGAACCTCGTATATGCTGCGCAGGAGGTGATATCATCTATCGAGCAGATTGTGCACAACCCAAAACTTGTTCAGGCTGTTGAGAAGATGGTTGAGAACAACGCAGCTCTTGGCCGCGAGATTGAGGAGATGCGCAAGGAGAAAGTTGCGCAGATTGCAGACCACCTCGCTACAAATACACAGCCTACAAATGGTGTGATACTCATCTCGCACACTGCCAAGCATGCCCCCGAGGTTATGAAGGATTTGGCATTTGCTTTGCGCCAGCGTGTATCGGAGCGCTTGGTGATGGTCGTAGGTAACCTCTTTGATGGCAAGCCTACGCTTAACATCATGCTTTCGGACGATATGGTAGCTGCGGGTGCTGATGCAGGTGCTACTGTTCGTGAGGCTGCGAAGCTTATCAACGGTGGTGGCGGTGGTCAGAAGCACTATGCTATGGCGGGTGGTAAGAATGCCGATGGCTTGCAGGCTGCTGTCGACAAGGCTGTCGAGATTATTATGAATAACTTAAAATAGTCGATATAGTATGAGCAATAAGGTTTTATTGATGATATTGGATGGCTGGGGTAATGGCGATCGCTCGAAGTCGGATGTTATCTACTCGATGCACCCCGCCTACATTGAGGCTATGACGGCCCAGTATCCTCATGCGGAGCTTAAGACTGATGGCGAAAATGTTGGTCTTCCAGAGGGTCAGATGGGTAATTCGGAGGTGGGTCACCTTAACATTGGTGCTGGCCGCGTTGTATACCAGGATCTCGTTAAGATTAACCGCGCCTGCCGCGATAATTCAATCCTTGAGAATAGGGAGATTGTTGCGGCCTTCGAGTATGCCAAGGCTAATGGCGTGAATGTACACTTCATGGGCTTGGTGTCGGATGGTGGTGTTCACTCGTCACTCGACCACCTCTTCAAGTTGTGCGACATCTCGAAGCACTACGGCATCGAGAATACCTATGTACACTGCTTTATGGATGGCCGTGATACCGACCCACGCAGTGGTAAGGGCTTTATCGCAGCCTTGGAGGAGCACATGGCAAAGTCGACAGGTAAGATTGCATCTATCATCGGCCGCTACTACGCTATGGACCGCGATAAGCGCTGGGAGCGTGTTAAGATAGCCTACGACCAGCTTGTTGAGGGCGTTGGCGAGAAGTCAACAAATATGGTCGAGGCTATGCAGAAGTCGTACGACGAGGGTGTTACCGACGAGTTTGTTAAGCCTATCGTAAACGTAGATGCCGAGGGAAATGCTATCGGTACTATCAAGCCTAACGATGTTGTCATCTTCTTCAACTATCGTAACGACCGCGCCAAGGAGCTTACCATCGTGCTCACACAGCAGGATATGCCCGAGGAGGGCATGCACACCATGCCTTTGTACTACTGCTGTATGACCCCTTACGATGCTAAGTTCGAGGGCTTGCACATCCTCTTCGATAAGGAGAATGTGCCTAACACCATCGGCGAGTATATTGCCAACCAGGGCTTGAAGCAGTTGCGTATCGCCGAGACCGAGAAGTATGCACACGTCACCTTCTTCCTCAATGGCGGCCGCGAGGATAAGTTCGCTGAGGAGGATCGTATTTTGGTTGCTTCGCCCAAGGTGGCCACCTATGACCTTCAGCCAGAGATGTCGGCATACGAGGTTAAGGATAAGCTCGTTGAGGCTCTTGGCGAGCAGAAGTACGACTTCATCTGCTTGAACTTCGCTAATGGCGATATGGTTGGCCATACAGGCGTCTATGAGGCTATCGAGAAGGCTGTCAAGGCTGTTGATGAGTGCGTTAAGGATGTCGTTGAGGCAGCGAAGAAGAATGGCTACGAGGTTGTTCAGATTGCCGACCACGGTAATGCCGATAACGCTATCAATGCCGATGGCTCGCCCAATACGGCTCACTCGTTGAACCCTGTGCCTATCGTTGTGGTATCGGATAGAGTAGCAAGTGTCAAGGATGGTATCTTGGCGGACGTTGCTCCTACGGTACTCGACCTTATGGGCTTGGCAAAGCCTGCCGAGATGACTGGTGAGTCGCTTGTCGAGTATAAGTAGTAGTGGTTGAAAAATCGCACTATATAAAAATTGGGATGGCTTCACATTAGCCATCCCAATTTTTATATTCCGATGCCACGCTTGTCTGGTAGCGCACTATCTCCGCTTTGACCTCTCCTCGTCGAGAAACGATTTGTTGACGATGACGCGCACCTCGCGGTGGCGCACGCGGAACTCAATAGGTGTAACGCCAAGGAGCTCGCCGTCAATCTCCAACGGTGTCTCTGGCGTAGACTCTATGCGTATCTTCTCGCCCTGGGCGTGGTGAACGTGGCCGATGGAGTAGATTGTACCATTGAAGAGCCTGCGTACGCGGAAGAGAACATGCCACCAGTGTACAGGCCTAATCATTGTGATATCCAACAGACCATCATCGGCAACAGCCTCGGGAAGCTGCTGAACACCACCCCCGTTATACTTACCGATACCTATGGCCATACTGAATAGCAGGTCGTTGTATATGAGCTTGTCGTCGACCCACACCTTGACACCCGTAGACTTATGTGTAAAGAAGGTGCGTACCATGCTCCATAGGTAGGCCTTCGAGCCGAGATGCTTCTTTAGCTTTTGGCGCTGTATGTGGCGTATTACGGCAGCGTCGTAGCCTATACCCGCAACGTTTGCCATGTAGCGTGTCTGTCGGAAATGTGACTCCTCGTACTCCACCGAGGCGACATCTTGTAGGAAGGTGTAGCCCTCCTTGATGGCGCGTATGGCCTCGGAGTAGCGACGTGGTATTCCATACATGCGGATCCAGTCGTTACCCGTACCCACCGATATTACAGCGATTGTAACCTCCTCGGGAGGCACTTGCTTCTGTATATATATGCCGTTGACAACCTCGTAGAGGGTGCCGTCGCCGCCAATGACGATGATATGTCGATAGCCCTCGTTTATCGCCGATACGGTAAGCTCCGTAGCGTGGTACTTATGCTCGGTGAATACAGCCTCCTGCTGTATACCATTGTCGCGCAGTAGCTTCGAGATAAGAGGGTAGTCGTCTAACCCCTTGCCCGAACCAGCAATGGGGTTGACGACAACAAACCACTTGGCATCGCCCTCGACGGTAGGTCTATCAAAGGTCTGTGGCCTCATGCTCGACATTGCTTACTCCTTGCGTGGAGCGTTACGAAGTGTGTTGAGCAAGAAGTCGTAGAACTTCTCTACCGATGCGATGTTAACCTTCTCATCTGGTGAGTGTGGGTAGCAGATGGTAGGGCCAAACGATATCATATCCATTCCTGGATACTTGGCACCAATGATACCGCACTCGAGGCCTGCGTGGATGGCCGTAACCGATGGCTTCACGCCGTATAGCTTCTCGTATGACTCGAGCATGGTGTGCAAGATTGGCGACTTCATGTTGGGATTCCAGCCGCTGTATGAGCCAGAGAGCTCAACATCAGCACCTGCCAACTCGAATACCGAAGCGATAGCACCTGCCAACTCGCCCTTCTCGGTGTCTACCGATGAGCGCAACAAGCACTTAACCTGTATTGTAGAGCCATCAGATACGACAATTGCCAAGTTCGACGATGTCTGCACAAGACCCTCCATAGCTATCGACATGCGCTGCACGCCGTTAGGACAGCCACATACGGCACGGATGAGTGAGTGTGACTCGAGGTGTGGGATGATAACCTTGGGGCACTCGATAGGCTCGGCGAAGATCTCGATAGAGTCCTCAATGCCCTCAAACTCCTTGATAATCATCTTTTCGTATGACTTGACGTTAGCCTCGAAGATGGCCTTCTCTGCCTCGCGTACAACGACTACTGCCCATGCCTCACGAGGGATGGCGTTACGCATATTGCCACCCTCTACCGATGCGAGCTCCAAACCGTAAGACTCGGTCTCCTGACGCAATAGACGGAACAATACCTTGTTGGCGTTAGCACGCTGTGTGCCAATCTGAATACCCGAGTGGCCACCCTTAAGACCCTTAACGGTGACTTTGTATGCTGCGAACTTACCCTCCAAGGGCTGCTCGCGATACTTGAAGGTAACGTTTACATCCATACCACCAGCGCAACCAACATACAACTCACCCTCGGTCTCCGAGTCGAGGTTAAGGAGGATGTCGCCCTTGAGCATGCCGCCCTTAAGACCGAAGGCACCATCCATGCCTGTCTCCTCGGTAGCTGTGAAGAGGCACTCCAATGGACCGTGTACCAAGTCACTATCCTCCATCGCTGCCATCGCTGCCGCAAGGCTGATGCCGTTATCAGCTCCAAGCGTTGTGCCATTGGCTGTTACCCACTCGCCGTCGATATATGCCTCGATAGGGTCGGTCGAGAAGTTGAACTCCTTGTCGTTGTTCTTCTGTGGCACCATATCTGTGTGTGCCTGAAGGATGATGCCCTTGCGATCCTCCATGCCAGGTGTTGCGGGCTTATAGACGTATACGTTCTGTGCCTCGTCTACCTTGTGCTCCAAGCCGAGCTCCTCGGCCCACTTAACGATGTATGCACGAATGGCATCCTCCTCGTGTGAGGGGTGTGGGATGTTGCAAATCTCAGCAAAGTGCTTCCACACTAATGCTGGCTTCAAACCTTTCAAATTCTTGTCCATGGTCTTATTCGTTTTAGTTATTAGTTGTTTGTTACTATCTTATTATATATAGGTGTCGTTACTCGTCGTTACCCTTGGTGTGGTGCTTTAAGCCGTTCTCTATCTCCTCGCGCTTGTCGAACGCGTCGACGATATACTTCACCAGGCGGTGACGTACGATGTCGCGCTTGTCGAACTCTACGATGCCAATACCCTCGATGTCGCGTAGCGTCTGCATCGCCTTCGTTAGTCCGCTGTCAGAACGGCGCGGAAGGTCTATCTGTGTGACATCGCCCGTAACTATGAACTTCGCATTGCGACCCATACGCGTTAGGAACATCTTTATCTGCGATAGGGTGGTATTCTGCGCCTCGTCGAGTATCACAAAGGCGTTATCTAATGTGCGGCCACGCATATATGCCAATGGGGCTATCTGCACCGTGCCCTCCTCGATATACTTCTGTAACTTGGCGGCAGGTATCATGTCGTTGAGCGCGTCGTATAGCGGCTGCAAGTAGGGGTCGAGCTTCTCCTTCATGTCGCCAGGTAGGAAGCCGAGTTTCTCGCCCGCCTCTACGGCTGGACGTGTGAGTATTATGCGTCGCACCTCGCGCTCCTTAAGGGCTCTTACAGCAAGGGCTATGGCCGTATATGTCTTACCCGAGCCTGCGGGACCCACAGCAAAGAGTAGGTCGTTACGCTCGCCGAGCTTCACCAAGCGCTGCTGGTTTACGGTGCGTGCGCGTATTATCGCGCCATTGTTGCCGTAGACGATGACATCCTTATCCACGGCTGGAGGCTCTGCCGATAGTTCATCTATGCTCGACGAGAATGCCTGCGACACCACCTCCGAGGATATGTGACCATACTTGACATAGTAGTCCACAAGAGCATTCATCCTACGCTCGAAGGCTGCCACATCGCTGCGTGCGCCCAATGCCTTAATCTTGTCGCCACGCGCCACAATCTTCACCTTGGGGCATAGCTCGCGCATCTGCTCCAAGTAGGCGTCCTGTGCGCCATATAACTCGCGGGCATCGACGCCCTCTATCAGTATCTCCTTTACTATATCTTCACTCATAAGCTAATCGTCGGGTCGTTAAGCTAAAATATCAGTGCCACGCCGAGTGTTATGCGGTATGACGATGTGTTAAACTCTACACCCTCAAACTGATTAAGCGTCTTCTTGAGAGGGTGTATATATCGAGCCTCGATGACAAAGTGGCGCCCTATGCCAACGCCCACACCTGCAGCGATATTCATCGTTGGGTGCAATGGACCAAACAGTTTTTTCTCGCCCTCGACAGTGTACTCTGCCGAGCTGAGTACCGTAAACATGGGGCCTGCACTTATGCGCACACGTTGGTCGGCAAGACGTGCCGAGAGTAGTATGGGGATATTCATCGTTCGTGTTCGCACCCTGCGCTCTATTATCGCGTTTGCGGCATCTATCGACCCTCCAGCATAGCCCACCTCAGCCTCTATGGCGAAGTGATTGCCGAAGAGCACCGCAAAGTCGAAGTTGGCACCAAAGCCTATACGCGGACGCAGTGCCACACTCTCGGTGTTAAGGCTCTGTACGCCTGTGTATGCACCGCTGATGCCCACGCCAAGCTCTGTGCGCACCTTGCGCTCGGGCTTGCCTGTATTAAGCCCGAAGCTCTGCGCCGAGCACTCACCACCGATGCTCGCGAAGGTTAGCACCGCGATGATACACACAATATGTCTTGTCCACCTACTCATTGTCGTTGTGTTGTTATTCGCATCCCGAAGAGACGAGGTGTCGAATATCCTCCAAAGATACGATAATTATTAAAAATATCCAAAAACCGAGACAATATTCTCATAAAATGAGAAAGTCGCCCTGCAATATAACGCACCAAGTGCGAAGAATTGTGCTAAATGTTGTGTAAAGTTTTCATCTTTGGAGTAAATAACCTATCTTTGTGGCGAAATGTTTGAGTATCGTAACAGAAAATTGATATAGAGATATGAGTTTGGTTGCTATTGTAGGTCGCCCAAATGTGGGTAAGTCGACACTCTTCAATCGCTTGGTAGGTCAGCGTCAGGCTATCGTCGACGAGACGGCAGGCACAACGCGTGATCGCCACTACGGCAAGACCGATTGGAATGGTAAGGAGTTCTCCGTAATTGATACAGGCGGTTATACCGTTAACTCGGAGGATATCTTCGAGGATGAGATACGCCGTCAGGTGATGCTCGCCATCGAAGAGGCCGACCTCATACTCTTCCTCGTTGAGGTGCGCACAGGTATTACCGACCTCGATATGATGATGGCCGACATCCTGCGTCGCTCAGGTAAGAAAGTGATGCTCGTATGCAACAAGGTCGACACCTATGACCTCATCTACTTCTCGCACGAGTTTCACGCCTTGGGTCTCGGTGAGCCCTTCTGCATCAGCTCTATGTCGGGTAGCGGTACGGGCGATATGATGGATGCCATCCTCGCCAACCTCCCTGAGGATACCACAGCCGAGTACGACGCTACACTCCCACGCATCGCCATCGTAGGTCGCCCCAATGTGGGTAAGTCATCTATGACGAATGCCCTTCTTGGCCAAGAGCGTAACATTGTGACCAACGTGGCAGGTACCACACGCGACTCTATACATACGCGCTACAATATGTATGGCATGGACTTCTACCTTATCGACACCGCAGGTATGCGAAAGAAGGGTAAGGTTACCGAGGACCTCGAGTTCTACTCTGTGATGCGCTCGATACGCGCTATCGAAAACTCCGACGTCTGCGTGCTTATGCTCGACGCCGAGCAGGGCATCGAGTCGCAGGACCTTAATATCCACAACCTTATCGTGCGTAACCGTAAGGGATGCGTCATCGTCGTTAACAAGTGGGACTTGGTGGAGAAAGATAGCAACACCATGAAGGTGTGACGTGAGTTCCTCGAGAAGAAGCTCGCACCATTCAATGACATACCTATCATCTTCACCTCGGTAATCAACAAACAGCGTATCCTCGATGTATTGCAGAATGCCATCCGCGTATACCAGTCGCGTAAGCGTCGTATATCTACATCGGAGCTTAACGACTTCTTCTTGCCACTTATTGAGAACTATCCACCCGCAGCCACCAAGGGTAAGTACATTAAGATTAAGTATGTTACCCAGCTGCCCACACCTACGCCACAGTTCGCCTTCTTTGTGAACCTGCCGCAGTATATCAAGGAGTCGTATCGTCGTTTCCTTGAGAATAAGCTGCGCGAGCAGTGGGACTTCTCGGGAGTGCCTATTCAGATATACTTCCGCCAAAAGTAATTTTTGATAATAAGACCGCATCTGCGGCACATCCCAAAGAGTAAGAGACCTCGGGCTGTACTTCTTGTACTATCCCGAGGTCTCTTCTTTTGCGATGCACCTTCCAACAACAAATTAGTTTGCTCAATTAGTAATTAGTAGAGAGCAATTAGCAGTGGTTGTGTGCGATGCCCGCAGAGAGAAAAGCGTGGCGCCCGACAAAATGGAGCGACTGCCCAAGCGTAGTGCCTAAAGACCAAGATCTATCGCTCCTCTTGTTTTTCGCGTAGCATTCGCGAGATATCGGCTACGGTGCGCAATAATGCCCATGTTATCATTGTCACCGCAAATATCGCTACACCTATACACACTGCCCATAACATTAGGTTGATGCCCTCAATCGTCATCACCATCGGCGCGATGAAGACACCCGCCGTGCAGAATAATCCCAAGATAAGGATGATGTCGGCGGCATTGACCAAGACACCCTCGCGGAAGGTGTATTTCGCCTTTGGCAGAGGCTCGGCATTGGCGTAGTTATCGCGCACGATAACCTCCTCGCCCTCCTCCTCGATACGCTCCATATCCTCCACCGCGGGGCGGTCGGCATGGCACTGTGGGCATTGTGATAAGCTATTGTCTACAAGTGTGTTGCAATTGCGGCACAACCACTCGTCACCATGGATATTACTACTCTTCATTGTCTCTCTTTTTAGCTTCGGTGTGGTCTATATCACATCCAGCGCAGTTGCCCGAGCAGATGCTGTCCGAATCGCAGTCGTTGAGCCCCATATCCTCGCGTGTCTCCTGCACTGCGCACTTGATGCCCAAGCGTTGCATATCCTTGTTAGTCGATATCTCCGACTCCATGTGCTTGCCCTTGAATAGATATGTGAGCATCATCGCAAGGGCGAAGAAGCCTACGGCAACGATGGCTGCTATGATGGTTACGGTGATTGTCTTCATAAAAATATTTTTGGCGTCAAGCGTTAAAAACCTTGTTTTTATTGTGTAAATACGTTGCAAATTTATATATTTGCAGTGTAATATGCAAGTGCTCCACCTGAAAATGAGGTGACGGCTCTATTTAATTGGTTTATACTCACTTTATTAGTGTATGAAGATAGTTATTGCTGGTGCAGGAGATATGGGTACGCACCTCGCCCGAATGCTAAGCGGTAGTGGTCACGACATAACCATTGCCGATGTCGACACCAAGGCGTTGGCCGAGGTGGGCTCGCTTGCCGATGTCATCACCGTTGAGGGTGATGTCACCCAGTTCTCGGTGTTGCGCAATGCTGGCGTTCGCAAGTGCGACCTCTTTATCGCCGTGCGCTCGGTGGAGAACGATAACATCCTCTCCTCTGTCATGGCCAAGCAGCTTGGCGCCAAGAAGGTTATTGCGCGTGTCGATAGCAAAGAGTACCTCGAGCCAAGCAGCAAGGAGGTCTTTATCGACATGGGTCTCGACTACATCTTTTACCCCGAGCAGATTGCCGCACGCGAGGTTATCAACCTCTTGGGTCACACCTCGTCGTCGGAGCATGTCGACTTTGCGGCGGGCAAGCTGTCGCTTGTAGCCTTCCGCTTGGAGCTTACATCGCCGTTGCTCGGACGCACCATCATTGACCCCGACAACTACAACGAGGATATCGACTACCGCACCGTAGCCGTGGTGCGAGGCACGCAGACAATAATACCTGCCCTCAGCGATCGCTACGAGGAGGGCGATATGGTATATGCCATAGCTCGCCATGGTGCTACGCAAAGAGTTGTCGAGCTCTCGGGACGTCACGATGTTGTCATCCGCAACATGATGATTCTTGGTGGCTCGCGCATAGGTATTCGTATCGCCACGGAGATGCAGAACGAGGTGAACGTCAAGATGGTGGAGCTTGATAACAACAAGGCTCACCAACTCGCTGAGATGCTCGACAAGACACTTGTCATCAACGAGGATGGTCGTGATACGGAGGCGATGATGGAGGAGGACCTTGCAGGCATGGATGCCTTCGTCTCGGTTACAGGTAGTAGTGAGACCAACATCCTTGCAGCGATGCTCGCAAAGCGCATGGGCGTAAAGCGTGTCATCGCAGAGGTGGAGAATATCAACTACATATCGCTTGCAAAGAGCATTGGTCTGGATACCATCATCAACAAGAAGCTCGTTACCGCCTCAAACATCTTCCGCTTCACGATGACCACCGACGTGCAGTCCATAAAGTGTCTTACTGGTAGTCAGGCGGAGGTCATGGAGTTCATCGTCAAGCCCAACTCGCCAGCCACCAAGCACACAATACGCGACCTTGGCATGCCCGAGGATGCCACCATTGGCGGTGTGGTGCGTGGTGATAGGGTGTTTATAGCTGTTGATGACACGCAGATTAATGCTTATGACCGTGTTGTGGTATTTGCTATGCCTGAGTCGGTTATGCGTGTTGCGGAGTTCTTCAACTAATTTTGTTGTGATAAGGCATCATCTACTGCCGCTAACGAAATATATCGTCAATGGGCAGTACGCACAAGTACAGCCCATCGACGCTAATTTCGCCGAGCGTTGTATCTAATGCCTTCTGACAACAAAATGGGTTCTTTGATGTGATAAGGGAGCATCTTCGACCTCTCAATTGCTGTGCTGAATGGGAAATACCACAGTATGTCCCATCCAGCCCAGCATCTTAATCGAGGCCAAATATGCCACCCTTCTGACAACAACCCGTTGCTGTGATAATGAGTCATCATTAATGAAACCCTACTTGTATGAAAATAAAACACTAACATAAACTTACCTACTATGTACATTGCTATTGCTGGTAATATCGGTAGCGGAAAGACTACACTGACCGAGATACTTACGGAGCGTTATGGCGCCAAAGCCTATTATGAGGATATTGCCAACCCCTACATCAGTGACTTCTATGAGGATATGGGTCGTTGGTCGTTCCATCTTCAGTTGTGGTTCCTTGGTAGCCGTATTCAGCAGACTCTGGTGATGCTTTCGGATGGCTCTGCCAATGTCATTCAAGATCGTACCATCTATGAGGATGCCCACATCTTTGCTAATAACCTCCATGGCATGGGACTTATGGCAAGCCGCGACTTTGATACCTACATGAAGATGTTTAACATCGAGCAGGAGCTACTCCCCAAGCCCGATGTGCTGATATATTTGAAGGCGAGTGTGCCCACGCTCATCGCGCAGATTAAGATGCGCGGTAGAGACTACGAGCAGAATATCGACGAGGAGTACCTAAGTCGCCTGAACGAGAAGTATAACTACTGGATAGAGAATATCTACGAGGGTCGTGTTCTTGTTGTCGACAAGGATACCGACGACTTTGTTGCCGACCCCTCGATTATCGACCGTATATGTGCCTCTGTCGAGGAGATGTGTACTGGTAAACGTCAGCTATAACCTATGCGCCAACCACTACCCATAGAGTTTGTTGAGCAGATGCGCCATGACCTCGGTGTTGCCGAGGCCGATACTCTGTGTGCTGCCCTCGATGGAGAGGCGCAGGTATCCATCAGACTCAACCCCTATAAGGTGGCTTCGACATATAATGGCGAGGCTGTGGCATGGTGTAAGTGGGGGAGATACCTAAATGAGCGTCCGCAGTTCACGCTCGACCCACTGCTGCACGGTGGCGCCTACTAAGTGCAGGAGGCGTCGTCACAGTTTGTTGCCCACCTCTTGGCTGGTGAGGCGTTAGAGGGTCGTCGCGTGTTAGATATGTGCGCTGCCCCTGGCGGTAAGAGCACGATATACTCGACGCTCGTAGGTCGTGAGGGACTTGTCGTGGCTAACGATATCAGCCGCAGCCGTACATTGGCGCTCAGCGATAACGTGCAGCGCTGGGGTTTGGGTAATATTGTCGTCACATGTAATGAGCCACGACATATAGGAGCGTTTGAGGCGTGGTTCGATGTCGTTGCTGTCGATGCCCCCTGCTCTGGTGAGGGTATGTTCCGCAAGATGGACGAGGCGCGTAGTGAGTGGTCGCCCGCAGCGCCGCGTATATGTTCCGAGCGACAGCGTGAGATACTCGTTGAGGCGTGGCGAGCGCTGCGCCCTGGAGGTGTTCTAATATATAGCACCTGTACATTCAATAGCCTTGAGGATGAGGGCGTTGTCGAGTGGCTGATGGCGGAGTATGGCGATGATATTGTCGCATGCGATAGGGTAGATACACCCGATGCGTGGGGCATTACTCGCAGCGATATTGGTGCTTTCCAGTGTTTCCATTTCTTCCCTCATAAGACGCGTGGCGAGGGCTTCTTTGCCGCTGTTGCTCGCAAACGCGAGGACGGTAGTCGTAGCGTTACGCCCAAGGCGCGTCGCAAGCCCTTTGCCGATGTGTCGCGTGCCGAGCTTGGTGAGGTGTCACGATGGGTTGATGATGCGTCAAAGCACGCCTTTAGGGCTGTTGGTGACACTATATATGCCTATAACGCTGCAGTCATCGAGTCAGTCACAGCCTTGGCATCGTCGCTCAATGTCGTATACTCTGGCGTGGCTATGGGACAGCTCTTCAAGGGCAAGTTGAAGCCCGAGCACCCCTTGGCGTTGTATGTAGGTCGTCGCGAAGGCGTTGTCGCCGAGGTCGAAGTCGACGAGGAGCAGGCGGTAAGCTACCTGCGCCGACATGATATAGCTGTTGCACCCTTTGAGGAGGGTATCAACATTGTTAAGTATAGGGGTGTTGCAATAGGCTTTGTGAAGCGTATAGGTGCGCGGTGCAACAATATGTACCCCAAGGAACAACGAATAATTAAGAACTAAAATAGAGATACTATGGCAAAACTACTCTACTCTATGGGTGAGGTGACAGAGATGTTCGACGTAAATCCATCGCTCATCCGCTATTGGGAGTCGAAGTTCGACTGCATCAAGCCTCATAAGAATAAGAAGGGTAACCGCATGTTCACCCCTTCGGATGTCGAAAACTTGAAGCTCATCTACCACCTTGTCAAGGAGAAGGGCATGACCCTTGAGGGCGCCAACAATGCCATGAAGCGCCGTGGTGGTAAGGTGAAGCGCGAGATATCTATCATCGAGCGCTTGCAGAATATCCGTGCTATGCTTATCGAGGTGCGCGAGACGTTGGGTGATAATAGCCCTATCGAGTATGAGGCACCCCTCGATGCTGTGTCGGAGCTTATCACCGATGTTGAGGCGGAGGCAAAGCGCGATGTTGTTGAGGTGGCTACTGCCGTAGAGAGTAAAGATGCAGAGGCGGCTAAGGCCGAGGAGCCAGCACCTGCGGAGCCACGTCGTCGTGGTCGCCCACGCAAGCAGGTGGCAGAGAGCGAAGAGCAGCAGGAGGCGCAGAAGCCTGTTGCACGTCGTCGCAAGACGAAGAAGAGCGACGAGCATAAGGAGTTGTTCCCCTTCTATGAACAGTCACTCTTCTAAAACTCGAAGTATATGAAGATTAGAGATATAGCAGCCGTTATCGAGCAGTTTGCGCCTCTCGCATTGCAGGAGTCGTACGACAATGCGGGACTTATCGTCGGTCGCCCCGATGATGAGGTGCAGAGGGCACTTCTCGCTGTCGATGTCACCGAGGAGGTATTGGATGAGGCGGAGCGTGAGGGCTGCGACATAATCATCACGCATCACCCCATAATCTTCCATGCTCTAAAGCGCTTTAACTCGGCAACCTATGTCGAGCGATGTGTTGAGCGTGCCATACGTCGTGGCATAGCGCTCTACGCCTGCCATACAAACCTCGATAGCACACCCAATGGCATGAGCTGGCATGTCGGCTCTATGATGGGGTTATCAAACATGACCACACTCGAGCCACGCAAGGATGATACGAATGCAGGCTTTGGCGTTGTCGGAACACTCCCGCGCGCCGAGGGCGCTCTGGCCTTTATGCAGCGTGTTAAGAGTATCTTCGAGGTTGGGGCGATACGATATAGCGACCTACCCTCGGACGATGCTATGGTGCGCCGTGTGGCGGTATGTACGGGCGCTGGTGGCTCACTTATCGACGCTGCAATCAAGGCTGATGCCGACATATATATCACTGCTGACCTGCGCTATAACGACTTTATGCGTGGCGAGGGAGGTATGATTTTGGCGGATATTGGCCATTTTGAGAGCGAATTTTGCGCAATTAACATCTTAAACGATGTTTTATCGAAAAATTTATGTAACTTTGCGGTTCGCAAGAGCGTATGCTCGCGTAACCCGATACACTACTTAGTCTGAAATATCTAAAATTGTATAACATATATGGCACAGAAGAAGACAAACGAGGTTGACTACTCGATGCAGGAGAAGATCATGGCACTCTACCAGTTACAGAAGATTGACTCTGAAATCGACGAGATCAACAAAGTAAAGGGTGAGCTTCCCTTGGAGGTGCAGGACTTGGAGGATGAGCTTGCAGGCTTGACCACACGCATCGAGAATATCAATGCCGAGATAGAGGAGCTTAACTCGCTCACTCGTCAGCGTAAGCGCGAGGTAGACCAGGCAAAGATTATGATTGGCAACTACAAGGAGCAGCAGAACAACGTGCGTAACAACCGCGAGTACGATGCCATCACCAAGGAGATCGAGTATCAGGAGCTCGAGATTGAGCTTGCTGAGAAGCGTCTCAAGGAGTATGCCCAGCAGATTAAGAATAAGAAGGCTGCTATCGAGCAGACTAACACCCTTGTTGAGGAGCGCAACATCGACTACAAGGCGAAGAAGGAGGAGCTCGACTCTATCGAGGCGGAGACAGCACAGCAGGTGGCCGAGCTTCAGGAGCGTGCCGAGAAGGCAAAGGAGCCTATCGACGAGCGTCTTCTAACAGCCTATAACCGCATCCGCAAGAATGTTCACAACGGCTTGGCCGTGGTGACCGTAACTCGTGATGCTTGTGGTGGTTGCTTCAACCGCATACCTCCCCAGCGTCAGGTGGATATCCGTCAGGGTAAGAAGCTTATTATTTGCGAGTATTGTGGTCGTATTCTCGTAAGTGAGTAATTTTGTTGTGATAAGGGGGCATCTTCGACCTCTCAATCGCTGTGCTGAATGGGAAATACCATCAGTATGTCCCATCCAGCCCAGCATCTTAATCGAGGCCAAATATGCCACCCTTCTGACAACAAAATAAATATGTCGTGATAAGCCGCAATCCCCGCGGCATATCCCATAAAAGATAACTACCGCAGGATGTACGTTGAGTACTATCCTGCGGTAGTTGCTTTTGTGATGCGCCACATCTCAATGTTTCTGACAATAAATTTGGCAGTGGCGCTAATCAATGTTGCGAAAATTAGTGTCGTGGCGCTAATCAATCTATTTCAATAGACTCTCTACCCTCCCTATCCTCTCTTCTTCGCTTGCCTAATCTGCCAGCGTACAGTCTGGCGCAGTCCCTTGTCAAACGGCATCATCGGCTGCCAGCCGAGCTCTCGTTGCAACTTCGACGAGTCTATGGCATAGCGCAGGTCGTGGCCCGCACGATCCTCGACGTATGTTATAAGGCTGTCGCTGAAACCCTTGGCATTGCCGAGCTCCTCGTCCGTAATGGCGATAAGCTGGCGCACAAGCTCGATATTGCTAATCTCGTTATTGCCTCCAATATTATATGTCGAGCCATCCTTGGCATTGTGGAAAACCGTATCTATGGCACGCGCATGGTCGCCTACATAGAGCCAGTCGCGAACATTAAGTCCCGAGCCATAGACAGGTAATGGCTTACGCTCAACGATATTACTTACGAACAGAGGTATCAGCTTCTCGGGATATTGTCTCTCGCCATAGTTATTCGAGCAGTTTGTAATAACCGTAGGCACTCCGTAGGTGTCGTGGTAGGCACGCACAAAGTGGTCGGATGCCGCTTTCGATGCTGAGTATGGCGAGTGTGGCTCGTAGCGCGACTCCTCGGTGAACATGCCGCCATCCAAGGGTAGCGCGCCATACACCTCATCGGTAGATATATGGTGGAAGCGCTTGCCGTGGTAGTTGTCCCTCCACGCCTTACGCGCTGCCTCGAGGAGCGTTATAGTGCCTATGATATTATTCTCGGCAAAGACCATGGGTGCACTTATCGAGCGGTCTACATGGCTCTCGGCAGCGAGGTGGATGACGCCATCTATCCTATACTTGTTAAAGAGACTCTCTACAAGCATACCGTCACAGATGTCACCCTCGACAAATATTACCCTCTCGTCATGAAGTACGGCGGCTAAATTATCAAGGCTCGCGGCGTATGTCATCTTGTCGAGGACGACGATGCGGTAGTCGGGGTAGTTGCGGGCGAAGTGCTCCACTACATGGCTGCCGATGAAGCCCGCACCACCTGTAATAAGTATATTACGCTGTATCATAATTTGCTGTCTATTAGCTCTATAACATCTGTTAACCTGTCATGCCATGCTCGTTTTATTGTACCCTCGATGGCATATATACGCTGTGTGTCTAACACCGAGTACTCGGGGCGTCGTGCCTTGGTGGGGTAGTCGGCACTCGAGCAGGGCTCTATGTTACACCCACTCGTCGACTGACGGGCTATCTCAGTGGCGAAGTCGTACCACGAGCAACTACCACCGTCGCTATAATGATAGACCCCCTGCATGTTGGCTATGGCGTTGCTATCAACAAGGTGTACCAAGGTGTCGGCAAGGCCTAATGCTGATGTTGGCGTGCCATGTTGGTCATTAACAACGCGTATGGTGTCGCGCTCACCCATCAGGCGCAACATCTTAAGACAGAAGTTGTTGCCCCATGGTGCGTAGAGCCACGATGTGCGTATCACGATGCCATGCTCCAACTTAATGACGTGTCTCTCGCCAGCGAGCTTACTTATGCCGTAGGCGTTTATGGGTTGTGGTGTATCCTCCTCGCGGTATGGCGTGCGACGCTCGCTGTCGCCACCAAAGACATAGTCTGTGGATATATGTATAAGTGTCACGCCACGCCTTGCGCATGCCGTCGCGAGATTGCGTACGCCATTGTTGTTAACCATCATAGCGCTCGCCATGTCACTCTCTGCACCCTCAACATCGGTATACGCGGCGCAGTTGATAACTACGTCGGCACCCTCAATAGCCTGCTCGATGCTCAATGCGTCGCATATGTCAAGCTCCTTGTGATTAAGTACTTGATAGCTGTTATGTGAAGTATTGGCAGAGCGTCGTATGGCTGTGGCAAGCTGTCCCGAGCCTCCGGTGACGATGATTCTACGCATAGTAGTCTATGTTGTAGTCGAAGAGCGTGTCGCACTCCTCGAGGGTTTGTGCCTTGCTGTCGCGGGGTGAGAGAGTTGCGCGATGGCAATCTATGCCCCATGCTATATTGAGTGTCGTATCGTCCCAGCGTATTGTGCACTCACACTTGGGGGCGTAGAGGTTGTCGCACTTATACTGCACTATGGCGTCACCGCGTAGCACGACAAAGCCGTGGGCAAAGCCGCGGGGGATAAATAGCTGACGGTGATTTTCGCCACTTAGTCGAATGGCAACATGGTGACCATATGTTGGTGAGCCACGGCGTATATCCACTGCGACATCCAATATCTCGCCCTCGATGACGCGCACGAGCTTCGACTGTGCATAGGGCGGTAGTTGGAAGTGAAGACCTCGCACCACGCCCTCTGTCGAGCGTGACTCGTTGTCCTGTACGAAGCGCGTTACGATGCCCGTAGCCTCTGCGAAGTCGCGCTCGTTGAAGCTCTCGAAGAAGTAGCCACGCTGGTCGCCAAATATCTTGGGCTCGATGATTAATACGCCCTCTATGTCAGTCTTGGTAACTATCATAGCTTCAGAAGATATTTACCATATTGGTTGCCACGCATGGGCTCTGCTATGGCGTGTAGCTCCTCGCGCGATATCCAGCCGTTGCGAAATGCTATCTCCTCAGGTGAGCCTATCTTGATGCCCTGACGCTTCTCGATGACCTCCACAAAGATTGATGCCTCGGCGAGTGAGTCGTGCGTACCTGTGTCTAACCATGCGAAGCCACGTTCCATAATTTCGACGTTGAGTTCCCCGCGCTCGAGGTATGTTTGGTTGACGGTTGTAATCTCCAGCTCACCACGCGCCGATGGGGTGATTGTCGATGCTATGTCGACAACGCTGTTGGGGTAGAAGTATAGTCCCGTTACGGCGTAGTCCGAACGAGGCTTTGTGGGTTTCTCCACTATCTCGGTAGCTCGACCCATATCATCGAATGCGACGACGCCATAACGCTCTGGGTTGTCTACCTTGTAGCCAAATATCGTTGCTTGCTGCTCGTTGGTTACGCTTCTTGCCGCACGCTCAAGTAGCTTGTCGAGGCCTGCGCCATGGAATATGTTGTCGCCAAGGATGAGGGCGACATCATCATTGCCAATAAAGTCGCGCCCGATGATGAATGCCTCGGCGATGCCGTTTGGTTGTGGCTGCTCGGCATAGGTGAAGTGTACGCCCATCTCGCTACCCGAGCCTAAAAGACGCTTGAATAGTGGTAGGTCGTAGGGGGTAGATATGATAAGTATGTCGCGTATGCCTGCCATCATCAGCACGCTGATAGGGTAGTATACCATCGGCTTGTCGAATATGGGCAGTAGCTGCTTGCTGACACCCTTTGTGATGGGGTAGAGACGTGTGCCGCTACCGCCTGCCAGAACAATACCTTTCATCTCGTTAGGCTTTTAGATTGCTGTTTATCGTACAAATATACAATTATTAGGCGGATATTGCAATAGTTGCCCCGAAAATAGGGGCTCTGTCGCGTACTTGTACAAAACAAAAACAGATGACTCAAAGTCATCTGCTCTTGCTTTAACTGTGGTGCCACCGGGATTCGAACCAGGGACACAAGGATTTTCAGTCCTTT
>JAFVSV010000075.1 GCA_017503575.1 Alistipes sp. | reverse complement strand
GCTACCATGATGAACGTGTCGCCAATGGAGGTTATCTCGGCATGTATGAACCTCGGACTTATGGTATCTATCAACCAGCGTCTCGATGCCGAGGCCTTGGTTGTTGTTGCCGAGGAGTTCGGCTTCAAGGTGGAGTTCGTGTCGGTAGAGATTCAGGAGGCTATCGAGACAGATGTAGATAGCGAAGAGGACCTCGTTCCACGTCCACCTATCGTCACCGTTATGGGTCACGTAGACCACGGTAAGACATCGCTATTGGATAACATCCGTAAGACAAACGTTACGGCAGGTGAGGCTGGTGGTATCACCCAGCACATCGGTGCCTACTCCGTAGAGCTCAATGGTCAGAAGATTACCTTCCTTGATACCCCTGGTCACGAGGCCTTTACGGCTATGCGTGCTCGTGGTGCCAAGATGACCGACGTGGCTATCATCATCGTGGCTGCCGACGATAGCGTCATGCCACAGACCGTGGAGGCTATCAACCACGCCTCGGCAGCAGGCGTGCCTATGGTATTTGCCATCAACAAGATGGATAAGCCTCAGGCAAATGCCGACCATATCCGCGAGCAGCTCTCGCAGATGAACTACCTTGTTGAGGACTGGGGTGGTAAGTACCAGTGTCAGGAGGTATCGGCAAAGAAGGGTATGAACCTCGACAAGCTCCTCGAGAAGGTGCTTCTTGAGGCCGAGATGCTCGAGCTCAAGGCTAACCCCGATCGTAAGGCGTCGGGCGCTGTTATCGAGTCTATGTTGGATAAGGGTCGTGGTTATGTGGCTACTATCATGGTGCAGAACGGTACATTGCGCGTTGGTGATGTGCTGCTCTCGGGTACGTACACAGGCCGCGTCAAGGCTATGTTCGACGAGAATGGCCGTAAGGTTACGGAGGCAGGTCCATCGACACCCGTACAGGTGCTCGGTCTCAATGGTGCGCCCCAGGCTGGTGATACCTTCAACGTCATGGAGGATGACCGCTCGGCACGCGAGATTGCTAACAAGCGTGAGCAGTTGCAGCGTATGCAGGGCATCATGACACAGAAGCATGTCACACTCGACGAGATTGGTCGTCGTATCGCCATAGGCTCGTTCAAGGAGCTTAACATCATCGTCAAGGGTGATGTGGATGGCTCGGTGGAGGCTATGACAGGCTCACTCATCAAGCTCTCGAAGGAGACCGTACAGGTGAATGTCATCCACTCGGCCGTAGGTCAGATCTCGGAGTCGGACGTATTGCTCGCAGCAGCATCTAATGCCATCATCGTAGGCTTCCAGGTGCGTCCATCGGCTGCTGCGCGTAAGGCTGCCGAGAAGGAGCAGATAGATATCCGCCTCTACTCTATCATCTACGATGCTATCAACGAGATTAAGGACGCTATCGAGGGTATGTTGGAGCCAGTGATGAAGGAGGAGATAGTATGCTCTACGGAGGTTATGGAGACCTTCAAGATCTCGAAGGTGGGTACCGTGGCAGGATGTATCGTGCGCGAGGGTAAGATGCAGCGCAACACCCCTATCCGCGTCATCCGTGATGGTATCGTTATCTACACTGGTAAGCTCGGCTCATTGCGTCGCTTCAAGGACGATGTCAAGGAGGTTACCGTAGGTCAGGATTGCGGTCTTAACATCGAGTCGTACAACGATATTAAGATTGGCGATATTATCGAGGGTTACGAGCAGGTAGAGGTAAAGAGAAAGTAACGTGTTGGGGCAGCTTCGTAACAGCCCCAACATAATGCTTTACGCATAAAACAGACACAAACAGAGTTTAACCTAAAATAAAACTTAAAGACATGAATCACCAGATTAAGTTTATGAGCGCCGCCGAGGCTGTTAAGTGTATCAAGTCGGGCGACCACATTCATCTCAGCTCGGTAGCATCAGCTCCCCAGTGCCTTATCAAGGCTATGTGCGACCGCGGCCGTAATGGCGAGTTCAAGGATGTACACATCCACCACCTTCACACCGAGGGTCCTGCACCCTATGCCGATCCCGAGTTCGAGGGCGTATTCCAGCTCGACTCATTCTTCGTGGGTGGCAACGTGCGTAAGGTGACACAGAGCGGCTATGCTGACTATATTCCAATCTTCCTCAGCGAGACACAGAAGCTCTATCGTTCGGGGGCTGTTCCATGTAACGTGGCTATGATTCAGGTGTCGCGCCCCGATAAGCATGGTTATGTATCTCTCGGCACCTCGGTAGATGCTACCTTGGCAGCTGTTGAGTGCGCCGACCACGTTATCGCTGTGGTTAACAAGTATGTACCACGTTCGTTTGGTGACGCCATGATCCACTGCTCGAAGATCAACTACTTCGTTGAGGACGACCAGCCACTCGAGGAGGCTCACTTCACAACACCTAACGAGGTTGAGACCAAGATTGGTAACCTCTGCGCAGGCCTTATCGAGGATGGCGCCACCTTGCAGATGGGTATCGGTGCTATTCCTAACGCTGTCCTCGCACAGCTTGGAGGCCACAAGAACCTTGGTGTTCACACCGAGATGTTCGCCGATGGCGTATTGCCACTCGTTGAGAAGGGCGTCATCAACGGTGCTGCAAAGAATATTGATAAGGGTAAGATGGTATCTACCTTCTTGATGGGCTCACAGAAGGTGTACGACTTCATCGACGACAACCCTGGCGTATTGATGATGGACGTAGGCTACACTAACGATCCATTCGTTATCGCAAAGAACGATAAGGTTACCGCCATTAACTCTGCTCTTCAGGTAGATATCACAGGTCAGGTATGTGCCGACTCGTTGGGTCGTAAGTTCTACTCTGGCGTAGGTGGTCAGATCGACTTCATCTATGGTGCATCACTCTCGAAGGGTGGTAAGGCTATCATCGCTATGCCATCAATCACCAACAAGGGTGTATCGAAGATTTCGGATGTCTTGACCGAGGGTGCAGGCGTTGTTACCACTCGTAACCACATCCACTGGTTTGTAACGGAGAATGGTGCTGTTGACCTCTATGGCAAGAGCCTTCAGGAGCGTGCACGCCTTATCATCTCTGTTGCTCACCCATCGGCACAGGAGGCATTGGACGAGGCAGCCTTCAACCGCTACGGCTCGCACCACCACTATATTAAGGGTTATATGTCGAAGTAATGCTTTGATGTAGGACATTGAATAACTCAAGGCTTTCTCTTCGGAGAAGGCCTTTTTGATTTCGAAACCAAAGAGAATTTAGAGAATTTAAGGAGTTTAGGGAAATCAACTTAATAGCATTAAACTCTCTATATTCCTTAAACTCCCTAATATCCCTATACTCCTTAAACAGCCTATTTCGCCCTTCGCTCTACACGCATACGGTGCATTTTCTCTTTGAAGCCTCCCTCATCAAGAAATTGTTCAGAAAGCGAAGCAAGGAGTTTGTGCAGTAGATAGTCCTCCTGCTTGAGTAGTATGATTGCCATATTGGCGACCGTGTCAAGAGGGCGGGATTTTGCAATGTCTAAAATTGATTGATTGCTACCGTCACTGCCAAGCTTGCGCATTGCAACAAACTTGTCTGAGTCATTAACCACTGCTCATAGCCATTAACACGCAGATAGTCCTCATAATCAGCCAGTAGCTCCTTGAAGCTCGCTTTGGCAACATTGATAAGTTTTATACCCATCTCGATTGAGGTCTCTATATCTGCATTACCTTCAATAATATTTTGCTTGCCAGAGCGTGCTGCTTGAACCATCTGATCTATTGTTCGGTTGCCACGCTCAAATGCCGAATATGCGAAGTGACAGGTTATATCGTATATTAGCTCTGCCTTACGATAACATATTAGATTTCTATGATCTCCTTGTGACTTTATTAGAGTTGCTTCTTTCATAGGCCATCCTTTTTTACAAAGGTAATAAAAAGATTAGAGAATTTAGAGAATTTAGAGAATTTAGTGACTCTCCTCTAATTTCCTTAAATTCATTAAACTCTCTATTTCTTTGCATCAATGGACTTACGTGATTATGTCAAAGTCGGCAATATGTTCCAATTCGGTTTAGGATTTGATATTAAGAGATTTAATTTCGGTATTGGTTATAGTGGTTTATATAAAGAGGGTATTGCTAATTCAGGATATATTAAAATAGGCTATCGATTTTAATTAATTATCAAGTTATACTATAGAGTACAATATTTCAAAAGCTATATGGGAAGTAGTCCACATTAGACTTTTAATACATTCCGCAAGCACTTGCCTTTAATCGAGGTGAGTGCTTTGCTTTTAATATAGTGGTGGTAGGGTACTCGGGTAGGGCGATATTCTGAGATCAGTATACCGAAAAGAAGCTGTCCAACAAGGCTATTTTGGTATCTGCCTTGTCTGGGAAAATGTTCATTTACACCAAGTAAACTCCGCTTTTACGGCCTGCGAGCAGCTTGAAAATAGTTCTTGTTATACAACTTCTAAAATAAGTGGCGTGCCCAAACTTGTTGGACACGCCACTATCTATTGGGGAGAAAAATCTCTCTTACCCCCCCCTCTTATCTTACTTGACAATTACTTGTTGTAAGCCTTCATT
>JAFVSV010000074.1 GCA_017503575.1 Alistipes sp. | reverse complement strand
TAGATACAACGCTCGGTGAATTTCTTGACGATGGGCTGTACTTTGTGGTACTGCCCATTGACAAGATAATTCATTAGCGGTAGTAGATGATATCTTATCACAACAAAGAACGACAAAATAGACTTTTTATTTAGCCTTATCTCTTTTGCCGCCCTCCTTTAGGTTGCCCTTCAGTGGCGCGCCACTTATTTCGTATCTCTATTTATGTGGTACACCGTCTCCCCCTCGCGCTGCATGTTGTAGTGCTCGCGGGCGTAGCTCTCAAGGAAGTCGGGCGACTTGGTATTCTCAATAAATGTGCTGTCTGCCTCAATCCTCGCCTTGTACATCGCGATATCTCTCTCCACCTGCTCGCTCATTCTCTTTGTGCGGCGCATGTCACTAATCTTGCGCACCGAGGTATATATCGTAAATATGCCGATACCCACGGTGAGTGTTATCCAGAATGTCTTGAGTATGCTACCCTTTATGCGTCCCTTCATAGCCTCTTGTCGTTAGGGTATGTGCATAAACTTATGCGCCTGAATGGAGATGTTCCACTCGGGGTTTGCCTTCACCCACTCCACGATGGTAGGTATGATGGTCTCGTATACGCTCCACTCGGGCTGTACATATAGGCGGCACTTGCGTCCTACCCTGCGGCTACACTCCACAGCCCATGTTAGGTCCTCCTCACTTTGTATTATCACCTTGAGCTCGTCGGCACGACGGAAGGCCTCGTCGAGGGGTGGTAGCTGACGCTTGGGCGATAGACATACCCAGTCGAACTCGCCGCTGAGGGGCTGTGTGCCCGATGTCTCGAGGAATATCTCGAGACCCTTGGCGTGTAGCTCGCGTGTGAGCATGCCTAAGGGGTAGAGTAGTGGCTCGCCGCCAGTTATCACTATGGCCTGCGCCGAGCACGACGCAGCGCGGTTGACTATTGTCGTGACATCGGTAGGTGGAAACACCTTGGGATTCCATGTGTACTTGGCGTCGCACCAGCGGCAGCCTACGTCGCAGCCACCAAGGCGTATGAAGTAGGCGGGCTTACCTGCGTGGTAGCCCTCACCCTGCACTGTGTAGAAGTCCTCGACAAGTGGTAGCTTGCGGCCACCCTCCAGAAGCTCTATATCGGGATTAATCTTCATCTATAACGTATATATCTTTGAGGTTGCGGCCAATCTGATTGTAGTCCAAGCCGTAGCCCACGATAAACTCATTGCCAATGGGCATTGCAACATAGTCGATATTGTACTCATAGAGGAACTTCTCGGGCTTGAAGAAGAGGGTACATATCGAGATGCTTGCAGGCTTACGCTCCTTGAGGTAGTCGAGCAGATAGTTCATGCTATGACCTGTCTCAACGATATCCTCGACGATGATGATATCCTTGCCCTCGATGTCGAAGTCGATGCCGAGGTGCTGCTTGATGTTACCTGTCGACTGTGTGCCGTCGTATGACGATATCTTGACAAATGCCAAGCGGCAATCGAACTTTGTCTTGCGCACCAAGTCGCTAAGGAAGAGGAAGGCTCCCGACAATACGCCGAGGAAGATAGGTGTCTTGCCCTCGTAACGCTCGTTGAGCTGGTCGGCAACACGCTGTACGGCCTTGTCGATCTCCTCTGCGGGGATCATGGTCTTGAACTTACGATCTAAAAGCTTGATTCTTTCGATATTCTCTGCCATAATATAATATGTATATATCTGGTTAATTCCTCAAAGTTACAAAATATTCTCTTCGTCTCCAAACTATTTCGTGCGCACGCGCTCGAGGATGCCTGTTAGTGCTGCGAGTATCACGCCATAGTTGGTTATTGCTACGCCCTGCTGTCGTGCTCGCTCCACGCGACTAAGGACATGCTTACGGTTGAACATACACGCTCCGCAGTGTATCACAAGGTCGTACTGTGTGAGGTCCTCGGGGTAGTCGGAGCCACCCACAATGTCGATGTGTAGCCCCTCGCCAAAGCGCTTGCGTAGTATGCGTGGCAACTTCACGCGGCCTATATCCTCGTTCTGTGGTGTGTGCGTGCACGCCTCGGCGATGAGTATTCGCGATGTCTCGGTTATCGACGATAGCGCCTTGACACCCTCGGTGAATAGCTCTATGTCGCCCTTGTAGCGTGCGAAGAGTATCGAGAACGAGGTGAGTGTCGATGCCTCGGGCTTCAGCTGATACACCTCGTTGAATGGCTGCGAGTCGGTGATAATCAGCTTTGGTGGTGCGGCGAGCATCGCGAGAGCCTCTGCCATGCGCTCGGAGGTGCAACATATAGGCACACATCCTCGGTCGAGAAGCTCGCGTATGGTCTGTACCTGTGGCTGTATGAGTCTCCCTTTGGGTGCCGACTTATCCTGTGGCATTACAAGAAGCACGCTGTCGCCAGCCTCGCAGAAGCCCTCGGTTATGAGCCTCTCGTCCTGCTTGCGGCATGCCACTATCGCCTCGCGTAGCTGCTCTATGCCCACGCCAGTATGTGCGCTTATGGCGTATACCTCGCAACCAAGACGCCTCTTGAGTGCTTCAAGCGTGTCGGCGTAGTTGGCGTCGCGGTCTATCTGTGCGAGTGCCACAATCGTGGGTATCTCCCTTACGCGGCACTCCTCCATTATACGCTCCTCGGTGTCGCACTCCTCGCCAAGGCATAAGATTACGGCTATGTCGGTCTTATCCAGCACCTTTGCCGTACGCGCCATGCGCTCCTTGCCCAGTGTTGTGTGGTCGTCCAACCCTGGGGTGTCAATGATTACGGCAGCCCCCAACCCATATAGCTCCATGGGCTTCTGTACGGGGTCTGTCGTCGTGCCTGCCTCGGGTGATACGATGGCCACATCCTGCCCCGTAAGCCTATTTATAAGCGTAGACTTACCGGCATTTGTGCGGCCAAGGATGGCTATATGCACGCGCTCCGAGGTGGGTGTTGTGGGTGTTATTGCCATACGCTAAAATCTAAAGTCGCGCTTGCCCTCGACAATGGCTCGGAGGTTCTCCTCTGTTATGCGGCGCACCTTATCCGAGGGTATCACCTCCTTGAGCTTATTTATCATCTTCAGAGCCTCGACCTTAACCTTTGGTGAGGCGTAGTCCTCGGCATACTCGGCGAGTGTCATGAGGGCGTTTGGTGCGCAGCAGTTACCTATAAGGCCGCGCTTTGCTAACGACATGAAGCGGTCGCCCGTGCGTCCCTCGCGGTAGCATGCGGTGCAGAAACTGGGTATGTAGCCAAGCTCCAAGAGCCAGCCTACTATCTGGTCGAGTGTACGGTTGTCCGAGATGTCGAACTGTGCAGACTCCTCGGCATCCTCTATGCCCTCGGCATAGCCACCCACCGACGTCTTCGAGCCACCGCTGAGCTGCGATACGCCTACGTCGAGCACAAGCTCGCGTGAGCGTTGCGACTCGCGTGTCGATACAATCATGCCGGTGTAGGGCACTGCAAGACGCAGTACTGCCACGATGCGACGGAATACCTCATCTGTTACAGCATTGGGGAAATCCTTGGGGTCTATGTCGTCTGCAGGACGTATGCGCGGCACGCTTATGGTGTGTGGGCCTACGCCGAAGCGAGCCTCGAGGTGTTCGGCGTGCATAAGGATGCCAACCACGTCGTAACGGTAGTTCGATAGTCCGAAGAGAGCTCCTACACCTACATCGTCGATGCCGCCGAGCATGGCGCGGTCCATCGCCTCGGTGTGGTATGCCCAGTCGCTCTTGGGGCCTGTGGGATGGAGCTTCTCGTATGCCTCACGGTCGTAGGTCTCCTCGAAGAGGATATATGTGCCGATGCCGGCATCCTTCAATCGCGTATAGTTCTCGACGGTCGTAGCTGCAATGTTGACATTGACGCGACGTATTGCGCCATTCTTGTGGTGTATTGAGTAGATGGTGTCGATAGACTCCAAGACATACTCTATGGGACTCTGTGTGGGGTGCTCGCCAGTCTCGAGTGCGAGGCGCTTGTGTCCCATATCCTGGAGTGCTATCACCTCGCGACGTATCTCCTCCTGCGTCAGCTTACGACGAGGTATCGTTCGGTTTTTAGCGTGGTAGGGGCAGTATACGCAGCCATTCACGCAGTAGTTCGAGAGGTATAGTGGCGCGAACATCACTATGCGGTTGCCATATATCTTCTCCTTGAGGCGGCGGGCGATGGCATACATGCGCTCCTCTACCTCCTTATCCTCGACCTCGATGAGTACTGCGGCCTCGCGGTGTGTGAGGCCATTGCCAAGCTCTGCCTTTGCGAGTATCTCCTCTATCAGTGCTCGGTCGTCACGTATTTTTTGAGCGTACTCCAACGTTGCGCGTATCTCGCCATCGTGGATAAACTCGGCAGCGTGCTCCGATTTTACGTTATATTCTGTCATATATTATTCGTTTTTATAATCTCCTCGTGAGTAGTTTATGTTGTAGCCAATGGTTTGTAGCTCTCTGTTTAGTGCCTCGAGACCCTCGGCGGCCTCCTTGCCCCACGATGCCTTGTTCTCGTATATGGCATACTTCGCCCTCACGTCCGAGGGCGATAGGTTGGGCATCACTACGTTGGCTCCCGATAGTATGCCTTCGAGACGCCCTGTGGGGGATAGCGTTGCGAGTGCCGTTGTCGATGGTATCAGGGCGTGGGGTAGCATCAGTCGTGCTATGGCTACTGTCGCTAACGTCAGGCGTAGGTCGCCCGCAGGCTCGTTGCCCAACGGTGTTGCGTGGTGGGGTAGGAAGGGCCCTATGCCCACCATCTCGCACTCCATGCTCTGGATTAGTTGCATGTCCTCGACGATGTTATCTATTGTCTGGCCCTTGACGCCTATCATCATGCCCATGCCCACCTGGTAGCCGAGGCTCTTGAGGTCGCGTATGCAGTTGAGACGGTGTTTGAGACCTCTTCCCGTGGGGTGTAGGCTCTCATATAGGGCCTCGTTTGCCGCCTCGTGGCGTAGTAGGTAGCGGTTAGCTCCTGCCGCCTTAAGTGCCTCGTATGATTCGCGGCGTCGCTCACCAAGCGATAGTGTTATCGCCACGTCGGGGTATGTGGCGCGCATCATCGATATTAGTTCCGTAAGCCATGCGTCGCTGTGCGTGGCATCCTCGCCACCCTGAAGTACGAATGTTCGGAAGCCGAGAGCGTAGCCCTCGCGGCAGCATGCCATCACCTCCTCCATTGTTAGACGATACCTCTCGGCGCTACTGTTGCTACGCCTTAGGCCGCAGTATAGGCAGTCTTGGTGGCAGTAGCTCGATAGCTCGATGAGGCCTCGTATATATATGCCATGTCCGAACTGCTTTTGTGCAGTTCGGACAGCATTATCGCGCAAGAGTTGGAGCACGCCATCGTCTGTGGCACACTGTGTAACAAGTGCCTTAAGGCTCGCGTTGTCGAGCCTGCCAGTGGATGTTAACTGCTCAACTAACTCTCTCATATTTAGTTTATCGTTTCTTTAGCTCGGCATCAAATGTCTTCTTGCCGTCGCCATACGCAGTGTGTACACTTGGGCCAGAGATACAGCCGCCGTCACATACCATCACCTCGATGAACTGTGCTGGTGCCTTGCCTGTCTTGCCGTACGCCTTGAGTAGGCCGACATTCTTCTTGTTGAGGCCAGCTATCTGCAATGTTGTGAAGTCGAGCTTGCCATCTACGAGCTCCTTGACAGCAGCTGTCACGCCGCCATTCTCTGCGAAGCCGTGTGCCGAGCGTCGTGATGCACAATCTACTGGGTGGATGTGTGCCTCACCGAGTTCAATATTCATACCACCGAGTATTGCGTGTACCTCCTCGTAGGTAAGAACGAAGTCGACCTTGCCCTCGAGACCCTCGCGGCGTACCTCCTTACGCTTTGCGATACAAGGGCCTACGAATACGAGCTTCGCATTAGGATACTTCTCGCGTGCGAGCTCTGCGGTGTATATCATAGGTGAGTATGTCGATGAGATATACTTCTTAAGCTCTGGTGCGTGCTTTGCAGCCATCTCCATATACGATGGGCAGCACGATGTGGTCATGAATGGCTGACCCTCTGCCATCTTCTCTGCGAACTCGTGAGTCTCCTTCTCGGTTGTTATCTCGGCGCCGCGTGCCACCTCGATAACATCCTTGAAGCCGATAGCCTTGATAGCGCCATATACCTGCTCGGTAGGTACGGGGTACTGCGAGAGGATTGATGGTGCGACCATGGCAACGACCTCCTCACCACGGCGTATAGCCTCGAGGATGTCGAATACCTGCGATATCTCGAAGATAGCGCCGAAGGGACATGCGTTCATACACTTACCGCAGTAGATACACTTAGTCTCGTCGATGTGCTCCACGCCATACTCGTCCTTCGAGATAGCGCCCACGGGGCATGCCTCCTCGCAAGGTACGGGGATGTATACGATAGCGTGGTATGGGCAGGCGGCGAAACACTTACCGCAGCTGATACAGATGTTGTGGTTTATCTTACCCTGCGATGTATCGGGGTCGAACTCGATGGCGTTCTTTGGGCAGGCATGCTCACAGGCACGTGCCACGCAGCCACGACAAAGGTTTGTGATATCGTAGTTTGTGCGTACGCATGATGAGCAGGCCTCGTCGATAACGCACATGATGTTATCCTTAATCTTCTTGCGGTCGAGTGCCATTTTTGCGTATGCCGATAGAGGCATTAGCTCGTCCTGCTCGTCGGTCATGTCGTAGCCCAATAGAGGGAGTGACTTGTACTTCCATACGGCACGCTCCTTGTGGATGCAGCAGCGGCCGCGTACCTTAGAGTTGCGGGGACTAAACTCGATGGGTACTCTATCAATTTTCTCGACGAGTGCACCCTCATTCCAGAGGCTCACAAGCTTTGTGAGAAGTCTCTGGCGCACGATCATTACGTTATTTTTAATTGCCATACGAGTGGTGTTAGTATTATTAATTGAGCAAAGATACAATTTTTTGCTATAATTCGGAAATATATTGGCCCTTTTTTGTATTGGGGGCTACGATTTTTTGTTCGATATGATGTTTGGGTTGTCCTTCTTTCGCGCGTGCGCGCGGTATATAATATATGGTAGGGCGCTTCGCTTGGTTAAAATTTAAGGAGCTTCAGCTCCGCCCGATAAAGGGAGCTTCGCTCCCGCCCGATTAAGGGAGCTTTGCTCCCGCCCGATAAAGGGCAACGCCCGCCCGATAAAGGAGCTTTGCTCCCGCCCGACTAAGGGCAACGCCCGCCCGATTACCACTCCTCAATGCCTACGACTTGTTTCTCACCTTAAGTCGCTCGCGTGTTAGCTTCTCACGAAAGCCACCATGTGCGAGGAAGTCGTGCTCTTTGCGTTGGATATATTTGTAAAGTAGGCTCTCGGTATCTTTGATAATCATAATTGCCATGTTTGCTATTACCTCGTCGTTTCGCGTTCTTGCAATATCAAGATAGTCGGCACTACTGCACCCCTTACGGCTGAGGTTTATCATAGCTTCGTGTTCTATGCCCCCCTGTTTCCACTCTCTGAGTCCGCGGTTTCGCAGATAATCTTCATAGTCTTCGAGAAGCTCCATGAGGCTTCCACGTGCGATGTTAAGCAGCTTTAGGCACGACTCGAATGATGTTGCTCCGTCGACATACCCCTCGACGATATTTTGCTTTCCTGAGCGTGCTGCTTGAATCATCTGGTCGTATGTTCGGTCTTTCTTGTCGATATACCTCTCGCAGAAGAGATATGTTAGGTCGTATACCACCACACTCTTTTTGTAGAATAGCATGTGTTTGTATCCCATGCTCCGAGATACTAATATATTATTTTCTGATGCCATATAGCTCTTTTTTTACAAAGGTACTATGTTGTGGGGTTATAATCAACTTTTTGTTGTTTTTTTTGATTTTCTGTTGCTGATGATTTTGTCGGGCGCAGGCAGAGCCTGCTTGGTCGGGCGCTTTGCTTGGTCGGGCGCAGGCAGAGCCTGCTTGGTCGGGCGCTTCGCTTGGGAGGGCGCAGGCGGAGCCTGCTTGGGAGGGCGCTTTGCTTGGTCGGGCGCTTCGCTTGGTCGGGCGCTTCGCTTGGTCGGGCGCTTTGCTTGGTCGGGCGCAGGCGGAGCCTGCTTGGGAGGGCGCTTCGCTTGGTCGGGCGCTTCGCTTGGTCGGGCGCTTCGCTTGGTCGGGCGCTTTGCTTGGTCGGGCGCAGGCGGAGCCTGCTTGGGAGGGCGCTTCGCTTGATTAAATTAAGGGAGCTTTGCTCCCGCCCGATAAAGGAGCTTCAGCTCCGCCCGACTAAGGGCGACAGCCCGCCCGATAAAGGGAGCTTCGCTCCCGCCCGATAAAGGGCGACAGCCCGCCCGATAAAGGGGGCTTCAGCTCCGCCCGACTAAGGGCAACGCCCGCCCGACCACCAAAACAAAAAAAATCGGAGCCTCCCTTGCGGGAAGCTCCGAAAAGTTAAACTCTAAACGAGTTTTTGTTGACTAATCAACTAAATTAGTATAAAGCGTTCGTAGAAGTACCCTTGTAAGAAGCTACATCTGAAGCCAAGTCTACAACAACCTTATAAGAGTTGTCGATCTGAACTGTACCCTTTACTGCAGTATCAACACCATTGATCTTTACAGTACCTGGGGACATAGGTGAACCCATTGCAATGTTATCAACAACGATTACATCGCCATTGTCACCAGTAAGTGTAACCTGAACGTAGAAACCAGTCTTACCAGTTACCTCAGCTGAGAATGTCCATGGATCATTTACAGCGAACTCAGAGTAAGTGATAGTCACGTGACGCTTGTTAGTCTCATCGTCGAATGTGAAGATGAAACCAGTAGCAGTTGTCTCAGTTGTGTACTGACCACCCTCTACGAAGCCACCAGCATAGTACCAGTAACCTGATGCAAGAGTGTAGTTATCAGTTGCATAAGCAACATTACCGTTAGCTGCTGTAGTCTTCTGAGCTACCTCAGTGAGGTTAGTCCACTCGTCAACTGGCTCATCTGTACCTGGCTGATCTGGCTCATCAGTAGCGATCTCACCCTTGAAGTAGTTCTCGTTAACTGTGAGGTAAACAACCTTACCCTCAACCTTCAAAGCAGCTGAAGTTACAGATACTATAGCCTTGTTAGCGTCGCGCATTGATACTGTGAAACCAGGAGTGCCTGCGCCGTCAGCATAGTTTGCATTCCAAGCGTACTCACCCTCAACGAGCTCAGAAGAATTCTTGCCGTTAGCTACGTAGAAGTCACCATAGAAACCAGCCTCAGATACGAAGTGCCACTGGTAACCAGCCTTGCTGCTTGAGAAGAGCTCATTGTCTCTCAAGGTAGTAAGGTTGTCGTAAACTGGCTCAGCAGGAGCGTTAGTCTTCTGATAGAGAGCAGTAACGTTTACGTTGTTAACAGTATCAGCGAATGTGAATACAACGAAAGTTGTGTTCTCGCTCATCTCGAACATAAAGTTAGCCTTTGTACCATCAGCGAACTGTGCCTGTGCGATACCGTCCTCAACAGAGATTGCGTAAGTGGTAGTCTCGTAAAGACCATAGTAGATACCGTTCTCGAGAGTCAACATAACCTCAACGTCAGTAGCAGGAGCTACAACGTTCTTAGTGTAGATAGCAGTTACGTTAGCGTTGTTGTAAGTATCAACGAACTCGAATACGAGCTCATCAGCGTCGTCGTAAACAGTAACATTGCTAATCATGTTAGCAGGAGCAGCTACATTCTGAACATAAACAACTGCCTCACCCTGGTAGTAGTCGATCTTATAGTTACCACCTACATACAAGCCATTCTCAAGAGCGAGCTCAACAGTGATATCCTCTGGCTCCTGAACAGCTGGGTTCATGTCGCAAGTCATCTTGTAACGGAACTCCTGACCCATAGGAGCAGCAGTGAACTCAACAGTTACAACGTTGTTCTCAACTGTCAAGAAGTCACCAGTGCGGAAGTTGTTCATAGCCTGACCCAAAGTCCAGTCGTATGCCCAAGCATCCTCAGTCTCACCAGAGATGTACTGAGTAGTAGCAAGGTTGTTAACGAGGATAGTGAAGTTGTGGTTTACACCAGTGAAGATGTAAGCACCAGCCTTAACCTCGTAAGTTGCCTCGAACTCGATAGGCTTCTCAGGCTCTACTGGAGCTGAGTAAGGAACGAATGGACCAACGTACTGAAGATCGAATGTCTTAGCACCATCGATAGGAAGGTTAACAGTTACAGTGTAACGAGCGTCATACTCGCCATCCTTCTCAGCAACAACAGCTGTAGCAGCAGTTACCTGGTTAGAAGCAGCGTAGTCGTCGCTACCGTCAAGGATAAGCTTCTTAACAACTACATCGCCCTCCTCAAGTGAAGTAGCCTCGATCTCAAGCTCAGCGTTCTCACCCTTGAAGTTGATAGTCTCAGCACCAGCAGTGTAAGCGTTAAGAACATACTGTGGAGCGTATGGCTTCTCGAAGTCGATAGCACCAACGTACTGCATAAGAACGTCGTTAACAGCAGAGTGGATAGTGAAGAAGATAGTGTACTCACCCTTCTCAAGCAATACGTTCATCTCAGCATTCTCGATGTTAGCAGCCTGGTCACCCTCGATAGCTACGTAAGTAGGCTCGATAGTAGCCTTACCTGCCTCCATAGGAGCAGTAGTCTGGAACTCGATAGCGGTACCAGCCTCGTTAGAGAACTTAACCTTAACAGTGTTGTAACCAGCAACCCAGTTAACCTCAGCCTCAGTCAAGATATAAGGATTCATTGCACCAGTGTAGATGAACTTAGTAGCAATAGTTGGCTCAGTGATAACTACCTGAGCTGCGCTACCTACAGTCTCCTCAACTGTAGCCTCCTTAGAGAATGGTGTAGGAATCTTACCTGCTGCCTGATACCAAGCACCCTCAAGTGAAGGATACTTCTCAAAGTAGATAGTAAGACCATCAGCAGCGAAAGCTACCTCAGTGCCCTTAATATACTGCAATGAAACATAAACCTCAGAGTAAGTGATAGGAGCCTTCCAATCAACGGTTACAGAACCAGTTGAAGCAGTGTGATCGTCAGCGTTAGCAGGATTAGCAGTTACATAAGCAGTAGCGTATGTATCCATACCAGAGAAGTCGAATGTAGCAGAAGTACCCTCAACGGTCTGCTCCTCGTCATTCCACTTTACAGTGTAGTTTGCAGCGTTCTCAACAGCCTCCCAAGAGAAAGTGATGTAGAGAGCGTCAACCTCGTCAACCTCGTAATTTACAACTGGCTCAGCAAGTGCTACACGTGGGCCCTTAAGAGCACCATTCCAAGTAAGGATGTAGTTCTCAGTCTTACCGTCGATAGTAGCGTAGATGTCGAATACTACGTCGTAGTAGTTCTCAGCACGTGTGCCACGGTCAATGATAGTCAAAGTACCCTTCTCAACGTCGATACCATCAACATCGAAACCAGTAGCGTTCTGGATGTATAGAAGCTCCTCAGTGTACTCATAAGTACCAGCGCGAAGTGCAGCACCATTCTCGCCAAACAAACGGAATGTGAAGAGGTTAGTCTCATACTCATAAACATCACCTCCTACAAGCTCACCCTCGCGAACCCACTTAAGACCATTCTCAACGTTCTCGAAGTCACCCTTCTCGAACGCCTCAGCGTCGAAGTTGTCGTCGATGCGAACGAAGAGGTCAGTCTCGTTAGTAAGAAGGTTACCTACAAGAGTAGTAAGGTGGTTACGCTGATAAGGAATCTCGGTGTTGAAATCGAGAGACTTAATCAAAGAACCGTCAGCCTCGTAAGTATCCAAACGGAAGTTAACTGCCTCCTGAGCATCCTTACCAAAAATGTAAGTAGCGAAGAGAGTTGCAGCATCCTTACCCTCGTACTTAGTAGCACCATAGTAAGCGTTGTCGATAGCGTAACGAAGAGTCTCCTCTGCGTTAGTAGCCTCGGTAGCAACCTCACCAGTTACAGCGTTGAATGACTTGTAGATAGCGTGGTTGTAGAATGTAACCTCACCCTCAGCAGGTGCAGCATAATTCTCTACCCATGCAAGGTCAGTAGCAAGAACGCGGATCTTACCGAATGGGCGCTTCAAAATAGCCTCGAGCTCGTTAATCTTACCAGCCTCAACCTTGATAGTCTTGTTGAAGAAGTAAGCATCGTAAGTCTCATCCATTGCGTTGAGTGACTCGAATGCAGTAATGTTGCGAAGATCAGCAGTGTTGTAACGGTAGTCAACCTGTGTACCCTGTGGTACGAAGTCAGCGAACAATACGAACTGATACTCACGACCAGGAACGAAACGAAGGTCGTTGAAGTTAGTAGTAGAAGCGAAGTCTACATAGTTAGTAGCAGTGTAGATAGGCCCTGCATCCTCAGCAGCACCTGCCTCGTAAACTGCCAACTGGAAACGTACATCATACTCCGACTCAAGGAAGCTTGTGTAGTTTGCATAGTCGATAGCACCATAAGCACTATCTGCGCCAGACTGGTTGTCACCATCAAGCGCACGTGTTGCCAACTCGGGTACGCTAACATTAAGAGTAACGACGCCCTCGTTCTCCAATGTAGCATTCTGTGCACCCTCGTCAGTCTGGCAAGCAGTGAAACCCAACACTGCTACTGCCAACAAAGAAAATAATTTCTTCATAGTGTAAAGATTAAAAATTAAAAAATAAGGTGAATTAAATTGTAATTAAAATGGTTTGTTTTACTGTTTTTCTTGTTATTCTCTAACCTATTGTTCTCTAACCTTGTTATTCTCTAACCTGTTGTTCTCTAACCTGTTGTTCTCTAACCTTGTTTTCGCCTCTTGTTTTCGCCCCTTGTTTTTTTTGTGTTGTGGTTGCGACGCCTTCAGTATGTCGGTATCAGCCTCTTTTCTGTTTACCTCGAGCGCTCCATCCGATACTCTCCGCGCGTGTATGCGTACATGTATGAAAACGAAAATAGTAGCACTATTTCGTAGTGTTATCCTCTGTTTGCATTCTTACACATCGCTTGACGTCTACTCTTACAACCAACATATAACTCGTTAATTTCGTTGCAACCTGTTCTACGTGTATATACCTCTATATATAATATATGTATAACACGTAATATAGCATCGGACTAACTCGTCATGGCTACATTAACATCAATTCTTTTTACTTTCTGTCTCTTACGTTATCTGCTCGCTAACGACGGCCAGTGGGGAGATGGTGGTCATCATGTAACAAACACTTTGTCTATTAACATAATTTGGACGCTCAAAGATAATAAAAATATTCCAATTGGAATACTTTTTAATAAAAAATATGTAAACAAAATTGAAATTTTTTATCACCAACAAAATGGTGTGGTTGTTAGTGGTTGATACACAGTGCTTTATGCGGGTGTTGAGGGTGTGTTTAATTTTGATGGATGGTTTTTATAAATTCTTAAAAATGAGCGATATACAAAAAATGTCACTCATTGGATTATATGTCCAATTTATTGTCTCGTTATTTGCTGTAACATGCTGCTAATCAGCGTTATATAGGGGGGGGGTATGGCGGAGCGTTGTGGAAAAATTGACGAATGTTATTGGCTCGGAGGTAGTTTTTTGTGTGAATATAGGGTCGCGGAATTGATGAGGAGGGGTGGTGGTAGGTTTGGTGAAAAGGTTGGCGTATTGGACGAAAAAAATCGGAGTCCCCGTGGTGGAGACTCCGATGAATTACGTCTATATCGCGTCGTGGTTAATCCTTGATGTCGATGATAGTCTCTCCGTCCATATTGTCATCGACGCTAACATCGACCTGGCTCTGTCGTGTGAGCATATCGCCCATGATGGTAGTAAGCTTGTTGCGGCCAAGAGGAATCTGTGTGTTGAAATCCAATGACTTGATTAGCTTGCCACTATCGTCCCATGCGTTGAGTGTGAAGTTAACCTCCTGCGCGTTTTCGCCTGCAAGGATATAGTCGGCAAAGAGGGTCATGTTCTTCTCGTTTTCATCGTAACCCTTGGTGTAAGGAGCATCCTTTGCAACGGTATAGGTGTACTCGTTGTGAGTCTCGCCCGAAGCAACGCCAGTCACCGCGTCAAGAGTGGTGTAGAGCGTGTGGTTGTAGAAGGTAACTTTAATAGTCTTGGGCTTCGCATTATTGTTAGCCTGGTCGTAATCAGTGGTGACAACGCGAATCTTGCCAAATGGACGCTTCAAAACGAGATCCTTAGAGAGCTTGCTGCTGCCTACATGTATGTCCTGCTTAATGAAGTAGGCATCCTGGCACTCGTCCATAGCTGTGTTAGGTGTCTTGCGTTTGATGGCACGCAAATCGGCGGTGTCGTAGTGAAGGTCCTCGGACTTGCCCTGCTCAACAAAGTCCGCCCAAACAACAACGCGGTAGTCGCGGTTTGGTGCAAGGCGAACGTCGAAACTTGTGTCGCTATACTCGTCGAAAGTCTTGGTGATGCGAGAAATAATGGGCGAACCCTGATTTACCTCACCATTGACAACCTCATACACCTCAACAATGTAGCGTAGGTCGAAGTTATCCCACTCGTCTGCTGCTGAAAAGTTGTCGATAGCACCTAATCCACTATCCATTCCAGTCTCGCCCGAACGTGTCGCTAACTCTGGTACATCAACGCTAATCGTGAATGTAACACGCTTACCCCAAATATTTACACCCACATTGTCCGATGTGCACGACGTAAGCATGACTGAAATAATTGCGAGTGATAAAAACAACTTCTTCATGGTATGTTTTTTTGTTAATTAGTTTTCTCTTGTAACCCTCATGTGTGCATTCGCGTTGTAATATTATGCGTAACGCCTTGCAAAGGTAGTATAAAACTGTTGAAAATCCAAATATTATAAACGAAAAATGCGGGGCACGAGTAAAAGTGTCCCGCATAGCGTGCTGTGATAGCGTTAGTGTAGAGCGCTCAAAACGATTGGCTATTTCAGTCTGAACGCCTTTGAGAGGCGTATATCGGCCGATGAGCTGCCCACATAAAGGGTGAATTTGCCGGGCTCGGCGCACCACGCGCCAACCCTATCATCGTAGAACGAAAGTGCCTCCTTGGTGATGGCAAATGTCACACTCGTAGACTCGCCAGGCTGAAGCTCCACCTTCTCGAAGCCCTTAAGCTCCTTGATGGGGCGGGGTAGCGACGACTTATTATCGCCGATGTAGAGCTGAACAATCTCCTTGCCCGCACGGTCGCCACTGTTGGTGATGGTGACGGTGGCATGCAATGTCTCATCGGCGCCTATCTCATCGGCGCTGAGGGTGAGGTCGCCATACTCAAATGTCGTGTAGCTCAAGCCGTGACCAAAGGCGAAGAGTGGCTTTATTCGGCTCTTCTCGAAGCCACGGTAGCCCACGAAGATATCCTCCTTATAGTAGACCTTGTCGGGGTTGGGAAAGGTCATGCCCTCGGCGTGCGAGGGGTAGTCCTCGAGCTTCACACCAAAGGTGAAGGGTAGCTTGCCGCTGGGGTTAACATCGCCTGCAAGGATGCGTGCGAGTGCATTGCCTGCCTCCGAGCCCAAGAACCATGTCTGCACAACAGACTCCACATCGTCAATCCATGGCATAGCCACAGCGTTGCCCGAAACAAAGACCACGGTGAGGTGGTCGGTAGCCTCGGCAAGTGCCTCGATAACAGCATCTTGACCGTATGATAGCGTTATGTCCTCGCGGTCGGCACCCTCGCAATCCTGCTTCTCGCTCTTATTGAGACCACCGATGAAGATTACATGGTCGGCACCCTTGGCAAGCTCCACAGCCTCGGCGATAAGCTCCTCCGCAGTGCGGCTCTCGCTGAGGTCCTGACCCGTAACAACACCATTGTAGTCGCCCGTGACATCGCCTACATAGCCGCGTGCGTAGATGACCTCGGCGCGGTCGCCATAGTGGCTGCGTATGCCGTCCAATGGCGATACCTCGTACTTAACCTTGAGCGACGAGCTGCCACCACCTACGGTCATCATCTTGATGGCGTTCTCGCCAACAATAAGGATGCGCTTGGCGTCGGCACTGATAGGTAGATTGTTGCTCTCGTTCTTGAGAAGCACGATGCCCTCCTCGGCAATGTAACGCGCTGCGGCAGAGTGCTCCTCCGAGCACATGGCGCCGTATGGCTTATAGGGGTTCATCGCCGTGCGGAAGGTGAGACGAAGCACACGGCGCACCTTGTCGTCGAGCTCCTCGGTGCCAACCTCGCCACTGGCAATAAGCTGCTTATAGGGCTGTGCCATGTAGTACATGTCGTAGGCGTTGCTGGCACCCTCGGTGAGACCATCGGTCCACGAGCCGAACTCCATGTCGAGGCCGTTGCGTATAGCCTCAATCGTCGAGTGAGTGCCGCCCCAGTCCGAGATGACTACGCCATCGAAGCCCCACTCGCCCTTGAGTATCTGGTTGAGCAGCCTGTCGTTATGGCAGGCGTAGGTGCCGCGATACTTGTTGTATGAGCCCATGATGCTCCACGCCTCGCCCTCGATGACTGCAGCCTTGAATGCTGGTAGGTATATCTCATATAGTGCGCGATCCGAGAGGTCGACATCCACCGTATGGCGGTGTAGCTCCTCATTGTTGAGAGCATAGTGCTTGACGCATGCCGCAACGCCCTGGCGCTGCACGCCACGAACGTATGGTACGACCATCTGTGCCGCGAGGTAGGGGTCCTCGCCCATATACTCGAAGTTGCGGCCACAGAGCGGTGTGCGGTATATGTTGACACCCGGGCCGAGCAATACATCCTTGTCGCGGAAGCGTGCCTCCTCGCCTATCGACACGCCGTAGAGGTCGGCAGCTTGGCGGTTCCATGTGGCTGCAAGACAGGTCAACGCGGGGTAGGCGATGCACGAGTCGTTTGTCCAGCGCGCCTGCTCCCACTCGTCCCATAGTACCTCGGGGCGTATGCCGTGAGGACCATCCGTACACCATATCTCTGCAATGCCGAGGCGTGGCACACCAGGTGCCGAGAACTTGGACTGTGCGTGGATGATGGCAATCTTCTCGTCGAGGGTCATGCGGCTGAGAGCATCCTCAATGCGCTCCTCGATGGGCGCGTCGGGGTTGAGATAGGTGTGGCGTCGTGGTGCATCCTGTGCAGTGGCGCCTGTCGCAGCCCCTATGACGAGGAGTGCGAGAGCAATAATCATGCGTTTCATAGTGGTAGAATTTCTCCGTTTAGAGTATACTGACCACAAATATAGTAAAAATTTATCGTATAAGCAAATCACCCTGATGTGCTTGTGCTGTGCGCATTAGCTCGATTAGACGACTGCGTAGCTCGTCCATGCGTATGCCACCCAATGGTGAGTGGAGTAGTAGGTGGCGTGGCGCTGTCGAGGCTATGCGCTCAATGGCGATGTCGGGGTCGAGACGACGGATAATGTCGACGACGAGCGCGAGGTAATCGTCGATGGGCGTGCTACCGCTAAATAGAAATCTCTCGGGGTGTCTCTGCCACTCCTCGGCCATGGGCGTCGAACGATATATCTGTAACTGGTGGAACTTGACGAAGTTGGGCTTTAGTCTATTGATTAGGTGTGTCTGCTCCACTATCTGCTGGCGACTCTCGTTCGGGAGACCGAGTATAAAGTGCGCCCCAGTGTCGATGCTACGAGCCCGCGTAAGCTCCACGGCGCGTATAGCATCGTCATAGCTGTGGCCGCGATTTACATGCTCCAGTGTGGCGTCGGATGTCGACTCGACACCATACTCAATGGCAATGTAATGATGTTTAGATAAATGCTCCAAAATATCGAGTATTTCGGAACTGATGCAATCGGGACGTGTGCCTATGATAAGACCCCCGATTTTGGGGTGGCGTAACGCCTCGGTATAGAGTCTCTCGAGGCGCTCAATAGGCGCATAAGTATTTGAGCCAGACTGAAAATATGCGAGATATATATCGGCTGTGCGGCGGCGTGCGGCGTGAAATGCTATGCCCGCATCTATCTGCTCGGTGATGCTCTGTGTGGTGCGACAGTAGTCGGGTGAAAATGCCTCATTGAGACAAAAAGTGCAGCCGCCACGAGCGACCCTCCCATCACGGTTGGGACACCCCATGGCGGCATCTATTGCGAGCTTCTGCACACGACCTCCAAGACGGCGTCGCATCACGCGGCCATAGTCGTTATATGGAGGCTCGCTGTGGTGCATGGCGCTACTTTTGTAGGTCCTCAAGACGTGCTACGGGCGACACCTCGAGGTTGCTTAACTCGCCAGCCATATATCGGTAGTAGCCGGCAGTGGCAATCATCGCGGCGTTGTCGGTCGTAAACTTTAATTCGGGGAGGAATGTGCGCCAGCCACGACGCTTACCCGCCTCGAGTATGGCGTTGCGCAGTCCCGAGTTGGCAGATACGCCACCCGCGATGGCTATATCCTTGATACCTGTGACTTTAGATGCCTTGATGACCTTGTCGAGAAGTATCTCGATGATGGTGCGCTGCAGTGATGCGCATAGGTCGGCTTTGTTCTCCTCTACGAAGTCGGGGTTCTCCTTCACAGCGTCGCGCAGTGTGTATAGGAACGATGTCTTAAGGCCCGAGAACGAGTAGTCAAACTCGCCCTCGACATGAGGCTTTGCGAACTTGAAAGCCTTGTCGTCACCCTCCTTGGCGAGTTTGTCGATAATGGGACCTCCAGGGTAGGGTAGTCCCATAACCTTGGCGCACTTGTCAAAGGCCTCGCCTGCGGCATCGTCGATAGTGGTGCCTATAATCTCCATCTCGGTGGGTGAGTCGACGCGCACTATCTGTGTGTGGCCGCCACTAACCAGTAGGCAGAGGAAGGGGAAGTCTGGGTGTGGTAGCTCGCGGTCGGGGAGGTCGACAAAGTGTGAGAGGATGTGTCCTTGCAGATGGTTGACCTCGACGAGCGGGATGTTGTTCGCAATGGATAGTCCCTTGGCGAAGGATACACCCACGAGGAGCGAGCCAAGTAGACCTGGACCGCGTGTGAAGGCTATGGCGTCAACCTTGTCGATGGTGATGCCCGCCTCCTTGAGGGCGGTGTCGACAACTGGTATAATGTTCTGCTGGTGGGCGCGTGATGCGAGCTCGGGGATTACGCCTCCGTACTTCTGGTGCACTGCCTGTGAGGCAATTACATTCGACAGTAGGGTGCGGTTTTGGGTTACTGCAGCCGAGGTGTCGTCACACGATGATTCGATGCCCAATATCGTAATATCCATATCGGAATAAATTTTTTTGCAATTCTTTTCTATTTTTAATAGAAAATGATTACTTTTGTAGGTTAATTGTTGTAAACTGTCAAAACCACAAAACGAGGTTTCAATGCGCAAAGTTATAAAAATATTGGCAAAGGTGCTATCGACCATCATTTTGTTGTCGATATTTTTGCCCATATCTATCACTTTGCTACTTAGTGTCGACTCTATTCAGAACTTCGCGGCCGATAAGTTTACCGAGTTTGCCAGCAAGAAGCTCGGCACGAAGGTCGCCATCGGCCGCATAGATCTCGACCTCTTTACTAAAGCTCGTCTCACTGGCTTCTATGTCGAGGACCACGAACGAGATACGCTTCTTTATGTAGACGAGGCCAAGGTACGCATTGCAAGCCTCAATATGCCGAAGACGGGACTTGTGCTCGAGGATGCAGTGCTCAATAATGGTAAGCTACATCTTCGTGAGCTATCGAATGGTGAGCTCAATATACGTCCCATCATCCTCGCCTTAACACGCAAGGATGGTCAGAGTGACTTCCGCCTCTTTGTCGATAAGATTAGACTTAATAACGTAGAGTTCAAATACGAACGACTGGTGCATCGTAATCCTGTTTATGGTGTCGACTATGGCGATATGGTTGTACAAAATATCAATGGCTGGATCAAGAACTTCTATATGCACCGCAGCGTTGTGAACTGCGATATTGTCAATGTGTCGGGTCGCGAGAAGAGTGGTTTTGAACTTGCTGACCTCACCGCAAACCTCCATGTTGATAAGGGCGTTATTGAGATGCGAAATATCGACGCTTCGACCGAGCGCTCGCAACTTCGTATGCCACACGTTAGTCTCAGAGGTGCCAACTGGATAACATATAAACGCTATATCGACTCTGTTGTTATGGATGGCGATATCGACTATGCGTCGGTACACTCTTCGGATGTCGCATATTTTGCACCTGGCCTGCGCGAGTGGGATGTGCAACTCAACGACCTGTCGGGTACGTTCAACGGCTATGTGCGCGACTTCACGGCCGATTTGAGGGGCGTGTCGTTGGGTGAGCGTAGCCATATTGCGGGTAAGGCTCATATTGTAGGTATTCCTGATTGGCGTAATGCTCACTTCGATATTGACATTGCCGATGCACATATCACCGCGTCGGATGCTATGACCGTCATTGATGGCGTTGTTCGTGGTGGTCTGCCTACAAAGGTGTGTGATATCGTAAGGTGTGTTGGCTGGGTTGACCTATCGGGTACATATAAGGGCGATATCTCGGATTTCCATGTCGCGGGTGATGTTAATTCGGGCGTTGGTGATGTGGATGCTGATGTTAAGATACGTCGCCATGTTAACGGTGGTATGGATATCAAGGGCGATGTGTCTGCACAGCACCTAAATATTGGTCGAGTACTCAACGTCCCCAAGTTAAATACCATTGATGCCCATGTCGTTGGTGAGGGTAGCTTTGGCGATGAGATGGTGGCAACACTCGATGCCGAGGTTGAGGGAGTAGATTATGGTGCATATCGCTATAAGGATATCGTTGTTAGTGGCGAGGTAAATGGTGGCGAGTATGCTGCAAGTGTTGTGTCTAATGATGAAAACCTCGACTTCACAATGTATGGCGCCATGAACCTCGACTTGGAGCTCCCGACATATAACCTTGCGTTGGACCTTCGTCGTGCCGACCTACATGCTATCGGTATCAATAAGCGTGATACGACATCTGTGTTATCTCTACAAATGGGTGTCGAGGCCATTGGTAATAATATCGACGACTTGGTTGGACGTATGAGTATTGCCGATGCAGAGTATACATATCCCAATGGCACTGTAACCACCGATCGCATAGAATTTTCTATGTATGGCGATGAGGGACTTCGTGCGGCAATGCTTCAGTCGGAGTTTCTCAATATCCAGTTCCAGAGCTACTTGCGCTATTGTGATGTATATAGCTATGTCTACAACTTCGTGATGACCTATATCCCGCTGTTGTACAACGATAGTGCCGAGAAGCGCTCGCTTAGTCGCGAGTATGAGCATGATGAGACGATGCTTAAGATTGAGGCTGGCGAGAAGATTAATGAGTTGCTCGATGCTATTGCCTCAAGCCTCTTGGTGGCGCCCGATACCGAGGCATACCTCATGTTTAGCCCCAAGAATAATAAGATGATGATACGAGGTAGCTCCGAAGCATTGGAGTATAAGAGTGTCATCATGGCGAACACCTCGTTCAACATCGAGAAGAGGCTCCAAGACTCGTTGTCGTTGTGGCTCGAGTCGTCATGCATATATTTGGGTTCGCGCCCATTTATGCCAAAGTTCAACATTACGGGAGGTGCTCGCGAGAATAGAGCGTCGCTTCGTGCGGGCTTTGCCAGTGAGGATGGTAAGTCGTCGGGCATGTTGGGTCTTCAGGCCAAGTTCAGTCGAGACACGTTGACACGTCGTCGCTCTATGCACCTCGACATTACACCTTCGCACTTCACGAACGATACGGTGCAGTGGCGTCTGTTGTCGCGCGGTGGCATAGATATCAGTGCGTCGCGCATAAGTGTTGACCACCTGCGCATCATACACCCAGGTCAGGAACTCGTTATAGATGGTGTGGCATCGCAGTCGCGCGATGATGAGTTGGTGCTAACGCTTGATAACTTCAATATCTCGCCTTTAACAGCACTCGTAAGTCGCTGGGGCTACGAGGTTGATGGCTCGTCAAATGGCTATGCCGTAATTAAGTCGGCGCTACGCAACCCCGAGATTGAGGCTAATATTGACCTTGATAGCGTTCGTGTCAATGGTCTGTTGGCGCCACCGCAGCATATCACCTCTGATTGGGACTTCGCGGAGAATAAGGCACGCGTCTATATCAACGACCGTATTACGCAGGATACAACCATCAGGGGCTTCTATCAGCCTATGGGCAACCGCTACCTTGCAACGGCAAAGATTAACCGCCTCAAGTTAGAACTTATACAGCCCTTCCTGCGTGGTATCGTATCAGATATCGAGGGTACGGGCGATGTCGATATACGCATTGAGGGTCAGGGACGTATGGCAAAGCTCAATGGTAGTGCTCGAGTGCGCGACATAGGTGTTACGGTAGACTTCACCAAGACGCGTTATACGGCACCATACGGCGAGTTGCGTGTGAGCGATAACCATATCTATGCCGATGGTATACCTCTATACGATGCTGCTGGTCATGAGGCTCGCTACTATATGGATTTGAGCCTTCAGCACTTGTCGAATGTTACCTACGATATCGCCGTTGAGGGTAAGGATATATTGGTACTCGACACCAAGGCAAAAGATAACGACCTCTTCTATGGTCATATACACGCCACGGGTAGGGCGTCGTTTGTGGGTGATAAGCGAGGTGTAAAGATGAATATCGACGCTACAAGTGCCGACGACTCGCAGTTCTATATGCCGCTTATGGGTAAGGAGAATGTTGCCTATGCCGACTTTGTGACCTTTGTTCAGGAGGAGGTTGAGGCTCCCGACACCACTGCCTTCCTCACACGCCGTATGATGGCGCATACTCGTCGTCAACGTTCGGTAAACAATATCAGCGGTGTGATGGACATTGATATGAATATGGATGTTCAGCCTAATGTCGATATGCAGCTCGTTATCGACCCCACGTTGGGTGATATCATCAGGGGTAAGGGCTCGGGTCAGCTGTCGTTGCACTATGTGCCCAAGGCGAATATTCTGGAGATGCGAGGCATATATACCATCAGCGAGGGTGACTACCTCTTCACATTGCAGAATATATGGCATAAGATGTTTAAGGTGGAGCCCGGCTCGACAATAACATGGAATGGTGACCCTATGGCCGCAAAACTTAATATTGATGCCATATACCAGACCAAGGCGTCGCTAAAGCCTCTTATCGGTGGCTCTATACAGGGTATCGACACGTCGCGTGCCGTGCCTGTGGATTGCTATATCAAGCTTACGGACGATATGATGGAGCCTACGGTGACCTTCGACGTCCAGATTCCTAATGTGGCACCCGAGATACAGACCGTCATCAACTCGACCTTGACAGACCAGCAGGCCATAGCCACGCAGATGTTCTGGCTGTTGGCTGCCAACACCTTTGCGGCGGAGGATACTGGAGCTATGGGTGCCTCGCTCTCTGCGACTACGGGCTTCGAGATGCTCTCTAACCAGTTGAGTAACTGGCTGTCGGGCGATAACTATAATGTCATCTTCCGCTATCGCCCGCGCACCGACTTTACAGGCGATGAGGTAGATTTCGGCTTCTCGAAGAGTTGGCTTAACGACCGCCTTATCGTTGAGGTTGAGGGTGGCTACCTCTCGGATGAGTCGCTCAAGGCGACGGAGCGTGCCTCGAACTTCGTGGGTGAGGCATTCATCACATGGCTTATAGATGCCGATGGTGCCTTCCGCCTGAGGGGCTTCACACAGACTATCGACCGTTATGGCGAGAACCAGGGTATGCAGGAGGCTGGTCTTGGTGTCTATTATAGCGAGAGCTTCAATACGTTTGGCGAGTTGTGGCAGAGTATGAAGCAACGTTTCGTAAATCCCGAGCGTCGCCAACGTCGTAAGGAGCGCCGTGATAAACGTCGTGCCGAGCGTCTCGAACGACGTATGAAGCGTCGCCATGATGTGACGGATGCTCCATTGACGGATGCTCCGTTAACACTCCCTGCGCCATTGGATATCGAGGAGGTTGACTTTATTGTCCCCGTCTTTGATACTACATCGCAGGACGATGACGTTGTAGAGGGTGATATCGACGATGATAGTGACGATGATATTGCAATTGAGGATGTTGAGCAGATTGAATAAGAATCATTAATTAAAACGTTAAAATATTATGAAGAAAATCGTAGCAATTTGTTTTGGTTTCGTGCTCCTTGCACTTGCCACACCCACAGTGGTGATGGCTCAGGAGGCGTCTGGTAATGGTGAGACCCCTGTTATCGCAGTGGACTCTTTGGGTTCTGAAGACATGGCACCTTTAGGTGAGACTGTTGGCGAGGAGGCTCCCAAGGTGGTTTCAATGGGCTTCTGGGATCTCTTCATGGCCGGTGGCTTCTTGATGTGGGTGTTGGTACTGCTCGCATGTGTGATGATATTTATCTTCGTGGAGCGCTTCATGGCCATCCATAAGGCTACGCAGATAGACCCCAACTTCATGAATCGTATTCGCGACTATATCTCGGAGGGTAATATCGACGCAGCTATCGACCTGTGCCGTCGTACCGACTCACCCATCGCTCGTATGATTGAGAAGGGTATCGAGCGTATCGGTCGTCCTATGGGCGATATCCAGACCACTATCGAGAACGTGGCTAACGTTGAGGTAGCCAAGCTCGAGACAGGTCTGCCATGGTTGGCATCTATCTCTGGTGGTGCACCAATGATTGGTTTCTTGGGTACGGTTATCGGTATGGTTGAGGCCTTTATCAACATGTCGGCACAGATGGGTGGTGACCCCTCGGAGGCATTCAAGGGCTTGTCGGGAGGTATGTATACAGCGATGGTAACTACCGTGGGTGGTCTTATCGTAGGTATCCCTGCATACTTCGCGCACAACTACCTCGCTGCACGCATCGAGAAGCTCATCTTCCGTATGGAGGCTACGACTATCGCCTTTATGGATATCTTGAACCAACCCGTACAAAAATAGTGTGACCTATGGCAATAAAGAGAAGTAGAAGTGGCTCCAAGGTTAGTTCGTCGTTCTCGTCGTCGTCGATGACCGACCTCATATTTTTGTTGTTGGTCTTCTTTATCCTTGCGACCATATTTGTAAACCAAACGCCTCTTGTTAAGGTCTTGCAGGTGACACTACCTACGTCGGATACGAATAAGGAGTCGGATAACTCGTCGGCGGCAATCAACATCTTGGGCGAGTCGGGTAACTACCACTATGTGCTTAATGGCGAGATAGAGTGTAAGACAATTGACGAGTTGCGTGCGGCCTTGGATGAGTTATATGTTAGCACAGATACGGCCAGCAAGGAGTCAAAGGTTATGCACGTTTCGTTGCACTGCGACCGCGACAACACCACGGTGCAGGGCTTCGTAGATGTGGCAACGATGATTCAGGATATGAACGTCAAGTACCGCGAGGAGAGTCAGGGCACAGAGGATAAGTATAAGTTGGTTCTTGCAACCAAAGAGAGTGAGTAATGGAGTATTACAATCCAAATGATAATCGCATAACGAGATATGCCGCGTTGATAACGCTCGCGGTGTTGGCTCTCTTTGTCGGTGCCGTGAGCTTCATCAATATCACGGTGATCCCCTCTCATGGGTCGGAGGTTGAGAGTGTTG